>CAZFZX010000169.1:0-8865 GCA_964523765.1 uncultured Enterobacteriaceae bacterium
ATAGTTCAATTATTTGTGTAGAAGAGTCAGGGTCAAGCCCGGGGTGACGGGCGCGGGGATAAGCACGAAAGTGAAGCATCTTTTGGAATGCATATTTGGACGGAGCTAAGTGTCTTCGGACCGGCGTCCGGCCGGCAGCTTGTATTGCCATGCTGCCCGCTTACCGATCTGTTCAATTTTTGGGGTCTACTTCTCATCCGATAGGTATCCAAGTGGCATAAACTACGAGCCCATGGCCCTGCTGCTCATACGACACGGTGAAACCGACCTCAACGCCGCGCGGGTCGTTCAGTTTCCGGATACCCCGCTGGGAGAATGTGGCAGGTTGCAAGTCGAGCAACTCGCTCTCAGTCTTACCGCCCGGTCTATCGAGCTGGTCCTCACCAGCGACTACGAGCGTGCGAAAACCACCGCGCAAACGGTAGCCAGCCGGGTTGGCGCCGGCCTTTCGCAAAGCCCCTACTTGCGAGAGCGGCATTTCGGTGAGATCCGGGGAAGGTCTTACGAATCGCTTGGGGACGTAGATATTTTCGCCCCGGATTACTTACCGCCCGGGGGCGAAAGCTGGGACGCATTTGACGCTCGGATGGATATCGCCTGGGATGAGATCGTCTCCCACGCACGCGCCATAGCTGGAGACCTGGCGGTCGTAACCCACGGTTTGGTATTGAGATCGTTCCTCGAGCGCAAACTCGATGCTTCGGATCACTCGCCGGAACCCGAAACCGTCGTCGCCAATACCTCCGTAACCGTCGTCGAGCAGATGCCGCCCTGGCGAGTTGTCGAATTCGCCAGCGTCGATCATCTCGAAGCGGGGGCAAACGACGTCGCGCCGGTATAGATGCGCGAAGCAGACCTCTCATTGCGCAATGTGACGCGTCGATTCGGTAGAAGACGCATCCGACCACTACCCGAGGACCCAACGATGAACAACCCGAAACCAATTTCCGAAACGCAGCTCAAATTCGTAAAACCGTTTATGCGCTTTTTTACGGGCTTGAATGTGCTGGCTTACAGTTGGTCCGGCGGCCGTTTGATGAACCGTTTTGGCGACGGTGACGTGTGTCTCGTGCGAATGACCGGTGCGAAGTCCGGCAAGGAAAAAGAGATACCGCTAATGTATGTGCCATACAACTACGGCGTGATCCTGGTCGCGTCGATGGCCGGGGCGCCGAAACATCCGACGTGGTACTACAATCTCGTTGCGCATCCTGAAATCGAGGTCAGCGTGCACGGCAGGAAGATGAAGCTCGTCGCCCGGCGGGCGACTGACGCGGAGAAGGCCGAAGTCTGGCCGCTTTGTTGTGGACACTACGCCGATTTCGATCTGTATCAGCGCCGCACCTCGCGCAATATTCCCGTCTTTATTTGCGAACCGGCATAAGATCTACAGTAACGGGCACTCCGTTCAAAATACGCATTCCAAGACATCGGTCCGTTCCCGCGGTCGGCAATACCGCTCGCTAGCCCGGAAATTTCATGAGGTGCTGAGGGCGCAGGCTGGTCCGGCTTTGCCCGGGCTCAAGTTCGGGGAGTTCAACACGCTCGGGTCTAAGTCTCCGCTTGCGTTAGACTGTCACCGACAATTTCCGGGTCGCAATCGGCAAAATGGAGAAGTGATCATGAGTGCTGACGGTGAAAATCAGGTTGCACCCGAAGGCTATAACGTCGAAGCCGTCGAGACTTGGATCGATGAGAACGTCCCGCTTTTGTCGCCGCCATTCGATTGGACACGGCTCGAGGGCGGGCATTCCAACCTCACTTATTTAATTGAGGATCAACGCGGCGAGTTCGCAGTCGTCCGCCGGCCGCCGCAAGGCGAACTGTTACCGAAAGCACATGATATGGGTCGCGAATGGGCGATTATTTCCGCTTTGGGGCCCACCCCCGTGCCCGTTGCCAAAGCGCTTGGGTTCTGCGAGAACCCCGATGTGACGGGTGCGAATTTCTATGTCATGGGGTATGTAAGTGGTAGGGCTTTACATACGGCCTCCGATACGGAGGAATGGGTCCCGATGCGGCAGCGCGAAATCTTGGCGGGATCTTTTTTCGATGTCTTGGCCGAGTTGCATGCGTTGGACCCAGATGAAATTGGGTTGAGCGACTTGGGGAAAAAAGAGAACTACGTGGGGCGCCAATTGAAAACCTGGTATCGGTCGTGGACATCCTCCTGCGAGGACGCCGATTACGACGATCAGCGCGCGCATGAGCTGCAACAATTCCTGCAGGCCAATGTACCGCATCAAGGCTCGGCCCGAGTCGTTCACGGGGACTACGGACTCCACAACTGCCTGGTCAACGACCAATGCGAAATCGCCGCGGTATTGGATTGGGAAATATCGACCTTGGGCGATCCGCTGGCGGATCTCGCCTATGCCCTCAACCAGTGGACGCTCGTCGACGATCCGGATCCCGTGAAACCCGACACGGCGAGCAACGTACCCGGCATGCCAAGAAGGGAGATCCTTGCTGAGCGCTACGCAGCCCGGACCGGTCGCGACTTATCTCAATTGGATTTTTATATCGGCTTCAATTGGTGGAAAACCGCAATGATTGTCCATGGCGTTTATGCACGCTACATGGCCGGGAAAAAGAGTACGAGCGGTGTCGATCTCGTGAATCTACGCGGACGGGTCGAGCGCTCCTTGGACCAGGCGGAAATCGCGATTAATAGAATCCGTTGATCGAGCTCCGATTTTCTCGACCGGCAGCAGCAGCCGGACAATTTTCCAGATCTCTAATGTGACATCGTAGGTTGGATCTTAGCGCCTCAATCGAACCGCGGACATTGCTGCGCTGTACAAAATAGAACCACGAAGGACACAAAGAACACAGAGGAAATATTCTTGTACGGTAATTTCATATCCTTATCTCCGTGTTCTTAGTGTTCTCCGTGGTTAATCTCGATTGCACGGGGTATTGAAGGCTTCAGAACTAACCGATGAATGCGACATAGTGTTTCGCCGTAAGCATCGCGAGATGGACGCCCGGCAACGGAAGGATTCCCGCACCGCGAAAGCGCTACGTGGCCGCGACGCGTTAAGCGATGCTGAACTCAGCGGGTGATCTCAGCCGCCGGATACTCCTCGACCAAATCCAGCGCTTCGCCGAGGTCTTTCGAGTCCTCACCCGGCGTGAAGTAAACCAGGACGTCCCGCAATAGCCGCCGCGCTTCGATCTCTTCGGGCTGGCCGCGGCGGCTCTTGACGATGCCGACCGTGGCCCGCAATTCGGTCGCCCGGGATCCATGGCTCCGTGCGATATTTGCCGCCGTCAAGAACGAATCGTACGCATCGTCTTCGCCGCGCCCGATATCGGCAGTCTCGAGCAGCATCTCTCCTTTGAGGCAATGCAGCGTCGGCAATGCGTAGGTCGTGCCGGATTCGGCGACGGAATCGAGCGCGTCGCTCAACAGCGCATTGGCTTCGCTCATGTGCCCCTTCGCGATTTTCGCGGTTGCCAGAATGGCGCCGAACCAGGGTTCCATGAGTTTTGCGCTCAGAGTTCTGGTGTGTTCGAAGCCGGTTTCCAATTCCCGCATGCCCTCGTCTTCTTGACCGAGGTCGAACAGTGCCTGGCCGTGCAACATGCGACTCCAGGCATAAGTGAATCGATAGCCGTGCTCCTCACTGATGGTAAACGAACGCGCCGCGCACTCCCTCGCGAGCTCCGGTTCCCGCCGCCACAATCGCAATAGCGCGGCGAGATTCAGTGCGGAGGTGAGCGTAAATTGGTGACCTACGTCTTCGGCGAGGGTGAGCATTTCGGCGAGTTGGATCCGGCCGCGGTCGGGCCGACCACGTTGCCAGGAAGCGTTGGAGAGGCGCGATAGACACAATACGCCGGGATCGGTTCCGTAGATATGGGCGTGGTGACGAAAACGATGCGGATCGTATATCTCCATCGCGGCCCGCGCCTGATTTTCGGTCTCGATGAAATCGCCGCGGAAAAAGAGGGTGTTCGCGAGCGCGGTGTATGCTTCTAGTCGGTGGCCCGGATCGCCGGTTTGATCTGCCAGTCGGCTCAATTCCCGACTGAGGTCGTGGGCCTTTTGGAGTTGGCCGCTGGAAAGAAAGTACGAGCGCAATCCAAACAGGATCGGAAAACGCTCCTTCGTAGCGCTCAGCACGTTCGTCAATTCGAGAGCCCGGGAAAACGTTTCGCGCACCGCGACCGATCCGTTGCCCTCGATCGGAATGAGTAACGGCCCGCGCGCCATTTGCAAGCGCAGTTCAAGGGAGTCGCGGGCTCTCCCCGCGGGCAAACGATCCAGGAGGCGCAGACCTTTATTGAAGTGAGCGAGACCTTCCTTATTCGTCGCCCGTTCACCCGCGCGTTTGCCCGCTGCCAGCCAATACCCGATAGCTTCTTCGTAACGTTCAGCGAGTTCTAAATGGTGCGCCGCGATCTCCGGACTCTGGGCGACGCTTGCGCCGGAGTCTTCGAGTAGCACCCGGGCGATTGTCGCATGGTATTCGCGCCGCTCGGATCGCAGCAGCGATGTGTAGGCCGCATCTTGAATGAGTGCATGCTTAAAGATGAAGGTCGTTTGCAGCGTGCGTTTTCGTTTGTAGATGACCTCAAGGTCCAGCAGCTCTTTCAAGCCGTTGTCGGCGATTTCATCGGGCAGTAATGCCTTGATGAGTTCGTACGAAAACTCACGGCCGATCGCTGCGCCCCATTGGGCGACGCTTTTGCCGTCGCGCAATCGGTCGAGGCGGGCCAAGAGCGAATCTTGCAGCGACGAAGGAATCGCGAGGTTCGACAGTGGGCGCACGAGCTCATATTTGCCTTCGCGTTTGGCGAGCAAGTCAGACTCGAGGACCATTTTCGTGAATTCTTCGGCGTAAAGCGGTACGCCGTCGCACTTTGACTCGATTTGGGTAAGCAATTCCTCCGGCAACGCGCATCCGCCGCAGATGCCGCCGATGATCGACTTGATCGCTGTAGCGTCTAGTCGCCGCAACCGCATATCGATAATGTCCCGGCGTTCGCCCCAGGTCGTCTGAAATTCGTCACGTGCTACCAGCAGCATTAGAATCGCGCTGTCGTCGAATCGGTCGAGACCCTGTTCGACGAGATCGAGCGTCGACGGATCGGCCGCCTGCAAATCCTCGAGCACGAGTAGAACGGGTGTGCGAGCCGCTACTTCGAGCATCCAATCGATGATCGCGCCGAAGGTGCGTTGCTGCCTTTGCTCCGGATCGAGCTTTTCGAACGCGTCGCCGAAGTTATTGTTTTTCAGCGACAGCAGCGCGGCCAACAAATCTTCAGTATCTTTACCGGGGAAACGCAGTCCGCGCAGCACTTTTTGTAGACGTGTGAGCTTGAAGTCGGCGGGATCGTCCTGTCGCACCCGGATGACGCGGTGGATCAATTCGATAAACGGGTAAAGCGCGGTGTCCGAGTGCAGGGGTGAGCACACGACCGTCATCGGAGTGCCGCCGTCTTCGCGAACGGTTTCGCGGATCTCCTGCACGAGTCGCGATTTTCCGATCCCGGCTTCGGCATGAATGAAAATCTTCGAATGGTTGCCCCGCTTTGCCGTTTCCCAGGCATCTTTCAGCATCTTAATTTCGGGCTGGCGGCTCGCGAGCGGCGTGAGGCCGCTTCGGCGCAGCGCCTCGTTACGGCTTCTCACGTCCCGCGCGCGCTGGACAGTGTAGAGCGTAACCGGCACGGCGACGCCGCGCAGCGATGTTTCTCCCCGGTTCTTATAGTCGAACGAATCCTGAAGCAGACGCAGCGTAGCTTCGCTGATCATCAATTCGTTTGGTCGCGCTTCGCCTTGTATTCGAGCGGCAACGTTTGGTGTATCGCCGAGCGCGAGTTGTTCGCGATTCTCGCCCCCGCCGACATCGCCAATCACGACCGTGCCGGTGTGCACGCCGAGGCGCACCTGCAATGGTTGGCCGTCCACGGTCGTGATCCCCGCTACGGCGTTGATGATTTCGAGCCCGCACGATACCGCGCGTACCGCCGCATCTTCGTATGCGATGGGATAGCCGAAGTACACCAATAAGCCGTCGCCCAGGTATTGGGCGATATGCCCGTGTGCATCATCGATGATCCGGCCGCAGCGCTGTTGGTAGCGCCGCAGCAGTTCGCGCAGATCTTCCGGGTCGAGCCGATCCGATAACTCGGTCGAACCGACGATATCGCAGAACATCACCGTCAGCTGCCGGCGTTCGGCTTTGTTTCCCGCCGATCGCCCGTCGTGATAGACGAGGACCTTCCCTGATTCATCGACTGCGCTGCGCTTGGCGTCGATGAGGTCCGCCTTGATGTCCTCCAAATCCTCTTCGTCCAAGCAAAAGCGCCGTTTCAGAATACGATAGGCAACCCGCTGATCGCGTCGCAGCAACGCCTCGACATCATGGAGCAGTTTGTCGAAATCGGCGATATCACTCATTTTCGGCGGCGAATTTCTGTAAGTTCGTTGGTGGGCGAAAGAAAGGAAAGGAGCGGTAGTTCAGTTCCAGATCCTATCAGGGTTCCGTTTTGAATTTCCGGTCTCAGCGGCCCGTGAACACCGGGTCACGCTTCTCCAAAAACGCGCGCATTGCTTCCTTGGAGTCTTCGGTCTTGCTCAATTCACCCGTCATCGTCTGCTCGAAACGGTAGCCGTCGCGCAGACTCATTTCCTCGATTTGATTCAGAGCGTGTTTGGCAAGCTTGGTCGCAATCGGACTCTTGGCAGCGATTTCGCGGGCGATCCCGAGCGCGGTTTCCATCAAGGCCTCGGGCGCCGTGCACTCCTCGACCACCCCTAAGCGATAGAGTTCGGGGCCGAACAGGCGCATGCCCGTCAACATCATGCGCCGCTGCCGCGAATGGCTGAACAGACGCCGAGCATGGCGGCCGCCGCCGAGCAAGCCGACATTGATCTCCGGCAGGCCGAGGCAGCCGTTTTCACTCGCGAGTAAGATGTCGCAAGACGCTGCCAGCGCCAGGCCGCCGCCAAGCGCCGCGCCGTTGATGGCGGCGATCACCGGTTTCTGGCATTCCATGATGCTGTGGTAGGCCTCGCGCGCAAGCCGGCTGAGCTGCCAGTGATCGCCGTCTTCGCGCGCTGCACCGACCCGCTCTTTAATGTCGGCGCCCGCACAAAAACATTTCCCTTCGCCGGTGAGAACGGCGACGCGGATGTCGTCGCGGTCGCTGATCTTGTCGAAGGTCCAGGTGACCTCAGACAGCAGTTGCCGGGAGTGGGCATTCACCGGTGGGTTGGCAAAACTCACCACGGCGATGTAGTCCTCAACGATATCGAGTTTTACGACTTCTGGTTTCACGATCGGATCCTCCCATAGAACAACGATGTGGGTGCGACGGCTGTGTCGCTTACTCTCGGCATGAGGCCGGAAGATAGCGTTGCAGGATACCGCTGTCCGCCGCGCACGCCCAGTTCACGTCGCCCTCGTCGAACTTCGGCATAAGAACGATAGAGCGGTTCTTGAGTTCGCGTTTGACGGTAAAGCGGATCCTGATCCGGCCCTCGGGTTCGAGAACGTAATAGCCGCCGTCGGGGTAAAGCGCTTTTTCGCCGGCACCCAACTCCGCGGCGTCGGATGGCGGTCGACCGTGTTCGCTCAAAAATGCCTCGACCGTGGACCTTAGCAGGGCCGTTTCGTCGACGGCATAGCCGATCCGGTAGTGCTTGTCCCTGTCATATCCTATTCGCCCCCCCGTTATAGAGCGCGAACACCGGAACGATCAAGAAGATCGCGTCCCTCGATATTCCACCGACCGATGGCCATCGCTCCGAAAATCAGGCCCACCAGCAGTGCGGCGCGCAATACCGAGTGCCGGATATCGAGCGGATTCCCATCATAATCGACCACCCGAAAACGCCCCACGAGCTGCGCCGGCGGCCGTGCATCGTCACCGTCATACCGGCCCCGGATCGAGTCCGGGGTGACGGACCCGGTATCCAGTAGAAAAAGCCCGCCGTAGGCGGACATTGTTTGACTGGACCCCTACTAGGACCGCTCCTGCGGTCCCGGCGCACTTCCGCCATCTGATGTGCATGGATGCACAAATGTCGCGATGGCAGGATGCCACAGAGCGGCCATGGCGGTCGCAAGTCCGGGGTGACGGCGGTTGGTGTTGCTACAAAAGTGATGCATCTTTTGGAACGCTTGTTTAGTAAATCCTTGATGAAGCTCGACACCAATACCGCTACGACGAGGTCGCTGACAGTACATACCATCGTGCCACTGGACGTCGCAAACAACGAGCCGGCGTTTATCTCGGGCGCGGCGGCCAGTGTGGCGGCGGCATCCTCAACGCTATGCTTGGTACGGTTTGGCGAGGATTTCCTGCAGGCTTTGGCCGCCTACGTGATCCGCGGCGAGTTGCGCGCGATAGCGTACCGAGATGCGTAGGAACGCGAACCTCCAGCGATCCGACTCCCTTCGCATCCGGTGTTGATAAGTCCCTATCAACACGCTGTTGTTCGCGACGATCTCGAAGAAGTACGCCAAAGTCTTTGCTTCGTCGCCGTCAAGGTCTATCTGCATGTTGGTGCTGATATGGCCGGTCGCAAAAAGTTTTGCCTCCGGATTTGCGGCGCCCTCGATCGCGGGAATATAGAAGTCCTCAATAATACTCTTGCGCCCCCGGTACACGCCGTCGATACCCGGCAGTAGTGCATCCAGTCCGACCATTTCGAGTACACCGTCTTCGCAATATACATCCCCCAACGCGCCCCAATCCTCTGAATCCAGCCGGATGCAGTAGTCGCGCCAGCTGTGTCGCACCGCTTCCAGGTCTTCCAGATGCCGCAATCGGTCGAGTACTTTTTCGAGGTTGTTATCCGTCATGCAATTTCCCCTGGCTGGATTCGGATGCGTTATCTGGCAGCTA
>CAZFZX010000170.1:0-8838 GCA_964523765.1 uncultured Enterobacteriaceae bacterium
CAAGGTCCGTTGGTTCACCGATGTTCGTTATGCGGCGCGCAGCTGGGATCATCCAGATCTTTGATTTCAGGGAAATCGACCGGAAGGATGCGCTTTTGAATGTCGCTGGCGATGTCCACTTCGCGGCGGATCGCCGAAAGCTGGGCCTGGTTTCTCCATGCTTTACGTCTGCGTTCGCATTCCGCGTACACGCGTTCAACCGTTTGCCTCAGATCCGCCATCGATACCGGGCGGGTGAGAAAGTCGGCCGCACCATCGTTCATGGCGCGGCGGATGATGGCCAGGTTATCCGCGCCGGTCAGAGCGATGCGGGGGATCCGGGCCTTCCCTTTCGCGAGGCTACGAAACAACTCGAGGCCGCTCAGAGATTCGTCGTCGACGGCGACAATAGCCACGCCCAGATCGTCTATTTCGGTCAATAGACACATTGCTTTTTCGTCAGTCCCGGCAAAAATGTAACGGTGCTGTCCTGGTGCGTCCTCAAGTAGTGCAAGTGATTCGCACTGATCCATGAAGGCCCGATCATTATCGACGACCAAAGTTACGGGCATGAGCTTACAACTCCGCCCGTCGAGCAGCCGGGCAGCTCGCTCTTATTGTGCTCTCGATCCGTGCCGTTACCCGTTTTTGCAAGCCTGACCACCGCAGATGCGGTCAGCGCTCTCGGCTCCACTGATCGAAGGTCTTCCCGGCCTCGGTCAATTGCTCCAGGAGTGGCGCCGGTGTCCAGTACAGGTCGCCATAACGATCACGGTATTTCAGCATCGCCTCGCGGACATTTTCCAAACCGACGGTATCCGCATAGCACATCGGCCCGCCCCGATAGCGCGGCATACCGTAGCCGTTTGCATACACGACGTCGATGTCACCGGGACGCAACGCGATCCCTTCTTCCAGGATTAGAGCGCCTTCGTTGATCATCGAATAAAACAGCCGCTCGATGATCTCTTCATCGGATATCTCGATCTGCTCAACGCCGAGGGCCTCGGCTTCCTGTTTGGCCAACGCCTCGACTTCCGGATCGGGTACCGCTTTACGGCCCTCGTACTTGTAGATTCCTGCTCCCGTTTTCTGTCCCATTCTGCCTTGGGCAACGAGTTTCGTGATCATCCGAAAAAAAACCGGGTCGTCCGGCCGCTCCGTCCATTCGGTCCGTACCTTCTCCAGAACATCCAGACCGGATAGATCGGAGACCCCGTTAGGCCCCATCGCCATACCCCAGTCGAAAGCGACCTGGTCGATTCGCTCAGGCGGCACGCCCTCGAGAATCATCAATTGCGCCTCGCGGACATATGGAAAAAACATACGATTCGCCACAAATCCAAAGCAGCATCCGACCAGAACGGCAACTTTTCGGATTGTCTTTGCCATTTGCATGGACGTCGCGATAACGTCGTTCGCGGTCTTTGCGCCACGGACAATCTCCAATAGCGTCATAATGTTGGCGGGCGCGAAAAAATGCAGACCAATGACGTCTTCCGGCCGGTTCGTGCTCGCCGCGATTTCATCGATATTCAGCGTCGAGGTATTGGAGGCGAGAACTGCCCCGGGTTTGCACACAGCATCAAGTGTCGCGAAGATCTCTTTCTTCAGCGCCATGTTTTCAAATACCGCTTCTATCACGATATCGGCGTCCGCGATGTCGTCGTAATCTAATGTGCCGTGGATCATTGCCATGCTTTTTTCGAGTTGTTCGGCACTCATACGGCCCTTCTTGACGACCACCTCGTAGTTCCCCCGGATGACGCCTAGTCCCCGGTCTAGCGCCTTCTGATCAACTTCCTTGAGCGTCACGGGGATCCCGACGTTGACGAAATTCATGGCGATCCCGCCGCCCATCGTGCCACCGCCGACGATCGCGACTTTCTCCATTGGGCGGATCGGGGTGTCCTTCGGCACGTCCGGGATCTTGGTGACCTCACGATCCGCGAAGAACAAGTGACGTTGGGCCTTGGAGTGCGTGGAGGCCATGCATTGCATGAACAATTCGTTTTCGCGTTTTACCGACTCGCTATACGACATTGAAACGGTGGCTTCTACGCATTTGACGATTTGCTCTGGCGCAAAAAAGCCCCGCGTCTGGCGCGCGATCCCTTTCCGGTACTCATCAAAAAAACCTTCGGGCACCGAACTCGGGTCGATGCGTATTTCGCTGATCCTTCGCGGCGGCGCCTTGTCCGCAAGTAATTGTCTGGCATAAGTCAATGCGCCCTCGCGGAGGTCGCCATCGACGATCTCATCGATCGCGCCGCGCTCGCAGGCGACGCCAGCCGGCATGGGCTTGCCCGAAATCATGACGTCGAGCGCATCTTCTACGCCAATGAGACGCGGCAGGCGTTGGGTGCCGGTTGCGCCGGCGAGCAGTCCCAGCAGGACCTCCGGGAGACCGACTTTAGCCGAGGGTACCGCGCACCGGTAATGGCAAGCCATCGCGGTCTCGAAACCACCGCCAAGCGCGGTGCCGTGGATCGCGGCGACGATGACTTTCGGACACGCCTCCATTTGCTCGATTACTTTCGGTAGCCAGGGCTCCTCGATCGGTTTGTCGAACTCGGTAATGTCGGCACCGGCAATGAAGGTGCGCCCGGCACATATTAGGACCGCCGCGCTCGCGTCTTCGTCCCGTTCGAACTCGGCGAACGCATTCGCGAGCCCTGCGCGCACCGGCAGCGAGAGGGCGTTCACCGGGGGATTGTCTACTGTGATAACGGCGACATCGCCATCGCGCTCGTAACTTACTACACCAGCCATTGATCGGTTTCCTCTTAGCTTCGTCCAGCTTGAATGGGTTCTAATTGTTGGGTTCGCGAAACGGCCGTAGCCGAACGCTTAAGTATACCGATCCGCCGTGCGTCTCGGCTAGGGTTCGGACACACCCCGCGAGGGTACCCCGGAAGCGATTTTCTTTCCGGCTCTACGCGTCCGTCGCCTCCGACTGCGCGTACAGGCTGCTCGCTACGAGCGCATCCATTTTCCGCAGCCGGCGGCTGATTTCGCGCGCAATGTTCATCAGGATGATGATGAAGGCATCGCGGTTGTGCTCGAATATTTCGTACATGTCTTCGTTACCGAGTGTCAGCACCGTCAACTCCTCCAGCGCCCGCACCGATGCCGAACGGTTCTGCACGTCGATCAACTCCATCTCGCCGAATGTGTCACCCTCGTTCAGGACCGCAAGCCGACGCTTACGGTTCGCATCGCCGGCATTCTTGAGAACCTCTACAGACCCCCGGCGAATGAAGTACATACAGCTGCCCTCATCACCCTCGCGGACGACATCATCGCCGGTCGCGTATCGTTCTTCTTTCAAAAGCGGGATGATCGCCTCGAGATCGGTGTTCGCTACCCCGCCAAACAGCGCATGCGATTGCAAGTACTCTACTCTGATCATGAAGGTTCTCCGCTACTTCACCCCGACGCTGCGACTGCCAAGCGCTATCCCAACGAAGCAATCATATCGCAGACCTGTTCGAGTAGCGCATACCGCTCCGATTCGGGCGTTCCCTCGAAGCGAACGTGCAGGCAGTCGACGCCGGCGGCGCGATAGGCGGCGAAGCGCTCGCGGACCATCGAGTCCGTGCCGATCGCACTGAAGCGCGAGACCAGCGCGGAGGGGACGCGCTCGGCGGCGGCCTGACGCTGACCGTCGATCCACAACCGTTGCACCGCGAGCGCATCATCCTCATAGCCCGCACGGCGGTAGGCATCGTTATAGAAGTTGGTCGTGGCCGAGCCCATTGCGCCCAAAGTGAAGGCGACGGCGGCTTTACGCCGTTTGACCAGCGCCTCGACGTCTTCCCCAATCGCGACATGGCACGCCACCTGCAGATCGAGCTCTGCAACATCGCGGCCGCGCCGTGCGGCACCGCAACGTAAATGCTCGAGATGCGCCTCGGCATGCTCCGGAGAGAACGACGTCCCAAGCCAGCCGTCGGCTTGTGCCCCTGTGTATTCGAGTGCACGCGGGCCGAGCGTCGCCAGATAGATAGGCAAGTTCGGGCGGGGAGCGAAATCGAGGCGCAGCGCTTTGCCTTCCCCGCCGGGTCGCGGCAGATGATGGTATTTGCCAGCGAAAGCGACCTTTTCCCCGCGGCACGCCAAACGGACGATCTCCACGGTTTCTTTGAGCCGCCCCAAAGGGCCGTCATAGGCACTTCCGTGCAGGCCTTCGACGACCTGCGGTCCGCTCGCACCGAGGCCAAGGAGAAAGCGGCCGCCCGACAAAGCGTCGAGCGTCAATGCTGACATCGCGATCATGGCCGGAACCCGTGCGCTGATCTGCATAATGCCGCAACCCAGTTTCACGGAACTGGTCTTCGCGGCTAGATAGCCCAATGGGCTTACCGCATCGGAGCCCCACGCTTCGTGCGACCAGACATAAGCGACCCCGAGCCTTTCCGCGTGTTGAACAAAAGCGGTAATGGGCTCTATATTCCGCTCATTGATCGTATCGACGCTTATCGCCACTTTCATGCTTTCTACCTCTGGTGATCGTCGAAGTGCCGAACGATGGTGGATGCTCCGAGGCACCACCGTAGCAGGTTTTCGAGCGTCCCTCTCGCAGTCGCCGAGACCGCTTGACAGCACCGGGCGCCTCGTTCTAAATTGACGTTTACGTCAATAACAAGGAATGCACCAGCATGCAGACCTATGGCATACGCGAACTGGGTCAGGAGTTCGGGGTGACCGCCAGAACCCTGCGCTTCTATGAAGATAAGGGATTAATACATCCAGAAAGACAAGGAGTTACACGACGATTCTCAGAACGAGATAAGGTTCGTTTAATGCTCACCCTACGGGGGAAGCGGCTTGGGTTTTCGCTCGAAGAAATCAAAGAAATCATAGAGATGTACGATCCCAGGCAACCGGGCGATCCAGCCCAGATTCTCTATCTGTGTGCGAAGATCCGTGAATATCGAGAAATATTATTGAATAAAATCAATGATATCAATGATACTCTTAAATTAATGGATGATGTAGAACAGCAAGCCCTCGAGACCCTTTCGGCCCAATGGGAAATACAAACAGCTAACGGTTAAAACGATAGCATCTTACGTAAAGGTAAGAAACGGTGAGGGACGTCGGTACCGTAGACCGGTCGGGGTTGTCCCGGAGAACACCATGAAACGAGTGGAAGTCTGCGATGACTAAGATAGCGAGCGGGATCGACACGCACGCCGGGGACTACCTGGACAACTTCGCTGCGATGTCCGCGCTCGCCACGGAATTGCGAGACAACGCGGCGATCGTCGCTCGCGGCGGCAGCGAGAAGTCGCGGGAACGTCACCTGGCCCGAGGTAAATTGCTGCCCCGCGACCGGGTGAACGCGCTGCTCGATCCCGGCTCTCCGTTTCTCGAAATCGGCCAATTCGCCGCTTGGGGCATGTACGACGATGGTGCGCCGAGTGCCGGGATTATCGCCGGCGTCGGGCGCGTCAAGGGAATTGAATGCGTTGTCGTTGCCAACGACGCCACCGTCAAAGGCGGGACTTATTATCCGCTGACCGTTAAGAAACACCTACGCGCTCAAGAAGTAGCGCGTGAGAACCGCCTGCCCTGCATCTATCTGGTCGATTCCGGCGGTGGATTTCTGCCCAAACAGGATGACGTCTTCCCCGACCGCGAACATTTCGGCCGGATCTTTTACAACCAGGCGACGATGTCGGCGATCGGGATCCCTCAGATCGCGGTCGTCATGGGTTCGTGTACGGCCGGTGGCGCCTACGTCCCGGCGATGTCGGACGAGGCCGTTATCGTCAAGAATCAGGGAACAATTTTCCTCGGCGGCCCGCCGTTGGTGAAAGCAGCAACCGGTGAAGTGGTGAGTTCGGAGGATTTGGGAGGGGCCGATGTCCATTCACGCATTTCGGGCGTTACGGACCATTATGCCAATGATGATGCCCATGCCTTGAGCATCGCCCGCCGGATTATCGGGAATCTCAATCACCGCAAAGAAAATCCGCTCGACATGGCCGCTGCGGCCGAGCCCGCCTATGCAGCAGCGGAAATCTACGGCGTGGTTCCGGCAACGTCACGTAAGCCCTATGACGTCCGCGAGGTCATCGCGCGGGTGGTCGACGCCAGCGAATTCGACGAGTTCAAGCAGCTTTACGGAACGACGTTGGTCTGTGGATTTGCGCGAATCTTCGGCTATCCTGTAGGCATCCTCGCCAATAACGGCATATTGTTCTCCGAATCGGCACTAAAAGGGGCACATTTCATTGAATTGTGCTGTCAGCGGCGGGTTCCGTTGGTTTTCCTGCAGAACATTACCGGTTTCATGGTCGGCTCGAAGTACGAAGCAGGCGGCATCGCGAAGGACGGAGCCAAATTAGTGACCGCGGTCGCCTCGGCCAGGGTGCCGAAATTCACCGTGATCATCGGCGGCAGCTTCGGGGCCGGCAACTACGGCATGTGCGGGCGTGCTTACGGGCCTCGATTTCTCTGGATGTGGCCGAATGCCCGGATCTCAGTCATGGGCGGCGAACAGGCCGCACAGGTCTTGGCACAGGTGAAACGGGACAATATCGAGGCCGCCGGAGAATCGTGGCCGGAAGCACAAGCCGAGGCATTCATGGAGCCAATCCGGGCCCAGTACGAAACCCAGGGAAACCCATATTATGCGAGCGCGCGACTGTGGGACGATGGCATCATCGACCCGGTGGACACCCGCCGGGTTCTGGGTCTCGGCATTTCGACCGCCTTGAACGCGCCGATCGAAGCGACGCCCTTCGGCGTCTTTCGAATGTAGAGCACCGACCATGTTCACAAAAATTCTGATTGCGAACCGCGGGGAGATTGCCCTGCGAATTCAACGTACGGCAAGGCAACTCGGGATCCGGACGGTAGCCGTGTTCTCGGATGCCGACAGCCGGGCTCCGCATGTCGAATTTGCGGACCAGGCCGTTCACATCGGGCCGCCACCGGCTGCCGAGAGTTATCTCGATATCGACAAAATCGTCGACTGCGCGAAACGAACCGGCGCCGAAGCCATCCACCCGGGGTATGGGTTTTTGTCTGAAAACGCAGACTTTGCGAGCGCATGCGAGCGCGCGGACATTCGTTTTATCGGGCCGTCGGCCGATGTCATCCGCATCATGGGATCGAAGCGCGACGCGAAAACGCTGATGGCCGAACACGGCGTCCCGATCGTACCCGGCTATTTCGGCGAAGCGACGGACGAAACGCTCGCGATAGAAGCCGAACGCATCGGTTTCCCGGTGCTGATCAAGGCCTCAGCAGGTGGTGGCGGGCGCGGTATGCGGCTGGTACACGGCCCGGACGAATTTGCGTCAGCCTTGCAATCGGCGCGGCGCGAGGCTAAGTCGGCATTTGCCGACGATTCCGTGCTGCTGGAACGATACATCGAGCGGCCCCGCCATATAGAGGTTCAGATATTCGGCGACAGCCATGGCAACGTCGTGCACGTTTTCGAACGCGATTGTTCGGTCCAACGTCGTTATCAAAAAGTGATCGAGGAAGCCCCTGCCTGTGGTTTAACAGAGTCGCAGCGAGCACAAATCTACGCCGCGGCGGTAACCGCTGGAAGCGCCGCCGGCTACGTCGGCGCCGGGACCGTTGAGTTCGTGGTCGATGAAAACGGTGAAATCTATTTCATCGAGATGAATACTCGCTTGCAGGTGGAGCACCCGGTGACCGAAATGATTACGGGGCAGGATCTTGTGGCCTGGCAACTCAGGATCGCGGCCGGCGAAAGCTTGCCCGCGCAGCGTGAAATCACCGCTTCCGGGCATGCGCTCGAATTGCGCCTGTGCGCGGAGGATCCGGCCCGGGAATTTGCCCCGTCTACTGGGACCATTACGCATTTTTCCCTGCCACAAGACGACGTCCGTGTCGATCACGGTATCGGTCCTGGGTTGACGATCTCGCCCTTTTACGACTCGATGGTCGCGAAGCTGATCGTCCACGCCGATGATCGACCCGCGGCGGTGCGCAAAGCGCGCGCAGCGCTCAAGGCTACCGAGGTCGCGGGTGTGACAACTAACCGCGGTTTCCTGTTGCGCATTCTGGAGCATAGGGACTTCGCCGGAGGCGTAGTTGACACGCATTTCATTGAGTCTCATCAGCAAGAACTGCTTGGTGCGCAGCAGTGCCCGGAAGACTCGGCGTTCGCGATCGCCGCGCTTTTCTTGCTCGCAACCCGCGGCGCTGCAAACGGCGACAATGCGGCCGAGCCGGATTCTCCCTGGCTCGCTAACGATGCTTTCAGGCTCAACGTCAAACACCGGGAAGTTATTGTGCTATCGGTCGCCGGAGAGGACCACGCGGTCGGTGTCGATTTTCAGTCTGGGTATTGCGTTCTCGACCTGCCTTCGGGCGCGGCGGACTGCATGATCGAATCGATAACGGGCCCCGCGATCACGGCGCGCGTGGGCGCCGATCGGTTCACGGCGACCGTTATCGCAACAGGAACCAACATGGATGTGTTCATGCACGGGCAGCATCACAGCTTAGAGATCTCTGATCCCCTGCACGTCGCCGACGACGGTGAATCGGGGAGCGGCGGGCTTTCCTCACCGATGCCCGGAACCGTGTTGGACGTTTTCGTAGAGATCGGGCAGGCGGTCGTTGCCGGTACGGCGTTGATGCTGATCGAGGCAATGAAGATAGAACACACGATAACGGCGCCGTTCGATGGCGTCGTCAGCGAAATACGTTTTCGAGCCGGGGATCAAATACCGGCCGAAGGCGTCGAACTGGCGGTCATGAAACCCGCCTGATCCGCGCCCACCCTTTGCCCTGCTAAACCCCGGCCGGCGCTCGTTCGACTAGCCTGAATATTGCACGAATAAGAAAGGCAAAGCCCCTTTAATCCGG
>CAZFZX010000171.1:0-8787 GCA_964523765.1 uncultured Enterobacteriaceae bacterium
TTACCGGATTAAAGGGGCTTTGCCTTTCTTATTCGTGCAATATTCAGGCTAGTGTTTCAGTCCGCGTCTTCCGCTCGCGCCAGGTCCGCGGCCAGGTGTTTCCCGCCAGCATAGAAATGATAGGCGACCCACAGGCCCAGCGAACCAAAGATCAATAGACTCCAACGCAGCGAGTCGGCGCCGTAACGCGGGGCGAGCAGGTCGCTCAGTAACCCGACCGCCCATGGACCGGCACCGAGTCCGATGATATTTACCACAAACAGCAGGATCGCGGAGGCCACGCCGCGCATGCGCAAGCGTACGAGACTCTGCGTCTGCGCAAAAGTCGTTGCCTGCCAGAAATTCGACAGCAGGATCGGAACAGAAAAGATCGCCAATGCCCAATAAGGATCGGACAGGAGATAGGTCGCCGCGCCAAAAGGCAGCGCCACGATGGACGCGACGGAGACCTCCCAAAGATACCAGCGAGGGTCGCGGGCCCCCAATTTGTCGGCGACATAACCGCCGAGAAAGATACCGGCGCCGCCGGGAATACCGATGATGATTCCCAGCCACAACCCGATCTCTGCAGTGTTCATTCCGTGCGTGCGGATCAAGAAAGACGGAAACCAGCTGATTACGCCGTAACCCACAAATGCGGCAAGCGCACCGCCGAAGGCGATATGCAGAAATGCCGGACGTTTCATCAGGAACCGCAACGTTTCCAGAAACGTTGGTCTTTCATCGCCGGCCGCACGGTTTTCCGATAGTCCCCGCGGCGGTTCCTTCAGGGTGAGGCGGACGATCAGGGCGAGCAGCATGCCTGGCAGGCCGACAACGAAGAACGCGCGGCGCCAGCCGAAGGCCTCGTTGATCCAGCCGCCGATAAACAAGCCGAACATGATCCCGAGCGGGATGCCCATCGAATAGATCCCGAGCGCCGTAGCGCGCTGCTCCGGCGGGTAGTAGTCCGAAATCAACGAATGGGCCGGCGGGCTGCAGCCGGCCTCGCCGATCCCGACACCTATCCGCGCTAAGGCGAGGTGCGTGAAATTCTGTGCCATTCCGGATAGCGCTGTCATCGCGCTCCAGATCGCAAGCGCAAGGCTGATCAGGTTGCGGCGGTTGCCGCGATCGGCCCAAAGCGCGATGGGGATCCCCATCGTCGCGTAGAAGGCCGCGAAGGCGAATCCGGCGAGAAAGCCGAGCGCTTGATCCGACAGACCGAGATCAATTTTGATCGATTGCATCAGAATCGACAGGATCTGCCGGTCGATGAAATTGAAAGTGTAGACGACGACCAGGACGCCCAGCGCGTAGTGGCGAACGGCGTAATACCCGTCGCGGCCAGCGGCCGGCGGGCTTTGGTTCACGTAATTTCCTCGCCGAGGGCGGACGGCGGGCGGCCGTCGCGCGCCGTCACCCGAATGCCTTTCTCACCAGTTCCGTATCCAGATATTCGACGATCGAGACAATCTTACCGTCCCGGAACTTATAGACCCAGCAATACGTGTTGTTGTAATCGACGCCGGCTTTGGTACGAGATTCGCCCCTGCCCTGGAGGGCGACGTAGTCGCCTTCGGCGATGAAGTTCTCCGGCGTGATGTGAATATGTCCGTCCATCGCCTCGCCGAACGGCCCAAGGAAATCCGTACTGACTTCTTCTTTCCCCCGATAGGTCTTCGACAGACTGGTGGTGCCGGTGAGCGTCCACTGGATGTCGTCGTCCAGAGCATCTAGGAGCGCCTCGCCGTTGCCCTTGGCGAGTTCCGCGAACATGTTTTTCAGGATTGTTTTGTGTTCTTCCGCACCCATTGATTCCCTCCCAAAATTCAGCCCGCAGCCTTTTCCAGTACCGGGCTTAGTTTTTCGAGCGCAGCTTCCCTGAGCTCGACTTTCCTGATCTTCCCCGATGCCGTCATCGGAAATTCTTCGATGAAGATCACGTGCCGGGGTACTTTGAAAGTCGCGACTTTGCCGCGGCAGTACTCGGTGACATCGTTCTCCCCGATCGCGGTATCCACCGTTCGCTGGACGAAAGCGATCGGGACTTCGGTCAGGCGCGGGTCGGGAAAGCTGACCACCGCTACTTGTTGAACGCCGTCGAGCTGAAGCAGCAAGCCCTCGACTTCCATCGGGTCGACGTTCTCGCCGCCGACCTTGAGCATGTCCTTGTAACGCCCGAGGAAACGCACGTAACCGTCGGCGCGGCGCACCCCGGTGTCGCCGGTGTGGAACCAACCGTCCTCATCATAGGAATCCGCCGTCTCCTTCGGCTTGTTGTAGTAGCACATCATCATGCCGTAACCGCGAAAGACGATTTCACCCGGTTCGCCGACCGGTTGTTCTTTACCGGACTCGGCATCGACGATGCGGCATTCGTAGCCGGGCGCCAGATAACCCGAGGTCTCGGCGCGCTGCTCGACGCTGTCGCCGAGCGATCCGACCAACGTGCCCGCACCCATCTCGCTCATCCCGTAGCCGGTGACCGTTACCAACGGTGATAAGACTTCGGCTGCGCGCCGGCAGATCGGCGCGGAGCTTTTCATGCCGCAGGCGAACAAGCCTGTGCGCAAGCTCGAAATATCGCCCCGTCGGCGTTCGTGCGCTTCCATCAAGTCCTTGAGATGAGTCTCGAAACCGTGCATTACCGTGACCTGCTCACTCTCGATCAAGGCCATGGACTCATCGGGGTGGAAGGTTTCCGTCAGTATCTGGCGGGCACCGGTGAGCATCGACATCAATGCGCCTTCGGAATAGGAGAAGAGATGAAAAAGCGGCAGGTAATTCAGGATCGTGTCGCTTTCGGTGATCGACATGCGGAAGCCGCGCTCCTCGACGAGCCGAAGCATCACGTGGTTGTGCATTACACCTTTCGGGAAACCGGTGGTGCCGGAGGTGTACATGATGAAGACGGGGTCGTCCGGATCGACGGCAGCCGCACGCGCCGACAGCGTGGGGTCATCTATCGAATCCGCGCCGGCGATCATTTCGTCCCAGCCGACGCAACCTGAATGGCCGGGTTCGCCGAAGACGACGACCCGTTCGAGATCTGGGTAGTCCGGGTCGGAGATGGTACTGCCGTCTTTAGGCAGCCGTACGACCTCGCGGATCATAGCGAGATAGTTGATGGGGCCGGAGGAATCGTGCGCGATCAAATAGCGTGCGTCAGATTGCTTCAACAAGTAGGCGAGGTCGTGGGTGCGAAAGCGGGTGTTTACCGGAACCTGAACGGCCCCGATCTTAGCGAGTGCGAACATCGTAAAGATCCATTCCGCCCGGTTCATCATCCACAGTGCGACGTGGTCGCCCCGCTGTACGCCAATCTGCATCAACCCCTTGGCGACTTCGTCGATTCGCGCGAGGACGTCGGCGAACGTATAGCGCTCTTCACGAAAGACTAGCGCTTCGCGCTCACCGAAACGTTGCGCCATTGTTTCGGCCAGCGATCCGAAAGTCTTTTTTTGATACCACTCGGTCATCTCGATCTCCGGTAGCGATCCGAAGCCGCGATGATAGCCGACTCCCGCCGCGAGGCGAAACCAGGGCGGGCTCCGCGGCAGTTGCTGCACTGCGATGCGAAACGGGTAGTCGGCGTGATCGGTCTGGTGAGCAATGAACGCTAGACTACCTCTAACTTTCCAGAAGCTATCTGAAAACGAGTCACGCAGGCGCCGGCCTCGACAATCTGTCCGCCTGAACGACGGTTGTCCCTCTTTGGAGAAGCATATGCCGGTACCCCTTGTAGAGACCTTTCCCGTCGCATTCATCGAGGGCTATCACGCCCACGTCTATTACGCCGACAGCACCGAGCGCGCGATCGCGGCGGCGATCCGCGAAGCCGCACAAGCATCCTTCGAACTCGTCATCGGCCGCTGGCGCGACGAGCCTGTCGGCCCGCATCCGTTACCGATGTATCAGATTGCTTTCGGGCCGGATGTGCTGCCGGCTTTCCTCCCGTGGTTGCTCTCGGTTCGTGGCCCGTTATCGATCCTCGTGCACACGCGAACCGGAGTCAGCGATCTGACGGACCACACGGTGGGAGCGATGTGGCTCGGAAAACCCCTGGAGTTGAAATTGGAATTCTTCGATCGTGACGGGAAGAGCGCCTAACCCGGATATTTCATGCTTTAAAGACAACTCGGTAGGGGTGCGCGTCTTGGGCATCAAGGTTGAGCGACGTAGATTGTGTTCGTCCCCTCAATCCCGGTGAGCGGGTTATCGAAACGGATGACGTGCGCCTCGCTGGTCGTAAAGATTTCGTCCAGCACCGCACTAAAATCTCTGTCAGGAGGATCGTTCGACCACAACGCGAATACCCCGGCTCGATGCAAACGCGCGTGCAGACGGGAGAGTTCGGCGGCGCCGTAGAATTCTCGGTTTCCCGGGTGCAGCACGTGCCGCGGCGAATGATCGATATCCAGCAGCACCGCATGATAGCGCCGTGCGCCGGTGTCGGTATGGATTGCGCTGAAATCCTCGCGGGCCAGGGCGAAGAAATCGCCCGCGTGCAAGACGCATCGGCGGTCCCCAACGACCTGAGTACTTACGGGCAACAGGCCGCGCCGATGCCAGTCAATTACGCTCGGTAGGGCTTCGATCACCGTCATCGATCGTACGCGGGGATCGGCGAGTGCCGCCGCGGCTGTGTATCCGAGCCCGAGCCCTCCGACGATAATGTCGAGGCTCTCTGCATCGACGTGCTGCAGTCCGAGTTCTGCAAGCGCCGTCTCGCCCGCTGTGAACAGGCTCGACATCAGGAATTCGTCGTTCAATATGACTTCAAAGATATCTCTCGATCCGAGTTGCGGAAAGCGACGGCGTCTTAGGACCAACTCGCCGATCGGGGTTCGCTGATAATCGAGTTCTTCGAGGTCGATTCCCACCAGGCCGGGTCACCTCGACACGTGGTCGCGCATGCGCTCCGCGAGCTTCGCCACCTCGTCGAGTTCGCGCATGACATCGTCGGTCCCCGGCGGGATGAGGAAGACGAAACCATGCGACCCGCGGGCGGCAAAATCCTCGATCACCGATTCTTCTCGCGGTGTGCCGAATAGGTAGACGGTCATTTCGGAAAAATCCCGGCCTTTCTCTTCACAAGCGAGACGGAGATCGTGCAGCGGATCACCCTCGTAGCGATCGTAGATGGGCATCCATCCGTTTGCGTAATCTGCTACGCGCGCCGGAATCCTTGCGGAATTCGACCCAATGTACATCGGCGGACCGCCGGGCTGCAGCGGCTTCGGATGCAACCAGACCGGATCGAAGTCGACGTACTCGCCATGAAACTCCGCCGGGTCGTCCGTCCATAACGCGCGGATAGCAAGCGCCCGCTCACGTACGACTTCCCAACGATGTTTGAATGAACAGCCGTGGTTTTCAATGGCCTCGCGGATGAATCCGCCGGCAATTCCGAAGACCACACGGCCGTCGGAGATCCGGTCGAGAGACGCGATCGACTTGGCGGTAATGATCGGATCCCGCTCGGTCAGCAAACAGACGCCGGTGCCGAGCTTGATCCGTTCGGTCACCGCCGCGCAGGCCGCGAGCGCGGTGATCGAATCGTACATACGCGCGAAGGGTTGCACGATATCGGCGGTGCTATAGGCATTTTTGGTATGTCTTACGGGGACATGGCTGCCGTCGGCGAAGAACAGCATGTCGAGGCCGCGATCTTCGACCGCGCGGGCGAGTACTACCGGCGGCGCCCCCAGATCGGTCGGCAGCAGGCTGACGCCGAAATGCGTGCTGCGTTCGATAGCGTTATCGGGACTGCCGGCGCTCGATGAACTCGTTGACATTAGCGGCGGTTACAGCTGTTCGCGGGCGCAATGCGGCCGCAGCGCGGTGGACAGGCTGTAGCGACGGTTCGATCGATCGCGCGCGCGTCCACACAGGACCTTCGATTCCACGCTGAAACCCGATTGGTAGCCGCCGTTGATGAGAAACGTGTAGCGGGGGCTGCAGTTCGACGAGCACAAGCGGTAGAGTTCTTTGCCGTCCGTACCCTTGCCGCGAGAAAAATTCATAATCCACTCATTAAGCTCGTCCACCGTACCAAAGCGCTTTTTCTCGAAGACGAACGGCGATTTCGTCGTTTGTTCTTCCAGGTTCAGGCACACTTCCCGCTGCCGGACGTCGTCGATATAAGCGATTGGCGCAACCCGGTATACCACCGACATCGGGACCTGCGCGCATCCCCGGCAGTCGTCGCCGTCGCGAGCACCGTCATTCAGGGCCTGCGCCAACAGGCGTTTGGCGACCGCGCGGATCGAATCCGGCGCGCCGCGAAGGTTAGCCAGAACTCCAACAGTTCCTACGGCCTCCGCCAGCGGCTTGTCGGTAAGGTGCTGGCTACAGCCTATGTCTGTTTCGGCATGTACTTCTCTTTGGGCGACGGGCGGCGGCGCAACACAGATGAGAACCAAAAACCAGCCGATGGCCGCCGCAGGTGTCACATTTTGGTTCTCGACCGCCATCATCGAAATCCACAGTCGCGGTTAACGCTCCACAGCAAAAGTTTTGTTAGATTACCATGGTCGCGTGATAGCGACGCAGCTGACCGCAAAGCCCGGTATGAAGGCCAAAACCCGATACCTCCTAAAACGACCAGGTGATCCGGCCACGGACCGTTAAGGGCGTACCCGGCGTTAAATGCAATCCGTCGGATTGGCTACCCCGAATATAGTTTTCGTCAGTGAAATTCTCGATACCAAAATCGAGCCACAGCGCTCGAGAATGCGTCCAACTGATAAAGACATCACCGCGAAAATAGTCGGGCAGTTTCAAGTCGAGTTCGGTTGGTTCAAGGCTGCCTTGCCGATCGCTCAGGTAGTTCAGCGACATGCCGATCGATAGATCGTCCGGATTCAGGATCGAACTCCGGATGAAGGCCAGCGCTCCCATCTGGTGCTTGGCAACGTTCAACGGTGTCGTGCCGTTACTAATCACCGGGTCGTTAATGATCTGAGCTTCGATGAAACTATACCTCGCCGTCACTGACAACCATGGTCGCGGATCTGCGCGGAATTCGAAATCGGCACCGAGACTTTCCTGCTCGGCCGACTGGATCTCGAATCCCGGATTACCCGGGGCGTCGGTTGTGACGTTGGTCTGACGGATCGCGAACACCGAAGCGTTGACCGCGACAGAGGCGCTGCTCGAGTGCCACTTGATCCCGGCCTCGACGGCCTCACTCTCCGTCGGATCGAGCCCGCTGCCGTTCGGTTGCAGGCCCTCGTTGGGATCGATTGAACCGCTATAGCTGGTAAACCAGGACCACGCCGGTGAGGGTTTGAATACGATCCCGAACCGCGGACTCAATTCATCCAAGGATTTGTCGAACCGTGATCGCGATACAAGATCGCTGCCGGACTGCTCGATGTGGTCGTAGCGCAATCCTAGGAGTACCCGCCAGCGCTCGCCGACCCGCAATAGATCCTGGGCGTAGACCGACAATTGCCGCGTTTGATCATGCGATTCGCGCTCCAATTCGGGTAGCGGCGGCGCTTGGCCGTAGAGCGGCGCGAACAGGTCGATAGCAAACGCGTTTGCTCCCGGATCCGAAGCCAGAAAAGTGACGTCCTCGTTGACACCGGTCGCTGAAATACCGAGGAGCAGATGATGGGGGACGCCGAACCCTGGCTTAGTGCCACTCACTTCGGCTTGAGCGACGAGTACGTGCAATAATTCCGCCCGGCGGGTGGCCGATCGTTTGAGGATCATGCCGCCGGCGGCGAGCGCGGTTTCGTCGGGCTCGGCTCCGTCTCCTTCGAGGCGGGTTTTCTGACCGTTGATCGACAGATCGAGCTGCCAATCGGGGCGCATCTGAAACAACGTTGCAGCCTGAAATGTGTAGCCGTCGATCTGTGCGACCCTGCTCGAGGGTTCGCCGAGAAATTGATCGTCGGCCAGAGGAAATTCGCCTTCGACCGCGACCACGCCGCTGTCGAGCAGTCGCTTGTCCGTGATGTATTCGAACGCCGCGTCGAAGCGCAGATCCGCGGCCGGCCGCCACGCCAGCATCGGGTTGACGAACAGGCGCTCGCGCTTGACGAAGTCGCGGAAAGAGTCGGACTGTTCGCGCTCGGCGATAAATCGATAATCGACGTTAGCCGACGGTGCGAGAGACCTGGTCGAGTCCAACCGTAAGTCGAATTCGCCGTAGCTGCCGAACCCGATCGCGAGATCGGTAGCCGCTACGGGCGCCGGCTTTTTGGTCACGAAGTTGATCGAGCCGCCGGGCTCCCCCGGACCGTAGAGCGCGCCATAGGGACCTTTCAGAACCTCGATAAGCGCGACGTTGGCGAGGCTGCGCGTGGGCGTCTGTCCCAGAGAATCGTTGATCCCGTTGCGATAGACAGGGGTTTCGGCGAATCCGCGCAGCGCGAAGTCATTAAACGCGCCGCCTTCCGTCGGGGTTGCCACGGTCGACGTCATGGCCTGCAGAAGGGGTCCCAGTTCGTTGAAGCCGGTCCGCGCGATCACGTCCGCGTCGATCCGCTCGGCGCTGACGGGGACATCGCTCGCGGGCAGCGGGATTTTGCTGCCGAGCAGTTCGTCAGGCGAATCAAGTCGCTTATCCGTGACCAGGACGTTCGGAATGTCCCGGTCCGTATCCGATCCCGCAGCCGGGGATGCGAAGATCGACATCATCAACAATACTCCGACCACGACGACCCGCGACAGGGTCATCGCTGATCGCCGCAATCGCGCTAAGCTACCTGCGCCAAGGGGTTCGGGCCCGCGCAGGCTGGCCGTTGAACCGGCGCCCAGTGCGACCATCGTGTTATTAACCAAAAATTAACC
>CAZFZX010000172.1:0-8769 GCA_964523765.1 uncultured Enterobacteriaceae bacterium
AAATCAAACCCATATGCAGCTGCATCACCGACACTCATGCAATATGCGGGCTAGGACTCTCAGAGCCGCTGGCCCTATCTTCGTTCCACGCCAAGGGCAAACCAATTTGCTCTGATGCGTTATGAAATTCTGCGCTAATTCATGCGATGGGTGTCTGGTTAAGCCGGTTAGCCCTGGGGAAAGCCAGTTCAGCCTATGATAGGAGAAAAGCTCGGGTGATCGAATTTCAACTAAACGGCAAATTGGTAACAGCCAATAGCCCGGCGGATACACCGCTGCTGTGGGTGATTCGCGACGAACTGAAACTCAAGGGCACTAAATTCGGCTGTGGGATTGCCATGTGTGGTGCCTGTACAGTGCATCTCGATGGTATAGCCCTGCGGTCTTGCGTGACACGGTTGAGCGCCGTGGCGAACAAATCAATGACAACGATCGAGGGGCTCGACAGCAAAGAGGGCCAGGCCCTCAAAGCGGCGTGGGTGTCGGAGCAGGTGCCGCAGTGCGGCTACTGCCAGTCAGGGCAGCTCATGCAGGCCGCCAATCTTCTCGCCGATAACTCAAATCCCAGCGACGACGACATCACCGCAGCAATGAACGGCAATCTCTGCCGTTGCATGGCGTATTCACGCATTCGCAAAGCGATCAAGGCCGCTGTGAACGGCGCGAAGAATTAGTCATGGCCATGCGACAACGCGAGATTTCAATCAACCGCCGCACGTTCCTTGCCCGCGGCGTCGGTACGGGGCTCGTCATGAGTCTCGGCGTTGGGTTGCCGGGGTTCAGTCGCGTAGAGGCAATGGAAGAAATTGCGGAGAGCGGCGCAAGTCGAGTATTCGCGCCGACGATCTGGTTCGAACTCGATGCCGCGGGCGGTGTTTTGGTCAATATCGCCGAGGCGGAAATGGGTCAGCATGTCGGCACGGCACTCGCACGCATCGTCGCCGATGAACTCGGCGCCGATTGGGGCGCGGTCACGATCAAACACGTCGATTCGGATCCGAAGTGGGGCTACATGATCACGGCTAGCTCATGGTCGGTGTTTACGACGTTTGCGATGATTTCGCGGGCGGGCGCCGCGGGACGCATTATCTTGATCGACGCGGGCGCAAAGCTCCTCGGTGTCGATGCGGCCGATTGCGAGGCCGTCGACAGCAAGATTGTTGCGGGCGGCCAGTCGATTTTGTTTGCTGACATAGTCGCCAAGGGAGACATCAGCCGCACGTTCACAGAGGAGGAACTCGACGCGCTGCCGATCAAGCCGGCAGCACATCGGCGCCTGATCGGCAAGGCGACCAATGCCCTAGACGTGCCCGCCAAATCGCAAGGTGCGGCTACCTACGGTCTTGATATCGAGCTGCCAGGCATGGTGTACGCGCACCCGCTCATTCCGCCGACGCGCTACGGGAGCGCAATACGATTGATTGACGGCGCGGCGGCAAAAGACATCCCCGGCTATATGCAGACCTTGGAGCTGAACGATCCCAGCAAAACCCTGCAGGGTTGGGCAGTCGTGATCGCCGAGAATTTCCCGGCGGCAATGAGGGCAGCCGGTGCCGTGGCGATCGAATGGGATCGCGGTCCCACGGCAGCCGCCAGCGAGGTCGATATTTTTGCCGAGGGTGCAAAGCTAACGACCGAGCGCACGAGCGGAGTGCTCGTTGTCGATGATGGTGATGTCACTGCGGCTCGACAAAGCGCTGCCAAGGTTCATCGCGCAATTTACCGAACCGGCACGGCGCTGCATTTCACACTCGAGCCACAGAATGCACTCGTCGATTTCGTGGACGGGGTGTTTCACATTCACGCCGGTAACCAGTGGCAGTCGCTGATTATTCCGCTACTCGCGACAGCACTCGAGGTGCCGGAGGCAAATATCGTGATCCATCAATATTACCTCGGTGGCGGGTTCGGCCGAAGAGGCCTCGGCGATCAGATGATCCCGGCGGCCCTCGCTGCGCGTGAACTCCGTCGTCCGGTCAAGCTTGTCTTTCCGCGCAGGGAGGACAGTCGTTTCGATTGCGTTCGCTCGCCATCGGTGGCGCAGCTCGATGCGTCCTTCGATGGCGACGGTGCACTAACCGGCATCGAGCACGCGGCGGCGGCCGGTTGGCCGTCGCTCGCAATGGCGCCGTTTTTACTCGTTGACGCTATCGACGGCAACGGTAAGTTTGACCCTTTCTCGATCAGTGGCGCCGATCACTGGTACACCTTGCCGAATCATCGCGTTCGGGCGATCAATAACGATCTCGCGCAGCGGGCGTTTATGCCGGGCTATCTGCGCTCGGTCGGACCGGGTTGGGTCGGGTGGGGTGTGGAAAGCTTCATGGATGAACTTGCGGCGATGACTGCCGAGGATCCGGTGACATTTCGACTCGCGCGTTTGGATGCAGCGGGCAAAAATGCCGGTAGTACACCGAATGCTGTTGGCGGCGCGTCACGACTGGCAGCAGTACTCAAGGATGTCGCGAAACGGGCCGGATGGGGTAAGGTATTACCCGATGGCGAAGGGTTGGGCGTGGCCGTTTCGCAGGGCCAGGAGCGCAGGATGCCGACATGGACTGCTTGCGTGGCACACGTGGCCGTCGATGCACCGTCAAAAGCCGTCAAGGTAAAGAAGATCTGGCAGTCGATCGACTGCGGCACGGTCGTGGATCCCGGCGGCGCGATGGCGCAAGCCGAGGGGGCGATGCTGTGGGGTCTGAGCCTAGCCCTTCACGAGGGCGCGGTAATCGAAGACGGACAGGTGCGCGATCAGAACCTGGATGCATATACCCCGCTGCGTATGGCGGACGTACCCGAACTCGACATACACTTCACGGAGAGTACTGAAGTTCCGACCGGTGTCGGCGAACCGCCGATGATTGCTGTCGCGCCCGCGATCGGCGACGCAATTTTTGCCGCCAGCGGTATCAGGGTTCGCGACCTACCGATCCGATTGTAATACCTGACACCATCTCCCTCAATTGGTTCTGCAGGAGCCATTCGCAATTGTGGTCGCGATTTCCCAGTTCACAATTTGGCTCCCATCTTTCTGATCGGTAGATAGCATAACAACCATTGGTGCCACGGCGAACGGCAGTTCCTGGCCGCTTACCGCCTGTCGCAGCGCCGCGTGAGAAGGGTCGCTAAGTGGCGTAAAGCGGACGTAGGATCGGGGCGTTTGGCGCCGCATCGAGCGAATACATGGCACTGCGTATTTGTCCGATCAGATCGAAACTGCGATTCCAATCGGTAAGAACGAATCCACGTTCTTAAATTTGACGCAAACCGATTAGCCACCTGTGTCAGCCAACGCCGTCTTTCGGCATCAGGGTTTCGGCTAGTTTTACCCAATATTTCACGCCGAGCGGGGTGACTTCGTCGTTGAAATCGTAGCCGGGGTTGTGAACCATGCAGCCACCCCGATTCTGTTCGTCCTTGCCGTTGCCAATCAGGATGTAGCATCCTCCCCATTGTTCGAGCAGGTAGGCGAAGTCTTCGGCCGCGAGGATCGGCGCACAGTCGTCGACTACGTTGTCAGCACCGACCAGACCTTTGGCGACCGACACGGCGATGTCTGTTTCCTCCGGGCTATTGACCATCTCGGGTGAGTAGCGGTTATAGGTGAATTCGCAAGTCAACCCATGGGCCGAGCACAAGCTCTCGGCGATGGTCCGCAATTCATGCTCGATTTTGTCGCGCTCGGAGGCGCCGAAGCAGATGACGTCGCCGCGCACGTAAACCACATCGGGTGAGATGTGTACCGCCTCCGGTTCATTGTAGGGATCGCCGGCCTGGATCTGGGTCACCCCCACGACCGCCGGTACCGCGGGGTCGACGCTCCGGGCTTTGATCCCCTGCTAGGCGTTGATGATCTGGTTGGTCACCAGCAACACGTCCGGCGACAAATGCTGTAACGCCGGGTGAGCCCGGGTCCCGCGCACCTTCATGTCGAAAACATCGAGCGAACCGAACAAAGCGCCTTTCCGCACCGCGAAGGTGCCGACCTCCCAGCCCGGCATGTTGTGCATGCCGTACGCCGCTTCGACCGGGAAGTTCTCATAGAGGCCGTCTTTAACCATCGCCGGCACCCCCGAGACCGTTTCTTCGGCGGGCTGATAAATCAAATGGAGCGTGCCGTCGAACGATTGTTCCTTTGCCAGAAACTCGGCCGCGCCCAACAGCATCGCTGTGTGGCCGTCGTGACCGCACGCATGCATTTTGCCCTTGTTCGTCGACACGTAGTCGAAGTCGTTCGCTTCTTCGATGAACAAAGCATCCATGTCCGCGCGGAAAGCGAACGCCCTCTGTCCCGGGCCGCATTTGAGAGTGCCGACGACTCCGGTCTGGCCGATGCCGGTTGTCACTTCCAGGCCGAATGATTCCAGCTTTTCTGCCACGATTTGCGCCGTACGGCGTTCGTCGAACGCGGTCTCCGGATGGGCGTGGATATCCCTGCGCAGGGCGGTCAAGTCGTCGTGCATGAGGTCGATCTCGGCAAGTTCGGTCATTGGTCTCTCCCTGGTGTCGTAGCACCGGTATTGGGTCGTCCTTCGGATATTTGATTTGTGCGGTCGGTTTCAGCTTGACGCCAATTCCCATCAATTGTAGCTCGAACTGAAAGCGTTGGCGCCATTTCCGGGGTTTGTGTACCGAGACCAGGAACCGACCGGACCATAGTTTCAACGAATGCATGGAGTCGTCGGGCCAATGCTATCTATAATGCGAAAGGAATCCGGATCCGGGAGTTACCAATGACCGCGGAAAAGATAGCGACCTACTGTTTTCAATGTGTCAACGGTCCGGACCTCTTGAAGGTGGAGGTGCGGGACGGCGTTGCGACCGGCATCGAGCCGAACTTCGACCTCATGGGTGAGCATCCTGCGGACGGCAAGGTCTGTGTCAAGCCCTATGGGCACGTGCAGAAGCTTTACAACCCCCATCGGATCCTCAAACCGATGCGGCGCACGAACCCCCGTAAAGGTCGCGATGAGGATCCGGGTTGGGAAGAGATCTCCTGGGACGAAGCGCTCGATTGGGTGGCAGAGAAACTCTGCGCTATTCGGGAACGCGGACTGGTCGACGATCAGGGCAGTCCGCGCCTCGCCGTGACCACCGGTGGCGGCGGGACCCCGTTCTGGTACATGGGGACGTTTACCGCCTTTCTCGATGCCTGGGGGCCGATCGACAAAAGCCTCGGGGCGGGCGGTACGGTGAAGTGCTATCACAGCGAGCACGTGTTCGGCGAGTTGTGGCACCGAGCCTTTGTGACCTGTCCGGACACGCCGAACTGTGACTACGTTATCTCTTTCGGCAACAACATCGATGTCGGCGGCGGCGTCACCGGGGTGCGCCGGCACGCCGATGCGCGTGGGCGCGGTGCGCAGCGGATCCAGTTCGAACCGCATCTTTCGGTGACCGGCGCCTCGGCGAGCCGCTGGGTTCCCATCAAACCGAAGACCGACTCGGCGGTGCTGTTTGCGATGCTGCACGTGCTCGTGCACGAGCATACCGTGGACGAACTGGATGCGGCCTTTCTCAAGGACCGCACGGCATCACCGTATCTGGTGGGTCCGAACGGGTTTTACTTACGCGATCCCGCGACCCGAAAGCCGCTGATCTGGGATCTGAAGACCGGGCGGGCAGTGACTTTCGATACGCAGGGTACCGATCCGGCGGTGGAGGGCCGTTTTTCGATCGACGCTTTAGAAGTTGGCGCCGACGAGGACGAGTGGACGCACACAGGCGCTGCGGCGGTGCCCGCGTTCGAGAAATTGAAGACCCATCTTGCCGCGCACACGCCGGAATGGGCCGAGACAATCAGCGACGTGGAGGCTGCCACTATCCGTGAGGTGACGAACGACTTCCTCACTCACGCGCATATTGGTGAGAGCGTCGACATCGAAGGACGCACCTTGCCGTACCGGCCTGTTGCCGTGGTGCTGGGTCGCGGTGTCAACAACGGCTGGGGCTCGCTCGAATGCGTTTGGGCGCGCACGGTTATGGTTACGCTCGTCGGCGCGCTGGAGGTTCCCGGGGGACTTCTCGGCGGCACCGTAGTGATCAACGCGCCGCCTTTCAATCGGCCCGATACGGTCACGGCCGGCGTCGACGGCTTCATGGATCAACCTTTCAACGCGACCGAGCGCGACCAGTGGATCGCCGAGCCCAACGTTCGCCATGCCCACCAAACATTGCTGCCGCTGGTTAGCAACTCCTTTTATTCGCAGTCCCTGGGAGCAATGACGCTCAGCTGGATGCGACTGCAGGGTCGCGCCGCCGAGTCCTGGCCAAAACCGGCTCCCCCCGACGTCTGGATGGTGTACCGGGCCAACCCCCTGATTTCCTTTTCAGACACCGATCGCTTAGCCGAGACCATTGCCGCAATGCCGTTTATCGTGGCATTCGCTTACACCCACGATGAGACCAATCATTTTGCCGACGTCTTGCTACCCGAGGCCATCGATTTCGAGAGTACCCAGCTCGTTCACATCGGCGGTACCACCGACATGGAGCAGTTCTGGAAGACAGAAGGTTGGGCGTTGCGCCAACCGGCCGTTGCGCCGCGCGGCGAAGCGCGTGATTTCAGTTGGGTGGCGAGCGAGCTAGCCCGCCGCAGCGGCATCTACGAACAGTACTGCGGCGTCATCAACGGCGGCGGGATGGGCGTTCCGCTGGCGACCGATCAATACGATTTTCACATCGATTCGGCCGGGCAACACTCGCCGGACGAGATCTGGGATGCCCTGTGCCGGGCCGCGAGCGCGCAAATGACGAACGGCGAAGAAGTCAACGGGCTCGATTGGTTCAAGGAGCACGGATTCAAGACTCGGCCTTACTCCCAACTCAATTGGTACCTGTATCCGACCTTCGTCGACAAGAACCTGCGTTTCGAGATGCCTTATCAGGAGCGCTTCATGCGCGTGGGAACACAGCTCGCGCGACGCCTGCACGAACGAGATATCCATTGGTGGGACACGCAACTCGCCGACTACGAACCCTTGCCGGAATGGAAAGACGTTTGCAGGATCTGGGAGGACGCGCTAGAGCGCAACTTCGATATCGACATCACCGATTTCCCGTTCTGGCTGCTGACCTCTCGCAGTATGCAGTACGCCTGGGGAGCGAACGTGAGCTTGCCGATGATCCGCGAGCTTGCCGACAACATCGCCGGCCACGACGGCATCCTGATCAACGAGGGTGCGGCGGCGGCGTTGGGTATCGGCGAAGGTGACCGTATCGAGGTGCGTTCGCCAATTGGCGCAACCCAGGGACGGGCGCGGCTGCGCCACGGGATCCGCCCCGATACCCTGATCATGCTCGCGCAGTTCGGCCACTGGAAGACCCCGTACGCCAAGGACCTGGACCGTCCCAGCCTGAACGCGCTGGTGCCCATGCTGATGGACCTCACCGACGGTACCGGATCGGCCAACGACATGGTCAAGGTTGCTGTGCGACGCATCCACAACGGCGCTAGTGAAGCGAGGCGACCAGTATCAGGAGACTGATTCGAATCCAAATTGCCCAATGCGGGCCTCTGCGTTAACATCGAATTATACTGAACAAGCGGCGAACGGTTTTATAGAGAGGAGTAAATCATGAAGATCGGAACCTTGCATCTGTTCGAGAACCCGACGGGACGCACGGAGCACGAGTGTGTCAGAGAGCAACTCAACATGATGTGCGCGGCCGAAGATCTCGGTTTCGATCACATTTGGCCGGCGGAGCATCACTTCACCGAGTACGGCTACCTGGCGTCCCCGCAGGTTTCTTTGGCCTACATCGCCGCGAAAACGAAGCGTCTCAAGCTCGCCCAGGGTGTGATCGTGCTGCCGTTTCACAATCCCATCCGCGTAGCGGAGGATCTTGCGATGCTCGACCTCATGAGCGACGGGCGCGTGATCGCGGGCCTCGGCCGAGGCTATCAGCCCGGTGAGTTCAAAGGTTTTCGTATCGATCAAGAAACGAGTCGTGAATTGTTCGATGAGCAGATCCGGCTCGTCGCGCAATGCTGGAACGACGACCGTGTAAATTTCGACGGCAAGTACTATCAGGTGGAGGACCTGGTGGTTCGGCCGAAGCCGCTGCAGCAGCCGCATCCGCCGATTTACATGGCGGTATTGTCGCCCGAGACCTGGGAGATCGCCGGGCGCTACGGATTCAACGTCCTCACATCCTGTGCCTTCGGCATGTCGGAAGAAGATGCAATCTCGGGTGTAGCGCGTTATCGCAAGGCGCGCGCCGAAGCCGGTATGAACCCCGAGCACGGATCGGTCGCGATGCTGTTCCAGGTTTATGCCGCGCCGACCATGGAAGAAGCGCTCGGCGAGTACGGTCCGGCGGTCACGTGGTACTACCGCACGATCGCTAAGTACGTGGCGCCCAAGGGCGCGGCGGTAAAGTCCTATGAGGGCTACAAGGATGCACAGAAGCTCGCGCAGACCGTCGAATTCGACCAGTTGCTCGATACCGCCGGTATGGTAGTCGGTACCCCGGAGGTCGTTACCGAAAAGGTCACGCGGCTGGCGAACGCCATCGGCTTCGATGAATTTCTGTGTTGGGTGCGCATTGGCGGGATGCCCGAGAACAAGGTCGTCCGAGCCATGGATCTCATCGCCTCCAAAGTGATGCCCGAGGTGCGCAAGAACCTCGCGAGCCGCGAGCAACGAGAGCCGGCCGTGGTCTCGGCCGTCGGTTAGATAACTGTTCCGAAATATCGATCACTTTCGGAATAAGGACCCCGGATCGAGTCCGGGGTGGCGGTAGGGTGGCGACCAGGGGCGTCTCGCC
>CAZFZX010000173.1:0-8751 GCA_964523765.1 uncultured Enterobacteriaceae bacterium
CAGATCGATGACTTATTCAGAAGTTCCCTAAGTGTTGACCGTATGTTGAAACTGTCACGCCGGTATTACGGTCCAGCGTTGTGCTTCTTTATCTATACAATTAGTTCGGTTTCGACGACGACGGTTGCGGCGTCAGATCCGGAAGATTTGAATTTCGAACTCGTCGAAGTTGCGGACGGCATATTCGTTCATACCGGGCGCCAAGTCGACCTCGATCACGGGGACCGCGGCGATAGCGCCAATATCGGATTCATCGTCGGCGAAAAGTGTGTTGCCGTCATCGATACCGGCGGCGCGCTGCAGACGGGCCGCGCTCTACGTGCCGCCATCGCAACACAAACACCGCTTCCTGTCTGTTTCGTCATCAATACACACGTACATTTCGACCACGTGCTCGGAAACGCCGCCTTTGTCGAGGACGGGGTGGAATTCGTCGGCCATCGAAACCTGGCAGCCGCGATGGCCGGTAATCGTGAATTCTTTGCCAAACAGTTTAGTGAAGAACTTGAGGGACGGACTCCGGATTCGGTCGTCGGGCCGACGCTAACGGTTGCGGAGAATCTGGCACTGGATCTCGGCGGGCGTACATTGTTGCTCGAAGCGCAAGCTACGGCGCATACAAACGCGGATCTATCGGTACTCGATGAGAAGACCGCGACGCTGTGGACCGGAGACCTCGTGTTCATGGGACGTCTCCCGATCCTCGATGGCAGCCTGAGGGGTTGGTTGGCGTGGCTCGACAAAAACCAACATAAGGAATTCGCCCGCATCGTGCCCGGGCACGGCCGTGCGAGCGCGAATTGGCCCGGTGGCGCCGGGCCGCAGCGGGAATATCTCGAAGCGCTATTGGCGGACGGCCGTAAGGCGGTGGCCGGTGGTATGTTTTTGGAGGACGCGATCGAGTCGATGAGTCGCGACGCGGCGGCCCCGTGGCTTCTAAACGGGCGTCACCCGCGCAACGTGAGCAGGGCCTATCGCGAACTCGAGTGGGAATAGCCGGTTCGCGAAAACCCGCACGGAAAGTTCGACGGGGGTAAACAGCCCGGTACGTACCCTTTTCGCGGCGTGACGTACGCCGACTCGTCCCTGGGATTCCGAGACGATCTTCTTCTCTCGCATAGACGCGAAGCACACAAAGAGAGAAGCGGCTACGCTTGGGAAACGAGATCGAAAAGCGAAATGCCGATGCTCCTGAAGAGGCAAAGCATTAGCCAAAGCGAATAGCCTCAAGATCGATTCTAGATAACTGTTGCGAAATATCGATCACTATCGTCATGCCGGCCCCGGATCGAGTCCGGGGTGACGGTAGACGGACTTACGAACATCGTGGAGCGCATTTCGGATCAATTATCTAGTATTCCAGCCCCTGGCTGTCACAAAGGAAACGCATCAACGGCTGCGCCGCGGCATACCGCTCGAGCGCGTAATCGACGATGTCCGGGCTTAGAATCAAACCGTGGTCGAAGTTGGCGATCCCGATAAAGTCTTTGCGTTTTAGATCGTCGACGTACGGGTGGTCGGGCGGAAATCCTCGCGGTGGGCGCTTCAACGTTTCCCCTCGTAGCTCGAAGTTTTTCGCAAATTTTCGGCTGCGAAGGATCTTTTGCCATTCCTCCGGTTTTTCGATCATCCGCTCGCGGATCCGCTGTAGCGCCGGGCCGTCCGGACGCCACATGCCCCCGCCCAGAAAACACTCATCAACGCCGATATGGAAATAGTAACCGGGCGCATGGGCGTCGCGTGCCCGGGTATGCCTGAAATGGATGCCGATATTGGTTTTATACGGACGTTTGTCGCGGGCAAACCGAACGTCGCGGTAGATCCTGAAAAGCGAACCGCCGACGCGTTTGGGGATGCATGTAATGTGTTCGGAGAGTTTCGGCATGCGTTCACCCACGGCCGATATAAAATCGAGCGACGGCGCCACGACGAATTCTTCATAACGCGGCTTGTTTTCCGTGAACCACTCTCGATTATTGTTTAACGCCAGGTCGAACAGAAAGTCGAGCATTCCGGTCGGGAATCCCTTAAAGGACGCGTTTCGTCCAGACGATTTGGATTTGCTTGCCACGAACGTATCTCTCCTCAGGTCTTTCCGTAGCCATAAAGACGCACCCGGTTTTCGAAAGATTTCAATTGCCGTTGGCCGTCATCGGTGTTGATCTTCAGTTCCCGCGTCAGGATTTCCAGCACCGCCGGCGCGGCTGCCAGTGCGGCTCTTGCATTGAGAAAAAGCGCGCGAGTTCGGCGGGCGAGCACATCCTCGATCGTTCGCGCCATCTCCGCGCGCACGGCCCATACGCAATGCGCCCTAGTGTAGGGCAAATCGGCGGTAAGCGGCTCGCCCAATTCGGGCGCGTCGCTCACGAGTCGCTCCAATTGAGACGCGTGTTTCCCATACTCCTTGAATCGACCAGGGGCGGTCTCTGGCGCCGGTGCCGAGAGCATTCGCAAGTTGGCAGATCGCGAGACCGCGGCCGGCAAATTGTGGATGGAAGCCGCGGCATCAACGCATTGCTCCGCCATGAGTCGATACGTTGTCCACTTCCCACCCGATATGCTCACGAGGCCCGAAGGCAAGACATCGATTCGATGCTCTCTCGATACTTTCGAACTATCCGATTCGGATGGTGCCCGCACTAGCGGGCGGATCCCGGCGAAAGCAGACAAGATATCGTCGAGTTTCGGCTCCCGGGACAGGTAGTTGCCGGCTACCGCCAGGATCATTTCGATTTCCTCTTTGTACGGCGTCGGATCCTCGATTGCTTCCGGTACAGGTGTATCAGTCGTACCGATGAGAACGTGGCCAAGCCAAGGAATCGCGAACATGATCCGACCGTCCGGCGTGCGCGGCATCAACAATGCGTCACTCCCGGGTAAGAATTCCTTCTTTATGACAATGTGGGCGCCTTGGCTGGGTAAGATGGTATTTCGGTGCGACCGCTGATCCAGCTTCAGCAACTCATCGCTCGACGCGCCGGTAGCATTGACGATCGCTTTGCCGGCCACTTCGTGGGTTTGCCCCGATTCCAGATCGCGGAATGCAACGGCGTTCAGCCGGCCATTGCGATCTTTGCTGAGTCCGACGACCGCGGCGTAGTTCAGTACTGAGGCACCCATCGCGGTTGCCGTTTCAAGGACATTGACGAGCAGCCGCGTGTCGTCGAACTGTGCATCGAAATAGCGCATTGCGCCCGAAAACCTGTCGTGCTGAACACCGTCTACGGATTCTGCGAATTTGTCTCGTGAGAGCCACCCGCAGGGCTCTATACGCCGTTTCCCGGAGAGCAGATCATAAAGCTTGAGGCCCGCGAAATACTTTGCTCGTTCGTAGGCGTTTTCGATCGGAACGACGAATGCTTGGGGCGCGACCAAGTGAGGTGCGTTCTGCAGCAGATAGGCACGTTCGCGCAACGCTTCGCGGACGAGTCCGATCCGCCCCTGGGCGAGGTAGCGCACACCGCCGTGAATTATCTTGGTACTGCGGCTCGACGTACCCTGGCCAAAATCACCGCGCTCAAGGAGAAGCGCCGTGAGCCCGCGGCTGGCTGCCTCTAGTGCGATTCCCGCACCCGTTGCTCCGCCACCGATGACGACCATAGCGAACGGTTGCCGAGCTTCTTCGACGCTGGCCAGCGACGCGTTCCGGTCCATGTCTATCCGCTACCGCCTGCCCACCGTCGGGAACGGTCCACCGCCGCGCGCCAAAGCTTGCGTTGTCGCCGCAGATCGCTGTCGGCCGCAGGTGAAAAGTGTTGCGCTTCGTACCAGAGCGACCGTAGTTCCTCGCGATCTTTCCAGATCCCTACAGCGAGGCCGGCGAGGCTTGCGGCGCCGAGCGCCGTACTTTCGCTATTACCCGCTTTGACCAGCGGGATCTGCAACAGGTCCGACTGCAGCTGCATCAACAGGTCATTCGCGCTCGCACCGCCATCGACTTGCAGTCTGGTTAGGGTTATGCCGGTGTCGGCCTGCATGGCATCGAGGACGTCTGTAACCTGAAATGCGATCCCCTCGAGGGCTGCGCGTGCGATGTGTGCTTTGTTCGTGCCTCGCGTTAGTCCAAGGATCGTTCCGCGTGCATCCGCGTCCCAATAAGGCGCCCCCAAACCGGAAAAGGCCGGGACAAAAACAACCCCATCGCTGCTTTTAACGCTGGCAGCCAAGGTTTCAATTTCCTCCGCTCGGTCGATCATCTGCAGACCGTCACGCAACCATTGGACGACGGCACCGCCGATGAAGACGCCGCCCTCCAATGCGTATTCGGTTTCGCCGTCGATTGTCCAGGCTACGGTCGTCAGTAGACGGTTTTGCGAAGATACCGGCTCGCGCCCCGAATTAAGCAGGATAAAGCAGCCGGTACCGTAGGTGCATTTTGCGTCGCCTGGGGAAAAACAAGTCTGTCCAAACAGTGCCGCCTGTTGGTCTCCGGCGATGCCGGCTATCGGGACGCCGTCTAATTCGGCGATCGTGCACCGCGCTAGCGATCCGCTGGACGGAGTCACCTGCGGTAATATCGCGCGCGGGATCTCCCACAGATCCAGCATCGACTCGTCCCACTGGTGTGTGTGGAGGTTGAACAAAGCGGTTCGTGATGCATTGGTGGCATCAGTGATATGGCTGCGCCCCTCGGTCAGATTCCAGATGAGCCATGTGTCGATCGTACCGAACGCGAGATGTCCGGCTGCCCCGGCGTCTTGGGCCCCTTCACAGTGGTCTAGGATCCAGCGTATTTTGCTCGCGGAGAAATAGGGGTCGAGGAACAGACCGGTGGATTGATGGATGGCCGGCTCGTGTCCGCCTTCACGTTTGGCATCGCAGTATCCCGCTGTGCGACGGTCCTGCCATACGATAGCGTTATAGATCGGCCGCCCGGTTCGACGATCCCAAATTACTGTAGTTTCGCGTTGATTGGTGATGCCGATCGCCGTGATTTCCGACCGGTCGATATCTGCGCTCGACATGGCTTCTAGCGCGACTTCGCGTTGGCTGCGCCAGATTTCCAAGGGGTCGTGCTCTACCCACCCGGGGCGCGGAAAGAACTGCTGAAAGGGCCGTTGCGCGGAACCTGCAACGTTCTGGTGGTCATCAAAAACGATCGCTCGTGAACTCGTCGTACCTTGGTCGAGCGCGAGGATGAAAGCCACATCGATATCCGCTTACTATTCGTTCCCCGGAATCATAAGTGAGTTATCGAGAAACGCAATTACCCGCTCCGGGAAGTCTGTGAAGACCCCGTCTACCGAGGATTCGACACACCGCCTGATGTCCTCGATCTCGTTAACGGTATAGACGAGGACTTTGAGACCTTGACCGTGGGCTTCTTGGACTAAAGAGATCGACAGCTGCCTTAAGGAAATATTGAGCGAAAACGCATCGATAGCTGCTCCGCGTCGAGCCGATTCCGGCGTTGTCTCTTCGCTCAAGGCCCCGAGCAGGCAGCCCGCGGGAGCGGAAGTCGCCAATTCGGCCATTATCTCGGGCAGAAATGAAGAAAACATGAGCCGGTTCCGCCAGTTCGGCTGCCGCCGCAGATAAGCGGTGGTGAATTCGACCAGCTGCTGGGCCGTATCGGGCTGTTTGATTTCGATATTAAGCCCCACACGGGCGTTGACCAAGCCCATGACCTCCTCGAGCAAGGGGATCTTTTCTCCTTTTCCTGCGTCCAATTCGCGCAGCGTTGTCAGCGGATACTCGTAGACTGAGCCGTGGCCGTTCGTCGTGCGGTCGAGCGTATCGTCGTGTAGAACGATGATCGCTCCGTCCGCTATCCGGATATCGATCTCGACCCAATCGACACCACAGTCGATTGCCCGCCCGATTGCGAGCAACGTGTTCTCCGGCCATGTTCCCCCGCCACCGCGATGAGCGATGACCCACATTTTAGCGCTCATTGCTTTTTTGTCGGGGCGATCCGATGTCGTCAGCCGGATTGCGCCCCAGGGTTGCGGTCAGTGAACGGCTGAAAAATGACACGGCCTATCGTTCAGCTCGCCGCCGCGAGCGCCAATTCGCGGGCGGCGGAAAAATCGGCTTTACCGCTCGCGAGCATCGGGATCTGCGGGACGACTTCAACTCGAGCCGGTGTCATCATCGGACTGATCCCGTAGTCGAGGATCCTCTTTTGGATCGCATCGGGATCATTCGACTCCAATCCGGTAGGGCTGATCAGAAGGACGATACTTTCGCCTTTTTTAGCGTCAGGGACCGACACGGCAACACACTCGATTTCCGCGGGCTGCAATGCCGCGCGCACCGAGTCCTCGACCGCCGTCAAGCTCACCATTTCGCCGCCGATCTTGGCGAACCGTGAATAGCGATCGACGATCGTCAAAAACCCGTCTTCGTCGATGTGTCCCTTATCGCCGGTTTTGTACCACCGCATATCGTCAAGCGTCACGATCGCGTGCGTTGTTCTGTCTTCGTCATTCAGGTACCCCTGCATGACCTGGTTACCGCCGATCAAAATGAGACCGTCTTCGTTCCGAGGCAGTGATTTCAGCGTCTCGGGATCGACGATCCGAAAACTCGTGCCCGGTAGCGGCATCCCGACCGTACCGTTTCTCGCACCGCATTGAACTTTCCAGTTCCATACGTCGAGTTCGTCCGGAATATTTACACTCGCCACCGGAGTTGTTTCCGTCGCTCCGTAGCCTTCGAGAATACTTTTATTGAACTTCAATTTGAAGGCATCCCGGACATCAGCGGAAAGTCTTTCCGCGCCGGCTATGACTATCCGCAAGGACTCGAACATCAATGGCAGGACGCGGGAATTCTTCGTGTAGAGGCGAAAGAACGTCGATGTCCCGAATAAGATCGTCGCCCGTGATTTCGCGACCGCTTTGCCGATATTGACACCGTCGGTGGGATCAGGGTGGGTGACCATCGGGATCCCTTCGACCAGCGGCATCAAGGTCGTCACGGTCAACCCGAACGCATGGAACAGCGGTAGGGTTGCCATGACCACGTCGTTCGATTCGGTGTTCAGGACATCTGAAATCTGGCGTATGTTCGACATGATGTTCTTGTGCGACAGCACAACGCCTTTAGGGGTGCCTTCGCTGCCGCTCGAAAACAAAATGGCTGCCGGTGCATCGATCGCTGTCCGCTGATGGAACAAACGCAGTAGAACGCTGTGAGGCAGCACGGTAATGAGCATCATTATGAGAAATTTTGCCGTGTTGGACGGAGCGGCCATTACCTCTTCGAGATAGATGAAAGAAACCACCGACGCTAAGGCTTCGAGGGAAATTCCGCGCGTCTCCAATCGTTCCAAGAATTTTCTCGATGTGATGACGTATTTGATTTCGGCATTGTCGACGGAACTCCTTAGATTGTCGGGACTGGCCGTATAGTTAAGGTTCACTACGGTTCTGCCGCAATTCAAGACCGCCAAATTTGCTATTGCTCCGGCGCTCGATGGCGGTAGCAATACCCCGATGTTCCGATCACGACATTCTTTCCTGATAGCGGTCGATACGAAGAGTACGCCCGCGGCGACGCGTCTATGCGAAAGCGCGGTTCCGCTACTGTCCGTTATCGCGATATTTGAACCAAGGCGTTTTGCCGTCGCGAACCATGCGGCGGCTACATTCGGTAGTGACTCCGTATACTGATTCCAAGCCGAAATCGATAATTCGAACACCTTTTGTTTGAGCACGTCCGCTTTCGTTTGCATGGACAACGGTTCGCCGAACGCGACTACGATTTCACGTTTCCGACTGCTTCTTCGATGCGCTCGGAAACCAGCGTTCGAGTGCGAGAAACTGCTGCCCCACAGCCCGCGGAGATAAAGCGGAACGATCACGCCCTGAGCGTTCGCGGCCGCTTTTTCATACCCATGTTTGAATTCGCACAGCTGGCCATTGCGGCTGATCGTGCCTTCCGGGAAAAGGCAAACGACTTCGCCTTGGTTCAGCAGTTCCGCTACCCGTTCCAACGCCTTTTGATATTGGCCGGCGGAGATCGGTATGCAGCCGAAGAAATCCAGAAACCACTTCAGATACCAACGCTCGTAGATACTTCTTTCCATGATGAAACGAACCGGCCGCGGACTGGACATCTGTACGACCGCCCAATCGATCCAACTGATGTGATTGCCCAATAGCAGGACGCCACCCGTTTCGGGAAAATTTTCGAACCCTACTATCTGTAGCCGATATTTGCTGGCAAGAATCTGATTAACGATGAATCTCACGAGCGACTGCGGCACTTTATAGAGCGTGTAAGCGGCACCGATGACCGCAGCGACCGCCAGGACAGCGAAGAGAAAACGGCTATCGGCCCCAGCTTTCGCGAGGGCTACCGTCATTGTGAGGAAAATGAGCATTGTGGTGTTTTGAACGAGGTTGTTGCCGGCCAGTACGCGACCGCGTTCACTTTCTTTTGCGTGGTATTGGATCAAAGCATTGAGCGGGACGATGAAAAGACCACCGAGAAACCCCAAAGCCAGGAAATTCAAGCCCAGCGAGACGGGGCCTGGCAAGGCCGGTAATACGATAATGGTGGCGGCAACGCCGACGGCCCCGACGGGAATCAGGCCCGTTTCGATATGATTCTTCGATACTTTGCACGCCATCGATGAGCCGGCCAAAATTCCAAAACCGGAGCAAGCCATAAGTCCCTGAATGACCACGGTGTTGGTAATACCCATTTCACTTTTAGTGAAAGCCGGAAAACCGGCAAGGACGACTTGAGCGATCTTGATAGTTTTTAATTGCTAACAGTAATTCTTCTTCTCGGAATGCGGGC
>CAZFZX010000174.1:0-8689 GCA_964523765.1 uncultured Enterobacteriaceae bacterium
CAGATACGCCGCCTTTATTCAACTTCCTTAAACACCAGATTCAGTTATAACTCTATAGTCTGGCGCCGTACGCGCCCGCGGCACAGTTCGAATACGCGATAGCGAAAATGAGTTCGGGCGATCCGGAAACCGCTTTGCCGGCCATTAAGGCGATGGTTGAGCGGTTTCCGGATTCGGCGCAGGCGATGGGGCTGCTCGCTCGGGCCTACGATCTAATGGGCGACGCCGAGGCCGTCGAGGTGACTCTTACGGAACTCACGGAACGATTCCCGGAAGCCGTGGAAGCGAGAGTCGCGCTGGCACGCCTCTACCTTCGCCGCGAGGAATTCGATGCGGCGCAGAAACTTGCGGCCGCATTGATCGCCGGCGAAGAATCCCTCGCGGTCGGCTATGCGCTACAGGGTGATATAGATTTCGCCAAAGGAGACATGCCTGAAGCATTGGCGGCCTTTAGAATGGTTTACACGCTCGATCCGAGTTCGCAGTCCCTGTTAAAACTATACGCAGCCCATCAACAAACGGGCGGCGACGCGACAATTCTGGATGAATGGTTGGTAGAGCACCCGGACGATGTGGCCGTTCGCGTTATCAAAGGCATGGCGGATATTTCCGGAGGTCGCCAACCCGACGCTATCGCCGAATACGAAAAAGTACTCGAGTTGGCGCCGAACAACGTGATTGCGTTAAACAACCTGGCTTGGATCTATGACGAAATGGATGACGAGAGAGCGGTCGAGTACGCCCGCAGAGCGTACGAGGCAGCACCTTCGTGTGCGGAAATCGCCGACACTTACGGGTGGATAATGCTGCGCAAGGGGAATCGAGAACAAGCGGTGGATTTGTTGACTAAAGCGACCGAGGCGGCGCCGGAGAACCCGGATATTCGTTGTCATTTCGCTAGCGCTCTGGCCGAGGCCGGTGACAACGCGAGTGCCATCGGGGAATTGGAATCGATCTTAAACACCGATCTGGTATTCCCGTCTCGAGCCGATGCGGCGACTTTGCTGCAGGATCTCCAAAAACGCGAATAGCGCGAGAAAAGAGGCCCCGGGTCGTTGCGATGCGGGAAGTACCGCAAGATAAAGTAGCGGCGGTCTCAGCGGCCTTCGAGTCGCCGCGCCGCCGCCGGTGAGCCGCCGTCTATGCGGTCGTATTCGGTCAGCACAGCGATCGTTTCTTTGCCATCCTTTTCCCGATATGCGACCCGGACCGGCAAATACGCCAACTCGGCCGCACACCAGAAAGTCGTTCTACGTTTATCTTTCGATCGCCGGCGGACGATCTTCATGGTATCGAATTCGCCGATGTCCGTTTTGATTCGTTCTTGCTCCATGAATACGGGGCGGTACAGCTTTTCTTTCCCTCGATCCGCGATTCGGTAACCCAGGTCCGTCTTGCCCAGCCCTAAGTCGTGCATCAGCGCCGCCTGATAAATGAGCTTGTCGAGCAGGTTCTCGCTCAACGGCGAGGACATCGTTTCGCCGTTGACAATCGTTTTGACGTTCGCATTTTCCCGATCGAAGTACATGCTGATAACTCGTGGTTTCTTCTTGTTTTTTCTCACGTAGTTGTACTGATCCGGGCGGTAAGTTCCCAACTCAAAAGCGCCGGAGCTGGTTTCGAGCAACTCGTCCCTGTTGACTATGGACGCAAGACCGGTAGCTTTCAATTTCGATACGAAGCGATAGGTTCCATCCGCTTGAACTTCGAATGACCGTTCCATCTTCCCTACGGTTAGCGGCCCCATCATGAGCCTGTAAGTTGCGTGGTATCCGCCCTCGGCCGCTGCCGCTGGTGATAGCAGCAATACAAAGGCGACCACCAAGGCGTAACGCGGCATCATTGAAACACGATTCTTCGCTGAACAGACCATCGCTTAGTGATAGGATCGCGGGCGAAGTTCCTGTGGCGCCCGTGACCCGATCAATTGACCGAGACTTATCTTAACAGACGAAATTCAACTATATGACGTTCGCAATCAGAGACCGTCGGCCCGGGAGAGTGTTGGTAGTCGGCGATGTAATGCTCGACCGATATTGGGAGGGGAAAACTCATCGCATTTCGCCCGAGGCACCGGTGCCGGTCGTCACCGTTCGGCGAGAAAGTGAGAAGGTGGGCGGTGCGGGAAACGTTGCCGCCAACGTCGTCGCACTCGGCGCGGAGGTGGATCTGATCGGCGGAACCGGAGCGGATGCCGCTAGCGAGCGATTGCAAGAACTGTGTGAGTCGTCTGGTATCTCGGCACATTTCATCCGTGACGAATCGGGCGAAACGACCGTTAAACTGCGTGTTTTGAGTCAACATCAGCAGCTACTACGCCTTGATTTCGAGGCCGAGCGCCCGCTACACGACGCAGCACGTGTGGAGCGGCTTTTTCTCCAAAAGCTGCCCGATGCGGATATCGTCGTTCTATCGGATTACGGTAAAGGGTTCGTCGCGGACGCGCCCACGCTCATAGCGGCGACCCGTGCGGCCGGCAAGCGTGTGATCGTGGATCCCAAATCAAATGATTTCTCGCGTTACGCGGGAGCTTCTATGGTTACTCCCAATTTCGCTGAGTTCGAGGCCTGCGTAGGCCACTGTCGAGGCGAAGGGGAAATACTCGAACGCGGGATTTCCCTGTGTGAGAAAAACGATATCGCGGCGCTACTCGTCACACGCGGCGAGCGAGGTATGACGCTTGTTTCGCCGGGTTCCGCACCCATCACCCTCAAGGCGGAAGCCCGGGATGTTTTCGACGTTACGGGAGCCGGAGATACCGTCTGCGCAGTTGTGGCAACTTTTCTCACGGCCGGCGCGGAGTTGGCCGAAGCCGTGCTGTATGCAAACGAGGCTGCCGGGATCGCGGTTGGCAAATTAGGGACCGCGACTGTGAGTGTCGATGAATTGGAGCGTGCTCTAGCGGCAAGCGCGAGCAGAACGGCCGGTGTCGTGACGGTGGCTGAGCTATTGCATCGGCTCGCCGAGGCCAGGACTGCCGGCGAGCGCATCGTTATGACGAACGGGTGTTTCGATATCGTCCACGCTGGGCACGTCGCCTATTTGGAGCAGGCAAAGGCGCTCGGAACGCGGTTAATCGTGGCGTTGAATTCGGATGCATCGATATCCCGTTTGAAGGGGTCGCAGCGTCCTATTCATCGGCTGAAGGATCGAATGGCGGTCGTCGGGGCGCTATCCGCCGTAGATTGGGTAGTGAGCTTCGACGAGGACGATCCGCGCGTATTGGTAGAATCAATCCGTCCCGATGTTTTGGTGAAAGGCGGCGATTACGAAGTCGACGATATCGTCGGTGGAAAATCTGTATTGGACGCTGGTGGCGAGGTGTTGGTGCTGCCGATCGTGGAGGGGATGTCGACGACCGCGATAATACAAAAAATCGTGGCCGATGGCACTGGGAAGGCAAATCTAGAATGATAATTGTAACCGGGGGCGCCGGCTTCATCGGGAGCAATCTCGTCCATGGACTCAATCGGCTAGGCCACGATGACGTGGTCGTCGTAGACGACCTGTCCGATGGACGAAAGTTTTCCAACATCGTGACGGCTCAGATCCACGACTACCTAGACGTGGAGGAATTTCGCGGGTGGTTTTCAGCGGACCGCGACCCGTTCGATAATGTCGAACGCGTCTACCATCTCGGTGCATGTTCAACCACGACGGAGTGGAATGGCCGTAAGATGTTGGACGTGAATTACGCTTATTCCCGAGACTTGATTCGGTATTGCGTAAAGCGCAACACTCCCATCGTTTACGCTTCGAGCGCTGCAATTTACGGTGGCTCGGCCGATTTTTCTGAGAATGTTGCGAATGAGAAGCCGCTTAACGTGTACGGGTATTCGAAACAATTGCTCGATTCCTTTGTCCGGCGTTACCTGGGTTCCGTCGAAAGCCAAATTGTCGGACTGAGATATTTCAACGTTTATGGCCCACGCGAACAACACAAGGGCACGATGGCGAGCGTCGCTTATCATCTGAATCGTCAAATGATTGAGTCTGGCGTGCTCAAGCTGTTCGAAGGAAGTCACGGGTTTGCGGCGGGTGAACAGCGGCGAGATTTTGTCTATGTCGAAGACGCCGTCAACACCACGCTTTGGTTCGGCGAACATAAGAGTTCCTCAGGTATTTTCAACTGCGGTACTGGGCGCGCGGAAACGTTCAATGAGGTTGCCAAGGCCGTCGTTGAATGGCACGGACGCGGCGAAATCAAATACATCCCGTTTCCGGGCGAACTTGAGAATACGTATCAGAGTTTCACCGAAGCCGACCTCCGCTCGCTTCGCGCTACCGGATGCGAATTGGACTACCGGTCCGTCAGAGAAGGGGTCCTCGCCTACCTCGATTGGCTGAACGCTTGAGAATCATCTACACGGTCGCTTTCTTCCTCGCCGTCCCGCTTTTGTTAGTTCGGGTCTTTTGGCGCTGGCGCGGCGATCCTTCTTACCGTGCTCGTTGGCGCGAACGATTCGCTTATGATCTGCCGGTGGCACCGGAAATCAGCCCCGTTTGGATCCACGCTGTCTCGGTCGGCGAGGCGGTCGCCGCGACTCCAATTGTCGATCATTTACTCGATCGCCTGCCGTCGATCCCGATACTGTTTTCGACGACGACGCCAACCGGTGCCGCGACCGTGAAAAGCCGGTTCGGTGATTCCGTGCTGCATACCTACTTTCCGTACGACTTACCGTCGGTGGTTAACCGTTACGTCGGACATTTCAGTCCTAGATTACTGGTCCTGATGGAAACCGAACTCTGGCCGAATCTGTTGAGTCGATGCCGCGAGTCCGATGTTCCTGTGTTGATGGCGAACGCCAGACTTTCGGAAAAATCAACCGCGCGGTATCGCCGCTGGCCGTCTATCTCAAAAGAAATGATTTCGGCGATAAAGTGCTTTGCGGCACAGGGCACCGGTGATCGCGATCGATTTATTTCGCTTGGTGCCGATCCCAGCGCCGTCGTAACCACCGGCAGCGTGAAATTCGATATTGAATTGCCTCCAAGCATTCTGGAATCCGGACAGGCACTTCGCCGTTTTCTTGGCGTTAGTAGAGCGGTACTAATGGCCGGTAGCACTCGCGAAGGCGAGGAAGACATATTGCTAGAGGCGTTCTCGGTTTTGAGAAAGCGCTACCCGGATTTGCTGATGTTGATAGCTCCGAGGCACCCCGAGCGTTTTCATTCGGTTGCCGAGTTGTGTCGTCGGAAGGGGTTCGCGGTCGCCCGCCACAGCCGCGACGAACCCAGTTTGCCGGAGACAACGGTCTACCTGATCGATTCGATGGGAGAGTTGCCGAGTTTCTACGCGGCCGCCGACGTTGCATTCGTAGGCGGTTCCTTGGTCCCTCGGGGCGGGCACAACGTTCTCGAGCCCGCTGCACTCGGCGTACCGGTGGTCGTCGGCCCCTATACCTACAATTTTTCCGATATCGTTGGGATGCTGCAGTCGGTCGGAGCACTCAGCCTTGCTGAGGATGCTGAAACCTTGGCGGATCGGATCGACGCATGGCTGGGGAGCAGCGATGTACGCGATCGAGCCGGGGCCGCCGGTAAGGATATTGTCGCTCAAAATCGCGGCGCCGCAGGGAAAACCAATGAGATTATCGATAGAATGATCACCGAGTCGGCGTTACAGGACAATAATGCCGGTTAATTACCGTAAAAAGTTAGAACTTTGCTCGCGAACGGCTTTCAAAATGAGTGTGGTGGTATGCTTACTTCTACGATAATCGAAGGGTGGTGTGCGTGAGTGCTCGTTGCGGAGAAACGAAAATGCGATATATAGACGTGCGAATGATTCTTTTTTCCTCTATTTTTGCGTTGACTGGGTCGACGACGGCGGTGGCGCAATCTCAGGTTTTTGCCTATCCGAACGTGGGTCAATCCGAAGAACAGCAGTCGCGCGACCGCTTTGAGTGTCACCAGTGGTCGGTCACTCAGACCGGATTCGACCCGACCACGGCGGCACCTCTCCCGCGTCGGGCGGCTGCGCCGCCGCCGAACCCGAATCAAGGTTACAGCGAGCGGCGCCGACGTGACCGGGGGTTCCTCGGGATCGGTGACGGCGGATTCTTCGAAGGCGGAGGAATGATGGGCGACGCGGCGACCGGGGCGGCGCTCGGTGCGGCAGGCGGTGCTATTGCCGGTGATGCGGGTGAAGGCGCAGCGATCGGTGCATTGGCGTCGACCGTTTTTGGCGCGATGTCACGTTCGAGTAGCGGCTCGAGTTCGAGTTCAGACCGGCAACGACAACAACAACAGCGACAGCAGTATTACCAGGAACAGCAGGCCGAGGCGGATCAGGTTTACCTCGAAAGGGTCGATCGTGTAGAAGAGTACAACCGAGCGTACGGCGCGTGCATGCAGAGCAGAGAGTACACCATAAATTGACCGCCCGATTCTGCGCGATTCTTTGCCGTTATGGTGCCCCTTAACGCAGCATCGCCTGGATCGCTTTGAAATGTTCGTGCCGTGAGCTGACTAACCATTCAAAAATCACCGATTCGGCGCTAACGATGGCCGCATTGGATCGGCTCAGCCGCGCTAGAGCATTCTGATAGTTTTCGAGACGGCGCGAGCACACGGCATCTTCCACGATATATACCTGAAAGCCGTCGGCGAGGAGTTCGAGCGCCGTTTGCAGCACGCAGACATGTGCTTCCATACCGACGATGATGATCTGCGGACGTCCGGCCTGTCCCACCGCGTCCGCAAAACCCGCCGCGCCCAAGCTACTGAAAGTGGTTTTTTCAAACGAACGAGCCGTTGCCGGTAGTATGTTGGCTATGTCGTCGACGGTCGGCCCGAGGCCTTTCGGGTACTGCTCCGTGTATAACACGGGCACATCGAGCAAATCCGCCGACCTAGTGAGTAGTGTCGAATTGGTAATTACGCGGCTCAACACCTTGGCCGGCATCGCTTGCCCAAGTTGTTGCTGGATGTCTATGAGCAGTAGCTGGCTCGATTCGACAGAACATTTGGCGCCGCTGGCGGGCAGTTTTGCGGTGGTCATAGTGGGCTCCAACTGTTGAAGGTTCTTCGTGGATGTGGTTCTTTTTTTGTCCAATCGTCTCGCTTACCGCTCGACGAGCCAGCTATTCGCGATAGACAGATCTTCAGGTCTCAGGGTCCCGGCGGCTTGCTTCAGTCGCAAGATATCCAAAATATAGTCGTAGCGCGAACGAGAGAAATCCCGCCGGGCTTCGAACAGTCCGCGCTCGGCATCGACGACGTCAACGGCGGTCCGCGTCCCTACTTCGAACCCGGCGCGTGTCGAATCGACTGCGGTTTTCGAAGAGAGTACGGCTTGGCGCAGTGCCTTAACTTCACTTATCCGCGCGATAACGCCTAAGTAAGCCTGCCTTGTTTCGCGGAACACGGCGCGTCTAGCCTGTTCCAGTTGTTCAAGGGCCGCGGTGTGCTCATGTGAGGCCTCACGAGTACGTGACACGACCTGGCCACCTTCGTAGATCGGTACATTGAGTTCGATGGCGATATCGCTCTGCGTAGTTTCGCTAGACCCGAATCGTCCGCCTTGTTTGTTGAAACCGTGGTTCCCAGTGATATCGATTGTCGGTAGGTGTCCGGAGTACTGCAGGCGGATTTCTTCGAATGCTATTTCCGTTGCTATTTTGGCGGCCGCGACCTCGAGGTTCTGGTCGAGCGCCGTCTCCGTCCATGCCTCGATATCCGCCGGGTCGGGGGCGGCCAATTTGATCGACTCGCCAAGGGTGGCGAGGCTTTCGTAATAGACTGCGGTGATTTCGCGTAACGCTTCGCGCGAATTGTCGAGTTCGTTTTCTGCGACTATCTGGGCCGCCGTCGCTCGGTCGTAGCCGGCTTGCGCTTCCTGCACGTCAGTAATAGCGACAAGTCCGACCTCGAATCTCTGCCGCGCCTGTTCGAGCTGCCCTTGCAAGGACAGTTTAGCAGCCGTCGTGAACTCCAGGTTGTCCTGTGCGGCGAGGACATCGAAATATCGCTCTGCGACACGGACGACAAGAGCTTGCCTCGCTGCATCGAGTTCGTAGTGAGATTGACGCAGCCGTTTATCGGCCTGCCCGAGACGCACGTAGCGGTCATAATGGTAGACGGGTTGGTTCAAAGTAATGCGAAAGTTGCGATTCGTAAATGCGGATCTTCCTCCCATGCCGACTGCGCTGGATAAAGTAATGTCCTGTTTTACTCTCGACGTGCCTCCGCTGAAACTGAGTGTCGGAAGCCATAGATCGGCCCGCGCCTGTGGAATGCCTTCGCCTGCCGCCAGCGCGTTAGCGTATGCTTCACGGTATTGCGGGTCAGTTTCTAGAGCATGCTCTAGGATAGTCATCAGATCGACGGCACCTGCGTTACCGGGGAATACGAGGCCGAGGGCAGCGAGAAGGGCAAGGGTGCGTAGCCCAGGAATGAGGGTTGAGGTTTTTCGGTTCAATCGCTGCCCTATCTTTGTGAACCAGTTGGCGCGGCTCGAGCGGGAAAGTATCACCTTTGAATCTGGCTGATTTCGACTCGACGAATCGGTGGAGCCTAGCTCTGCAGCGATCAGACTGCAACAAGGTCGGCGCGGATTGTAGAAGATAGTTCCCGGCACCGGGTTTCAGAATTGAAACTGAGCTTGCGCTTCGCCACCGACCAACGGCTTGAGATCGGTTTCGAACAGTGATTCGGCGATGAACTCGGTGTCCCCCATCCGGGT
>CAZFZX010000175.1:0-8682 GCA_964523765.1 uncultured Enterobacteriaceae bacterium
CCGGGCCACAAACAGGCTCACAGCAGAGGCGTACATGAAAGATAAACAGGCCCTAATGAAAGACGAGAGTATTGATTCGCCATTGGTGACCGAAAGGCGACTCAGCGTCGTCGTACCGGCGAACAATGAAGCAGCCGGGATAGGTGAGGCGATCGATAGTTTGTCGGGCGTTCTGGAGCGATGCGCGAAAGATTGGGAAATCATCGCCGTCGATGACGGCAGTGAGGACGATACCTACGAAATCGTGCGCGAAGCGGCCCGCAAGGACCAACGGGTGCGCGGGATCCGCTTTACGCGCAATTTCGGTAAGGAGGCGGCGATCCTCGCCGGGTTGCGGCGCGCAACCGGCGATGGCGTGATAACGATCGATGGCGATATGCAGCACCCGGTAACATTGATCCCCGACATGGTCGAAGCCTGGAACGACGGTGCCAAGGTTGTCAGCGCCGAAAAGCGCCGGCGAACGCCCGACTCGGTGGTCGCACGGTTCCGCGCCGGATGCTTCAACTCGATAGCGTCCCGGTTGACCGGCGTCGAGATCCGAAACTCATCGGATTTCAAGCTGCTCGATCGGGAAGTAGTCGACGTTATGATCCATGAGTTACCTGAGCGGCAACGATTCTACCGGGGCCTAAGCGAATGGGTTGGTTATCGCGACGTCAAGCTTCATTTCGACGTCCAGGAGCGTTCCGGCGGAGAGGGTAAATGGTCGTTTCTGAAACTGGCCGACTTGGCGGTGACCGCCTTGGTGTCATTCACGAGTGCGCCTTTGAGGTTAGTCACGATTATGGGTCTGCTGACCTTATTACTCGGATTCATTATCGCTGTCGATACCGTGATCTCTCTTTTTCGGGGCATCGCGGTTTCCGGTTTCGCCACGATCATTCTTACGCTCCTGATAATCGGGAGTTTCATCATGATTAGCCTCGGGATCCTCGGCGAATACATTGCCAAGATCTACGAAGAGATAAAGCAGCGGCCCGTCTATTTGATCGAGGATACAACCGATCCCGAATAGTGCCCGTTACAATCTCAGTCCGCATCGGATCGGACGCGTCGGTCCGGGGTGCTCTTTTTCGGTTTTAGCCGCGAAGAAGCGGACCATTACCGTTTTTCCTGACGTCCACGGCTATCAGTATCCCCCACAGGCCGAGGTTCGCCCAGAACGCGGGCCCGGCCGACAAAGTGGCGTAGAGCGCGATCGCAGCGCTGACCAGAATCACCTGGAAGTCGGTCGCCCTCGCGCGTTGCGAGAGTGCGAGCAGCGGAATCATCGCGAGCACGCAATAATGCTTGGATGTACTTGGGTACAACAGGAGTGCGGCTTGAATCGAGATCGCCAATCCGAGCACATCGTCGCGGGACCGTAACAAACGCCAACCCGTCAGCGCGAAGATCGGCGCCGCGCAGATAAAATAGTAGACGCCGAGTGGTAGACCGGTCTCTACGCCGGCCGATCGGTGCAGACGCGCCAGTATGGCCAAGAGCGATTGGTTGATGGGCTGTGTCAACACCCACGCAGGAAGTCGGGAATGGACTCCGCCAAGCAGGTAGTCAAAGAAGATAGAAAGGCCCTGGAAAGAGGCCACGATGAGACTCGCCAAGACCACCAGGATTGCCGCGTGGATCAGATGCGAAAAGCCGCCTCGTCGCCAAACCCACGGCACGAGAAATACGACCCAAGGCTTGATGATCATTCCCGCTCCAACCAAATAGCCGCGGAGTCGCGGCTGCGACCAGAGGGCCGCGGCGACCAACAGCAACATGAAATTGGTCTGGCCAAAGCCGATCGTTTGCTGCGTCGCGGGGATCCACAATAGCGCGCACATGACGAGCAGTGCCCCCGCCCATTTCTCGCCGGGATCCGCGACAGCGGATCCCAACAACCAACCGGCGGCACCGAGGCAAGCCAGATGGACCGCATACCAGGCGACTTGAAAGTCCACAAAACCTAGAAATCCAAATGGTGCCACGATCACGAGAAAGGGGGGCGGATACACGAGACCCACTTCCAGTACCTCACGGACGAAGTCTTCACCCGGGCTGAATGGTAGCGCCAGACTGCCGAAAGAGGCCGGGTCGTACACACTGTTCCCGCTGACTGCGACCTGGGCGTACATCCAGAAGGCAAGGAAATCCCATTGTTGAGGTTCGACCAGCCGCAGCCAAATGAGGGTTGCGAGGCCCGTAATTGCCACTACGGCCGCAACGACGGCGAACCCTCGCCAGGCGGTTCGAGCAGCTGTTCCTCGATCTCGAAAATGGTAGGCAATGAAAAGAATACCGACGACGAGGCCAGCAGCGATCGGCGACGTGAAAATACCGATAATGACTTCTAGAAGTGGTCTCAACATTATCCGCGGCCGCTAACCCATTGTGGGGTTGGCAGTTCGCGGGGTTGCGGTCCCCCGTCTTTCCGATCCGTCGCCACGAACTAGGGAACCTCTGAATAAGTCTGGGTCGAGCAGCTTGTGTCCAGAATATTCGGATACAAGGCGCGAAGCGCACGGAATAGTGGTGCTATTTCGAAGCTTTGCAACGCGGTAGCCGGATATTCTGGGCGCAAAATGCCGAGTCATGACTTGTTCAGAGGTTCCCTGGATAGCTGTTCCGAAATATCGATCACTTCCGTCATGCCGGACTTGCGACCGCCAGGCCGCGATCTGGCACCCCGCTATCGTGGCATTTGTGCATCCCTGTCCATCAGACGGCGAAAGTGCACAGGACCGCAGGAGCGGTCCTAGCGACCTACAGGGCCGCTCTCCGGCATCCTGCCATCGCGGCATTTGTGCATCCCTGCACATCAGACGTAGGAAATGCGAAAGGATTGCAGGAGCAATCCGAAATAGCTGTTCCAAATTATCGATCAGTTTCGGAATACGAGCCGGCGGCCGCGCATCGTCGCCGTCATACCGGGCTTGACCCGGTATCCAGTAGGTAAAGCCCGCCGCAGGCGGACAGTCGAGCGTCGTTCTCATTGTACTAAGGCTCGCGCAACCGAGCGTAGGCGGACGTCGGTATTTCACCGCCCCGTTGGTGACGATCGACTGCCGGCGCTCAGGTGATGACGGACAAGAACGCCTCGTTCAATTCACCCTCGTAGTAGAAGATCCCCCTGCCCATATCGTGCTGGTCCCAGGTGCGGGTCGGGTAGTCGGGATAGTAGGTGTAGCCGCCGGCGTAGACTTCATTGCGGTTTCCCGACGGATCGAAGAAATAGATCGTCTGCCCCCGGGTTACACCGTGACGGGTCGGGCCGATATCGATGCTGATGTCATTGTGCACCATGATATCGGCCGCGTTCCCGACGTCGATCCAGTTTTCGAGAAAGAAACCGGCGTGGTGGAATTTCCCGGGCGTCTCGTGCTTGACGAAGGCGATATCGTGCGGCTTGGTCGAGACGGTCAACCAGATCGCCAGCAGGCCGTCTTCCACGTCGATTCGCTCGGCACAACTGAAATCCAACGCTTGTTCGAAAAAGCGAAGGACTTCCTCGATGTTCGGTCCGTACAGCAGGCCGTGGTCCAACCGCAACACGCGCATGCCGTGCGGTTCCTCGACCCAGATCTTCGGATTGTGTATCCCCGGACATCGATCCGCGCGTTCGGCTTCGGCGTAGAGTTCGACGCGATGGCCCGACGGGATCGTGAACCCGATCCGTCGGCCGAGTCCGGGTTGTTCGCCGGCCGGTACTTCGTCGGTATCGAGACCCCAGTCGCGAACGCGCTGTTCGAATGTGGACAGCGAGGCGTCGCTGTCGACCTTGAAGGCGAAGATATCGAGTCCGGCCGTGCTCGTCTCGCGCAACACGACGCTATGGTGATCGAACTCGTCGTAAGTCTTGAGATAGACACGACCGTCTTCACCACGACAGACCTCGTTCAAGCCCAAGTAGTCGACGTAATGGGTCACTGCCTGTTCCATGTCCAGCACCCGCAGTTGAACGAATCCCGGTCTTAATACACCTGTCATAGCCATCTGCTCATCCTCCTTTCAATCGGCTGAATGCAAGAAACTTCTCGGTATGCCGCGTTTATCGTCAAGCGCTCGGATTTGCGTGGGTCCCTATTCCTTTTGTTCAGATTTCGGTGCCGCGCGCACTACGAGGTCGGAATCCGGATAGAGGCAGCAACCAAGCGCGTAACCGGCCATTTCATCCGCCTCCGTAACATGCTCGCGGCTCATTCGCCGGGTGTGGTAGTCACCCTCGATGACTCGTACGCGGCATGCGCCACAACCACCGCCCAGGCAACCGATCAGGGTGGCGCGCACCCCCGCACGTTTCATCGCCGGCGTGACGGCGCATTCCGCTGCGCACGCAAAAGTCGGCCCGTTTTCGAACGCGATCGTGTACTTCATGTCGTCAAGATTCGCGCGGTCGCCGGCGATTTCACTCGAATTTATTGTGCTCCAATGCGCCGCGATTTTGCCGCATGAGCATATCTTAATCGCCCGAATCCGTCACCCGAGTTGCGTGGCGATCCGCTCGGCGACACGGAAAGCGTTCGCGTAGATCGTCCATGTATACGGTACGCTGCCGCCGGTCGGCATGAAACTGCCGTCCGTCACGAAGAGGTTCTCCACTTCGTGTGCTCGGCAATCCGGGTCGAGGACCGAATCTTCGGGCGAATTGCCAAAACGGCAACCGCCGGCCACGAGGTTCGGCGGTGGGCTGTCGAATATTCGCGAACGGATGTTTCGAGCACCCACAACCCGCATCACAGCTTCGCCCCGGGCGCCGAGGTACTCGGCGACTATTCGGTTGTGTGGGTGGTAGCCGAGCCTGATACGAGCGACCGGTGAACCCCACTTGTCGACGACGTCCGGGTCGAGGCCCACAAAACAGTCCTCATGCGGTAGCCAGTCGGCGAAGCCCTCGAACTTCAGATACTGGGCGCTCGTGAAATACTCCTGCATTCTGTCCTGCAGCGGTACACCCCATAAGAGTTTTCCGTCTGGATCCCACTTCAGGGCGTTCGCCCTCGGTACCGGGTTCGGGTGATCGATCACCAATTCGATAGTCCCGCCTTTCATCGGGCCGCCGAGCGTCGGGTCTTCGATGACATACCAGTCCTGCAGCGCCCGATTGATAAACGGCCCGCGGGTTTGCGTAGCCCGCGCTTGTGCCGCCGGCATTTCCGCATAAGGGAAATCGCCGGCGCCTATCACCGAAGTCGAAAAGATCAGATTCTTGCCGACCTGGCCGTTGCCGTTGGCGAGTCCGTCGGGATGTTTCGGACCGGTGGACAGCAGCAACAGGCGGGATGTCTCGATCGCTTGACAGGCAACGACGAAGATGCGCGCGGTGACGTCGTGTGTTTCGCCCGCGGGATCATAATAGTTGGCGGCGATGACATTGCCGCCGGCGTCGCTCGTAAGCCCATAGACTTGGGCTTCGGGGTAGATTGTGCAGTTACCGGTGCGTACCGCCCGATCCAGTAGCGCCGCGCGTGCGCCGCCCTTGGCGCCGGACGAGCAACCATAGCCGCCGCAGTAACCCGAGTATTCACAAGAGCGGCGGCCATCGAGCGGTTGCGACAGGATCGCGCGCGGCACCGGCAACGGGTGCATCCCGGCCTCGCGGCAGGCAGTATCGATGCGCGCCGAAAGCGGGTGTTCCGACGTCGGCGGAAAGGGGAAGTCGTTAGTCGAGCGCGGTTCTGCCCGCGGGTGGTCGACGACCCGGCCGGAGACGCCGACCTCGAGCTCGACGCGCGTGTAATAAGGTTCCAGATCGGCATAGTCGATGGGCCAATCGACGACCGCGGCGTTGTCGATGGGCGGGTAGGTAGAGCGCAGGCGAAAATCAGCCGGCTTCAGCCGGTGAAACAGGCCGCTCATGAAATTTGACGAACCGCCGACGCAGTTCCCGTTCCAGAAGTCGCGGCCTGAGGTCGAGGTCGGCGCGGCGCGCCAGTCGCCCGCTTCATTTCGATCTTCGAGTACGTGCGGCTGTTCGTCGGGCCGTGGTTTGTACGCGCGGCGCACACAGCATGCGAGTTCGTCTTTGTAGAAATCCGTTTCGGTCAACCACGGGCCTTTTTCCAGAACCGCGACCCGATAGCCGGCGCCCGCCAACGTTGCGGCGACCGGACTTGCTCCCGCGCCGCTGCCAACGATACAGGCGTCGAATTCAGGCACGGCTGCTTTCGGGATAGGGATGTGCCGAAGGTGGTCGCGGAAAGCCCGGTTCGTGCTCCAGCCAACGCCAGCCTGCGCCATCGGTGTTGCCGCCGTAGACCGGATCGGTCAGTAACGCTTCGAAGAGGTAGTACATGATCAGCGACAGCCAGTACTGGCCGACGGGGCTGGTTTCGACTTTACGCAGGACAGCTTCGCGATCGGTCTCCTCGAGTTCGAAAAATGAGCGCTCGAATTGCGTTCGCGTGAACGCTTCGAGCGGGGCAACGCCGTCGCTGATGTACTGCCGCTCGCCGGCTTCGATCTGAGGGTCGAGCAGCGCTGCGGCGAGATAAGCGGTGGCGTTAAAATCCGCCAGCGCCGGTGTACCCTCGCGCCGCGGCCAGAGGTGCTCCTGCACGGCCTCGATGGTGGGCCAAAAAAAGTCCGCTGCAGCGGACTCATCGCCAGCCCCGCCGGGGTCGGCCAAGACCGTCGGCAGCCCGGCGGAAACGAGCAGTGCGCTCAGCTGTCGCATGAATTCACGGCGCCCGATCCGGTTGCGGCTCCTGTCATCGATGAGAGTCTGGGTCCGGCTCTTTAGCCGCTGTTCACTGGGTTCACTTTCGCGCATGGATTTCACGGTACCTAGCCTGCAATATTCATGAACCCACGGCTGCGGACGCGGATCTGCCTGCATCTACGGCGTTGCGCGAACAAATCTGCGCTCAACGTACAGACAGTACGTCTTCGCGCAGATTTCCCCGCGCGCCTTGTATCTACAGGCATTTCCACGCCCTCGCTCGCGCGTTCATGAATAATGCAGGCTAGACAGCTCGCACCCGATCGGGTCGGGTTTTCCCAGAATACGTGACCATCCTATCATTATGGCCCGTCGCCACCGGAGCCGGTTTGATTTCGGTCAAAAGGGCGGTGCTCGTCGGCAGCCGCCCTCGCGCATTGGAAACGAACCACCTACATACCAATGAGTATGTAATGCACCTCATAATCATTTGAATACTGGAGCAAATATCATTAACTCATTGAATAAAATAATAGAATAGAAATATTCACTGGATTATTCAATACGAATGCATCATACTCCTCGGTATGCTGCTAACCAGTAAGCCGAAGAACCCGGAGACGATAGAGCGGATTTTCGGGGCCGCCGAAGCGCTCTTTCTCGAGCGCAACTACGCCGACGTTACGGTCGCTCAGATCGCCGCCGAAGCGGAGCTTACGAAGGGTGCCGTTTATCACTATTTTCCGAGCAAGGAAAAACTCTATCTCGGTATGCTCTATAGTGATTTCGAGAAGAAAAGCAACCTGTACCGGCAGGCGGCCATCGAATTCGAGGGTAGCTGTGCCGACCGACTGCGGCATCTCATCAGGGCGTTTCTGGCCCTGCCGGAGCGCAAACGGAAGCTGATCGGACTGGTGCGGCGCGATATCGATATCTTTCCGCCGAAAGCAAGAACCGAGCTGATAGTTGCCTACCAGCAGGCGCTTCCGGATCTCGTGGAAGAAATTCTGCGTGACGGAGTGCGCAACGGTGAAATTATTCCCTGCGATCCCCGTTTACTCGCGTGGCAATTCGTCGCGCAGGTCGAGGTTGTGCTGACCCCGTATGCGGATCAGGTCTTCAGCTGTGATGACGATAGGTTAAACTTCGTAATGGCCCTTTTTATGGACGGGTGTTCTCACGCCCGCACGGGAGGCAAAAAATGAAGCCCGTACTCGACGACTGGCAGGACCAACCACTCGACGAATTGCTCTATATGTGCCGCGAGTTGGTGGAAGATGAGACTTTTCCGACCGTGCGTAAATGGCGCGAGCAAGGCGGCAAGGTGGCGGGACATTTTCAAGTCTACTTTCCCGAAGAAATCGCTCACGCCGCCGGCATGCTGCCGGTCAAGGTCCGCGGCGCACCGCTCGACCCGACGCTCGCCGATTCGCATTTCGGATCGTATCTGTGCTCCATACTGAAGACCTCGCTCGAGGTCGCGATGAACGGAGATCTGGGTCTGGATTTGTTCGTGTCGCATCCCATCTGCGATTCGGCGCGTAACCTGGCCGCTATTTGGGGGCGCAATTTCGATTATCCCTGCCAGATTCTGTACCTGCCCCAGAATGCCAATTCATCTGCAAGCGTCGATTATCTGCGTGACGAATACGGACGCATGCAGCGGGTGATCGAGGAAGTCGCCGGTCGCGAGATAAGCGACGAAGCGCTGCGAAGTTCCATTGTCGTGTTCAATGAGAACCGGCGCCTCCTGCGCGAGCTCTACGACATCAAGAACAAGACGCCCTGGTTGATCGATGCCGTTGATGCTTATTGTCTAGTTGCCATCGGCGGTTTGATCCCGCGAGAAGAGCACAACCAGCTTTTGCAGGTGATCTTGCCGATGCTGCGGGAGCGTGATCAAAAGGAACAAGACCGCGTACGGGTTGTTTTTGAGGGTGCGTTTTGCGAAGTGCCGCCGCTCGATCTGTTGCGAATGCTCGGACGTACCTGTTACCTCGTCGACGACGATTTAATGATCGGTTTGCGGTGGCTGCTCG
>CAZFZX010000176.1:0-8663 GCA_964523765.1 uncultured Enterobacteriaceae bacterium
TAGGATCGGGAGTCGGGCATAAGCAAGGAATCAAATGCGCCTACAGCTTGTTTAACCGGGATTTGTGACCCGTCGCACGTTAATGGCCGGACAGGCGAAATAGAGCGGGTAGGGGATTAACGTTTCGTTGCAATTCGGTTGTTTTGGAAAGTTGAATTTCGGTGTGTTCGAAAGCTTCGCGCAACGCGAATTGGTCCCACGAACCACCCGTGTTTCCATAAAGGATTTCGTCTAAGCAGCGGATCTCCTCGTCGAGCGGTTCGTCGACCCGTTTTATCAAATCTCCGAGTGTCCGCAATCGCCTATCGTCGAAAACGACCGCTCCCCAAGCGATTAGGGCCCGCTTCGTGCCGGCCGGATCGTTCTCCCTGCAAGCGCCGAGGACGTCGCGGCGTGCGCGCGACAGGGCCGGTGGCGTCGCGTCGATACTCGACGAAGCCACGCCGCGGGCACCACCGCGGGAACGGAACCACCAGACCAGCGCGGTCCCGATCCAACCAATAAAACAGACGATCGCGATGATCAGGACGCGATCGGAAGAGCCGGCGCCGGGTACCGGCGCCGTTGTGTCGGTGGATGCCAGGGAGGCGGTCGGGACCGGCAACCGAGCGGCGTCGGTAGTGTCGAGATCGGGCGCCGGCGCACCCGCCGGAACCGGGCGCTCTACCGTGTACCGCCGCTCGTCGAGGCGGGCGATTTCCATGCTATCGGTGTCGGTGTTCCACCAGGTAATCGATAGGGCGGGGAACACGAGCTCGGCGGTGTCGTTCGCGATGATCGCATATTTCTGCTGACGAACGGCACTGAAGCCGTGCTCCGTATCCTGTTCGCTGGTCTGCGGTTGATCCGGGTAGCTCTTGACGCCGTCCGGCAGGGCGATAGGCAGTTCGGGTAGCTGGCCGGCGTTGAGGCCGTCGGCCCAAAGAAAAACGGTCCGTGTCAATGGTTCGCCCGACTTCACAGTGCCGACGTCCGGGTTCCAGTCATCACCCAGACGGAGCCGTTTTGCTGGCAACCACGTGTCTCCGGTGTACGACGGTGGGATCGGTTTCACTTCCATGACGATCGCTTCGGACTCGATACGACGCGTCTTGGCAGCGTGCCGGAACGGGTCGAACAGCGACAGCGGTGGGCGCACGATCTGCGTGGTCAGGGTGAGCGGGTGTATGGTGACGGTTCCGCTTGCCTGCGGGAAAATACTATAGCGGCGCTCGAAGACTTCGTAGCGTTTCCCGTTTCGCCGTGTCTGGTAAGTAGCGTCCTTTCCTAAGCGTTTGATGATGGCGTCTGCGTCCGTGCTCGGTTCGGTCAGATTCGCCTCATTGAGCTCCACCCGCCGTAACAGCCGCGCCGTCAATAGGATCTGTTCCTGCACGTAAGGTGTTTTGTTGTCGATCTCGATTTCGAGTATCAGCCCATCGTCGGCCGCTACGGCGCCGTTGCCGCCAGGGTGAATTGGAACGACGGTCGCGCGGCTGCGGTCGCGACCGAACGCGACTGCTGGAATGCGGAGTTCCCCGGCGGTCTTCGCGATCACATCGAGGACCCAGGTCGTGGTGTGTGAGTTTTCCCCGTTGACCCACTGGATCGATGTTTGGCGGTTGCGTCCGAGAATATCCACGATCGATTCGATTTCCGAGAAATCGGGCTCCGCGTCGACGGGCGAGTCGGAGCTGAATACGAGGCGAAACGATTCGTTTGCGATCGGGTTAACCGGTTGTATCGACAACTCGATGTTCGCTGCGTGCGCAACACCGCCAAAAACTACCAACGCCACGAGCAAAACGCGGCGTATCACGGACCTGCCCCGCTGCCGTAAACCGATACGGAAATACTAACTCGCCCGTTCATCGCCTGTCTCTGGTCTTTGGCCCGCCGCTCGTCATTCCTGTTCCCTCCCGTCATCCCCGCGCAGGCGGGGATCCAGTCAATAAAGTGCCGCTAGTAAGCGGCGAATTTTCCCACTGGATACCGGACTAAATCCGGTATGACAGTAATCTGCGCTCGCGTCATTCCCGCACCTATTCGTCATCCCTGCGCCCCCCCGTCATCCCCGCGCAGGCGGGGATCCAGTCAACAAAGTGCCGCTGTAAGTGGCACATTTTCCCACTGGATGCCGGACTAGATCCGTTATGACGGTAATTTGTGCTCGCGTCATTCCCGCGCCCCTAGTCATTCCGGGTGGTCGTTCGAACCTGCCCTACCACGCTCGGGCCCGCTTTCTTGTGCGGCCGTACTTCTTTTGATACTCGTATTCGAACTTGCGCCGCAGCAGACCGCCCGGGTCGTCCGGTATCTGGCGCAGCCACTGCTCGGTCGCTTGCTCGTTCTCCATCTCTGAATTCGCCTGTGCCTGGGCTTCGGGCGCCAAGTCGGCTTCGCGCGCTTCGTCGTCGACGCGATCCTCAGCGGTTTGCTCCGCATCCTCTTTCTTGGCCTGTTCCTCGGACTTCTCTTCGGCCTTCTCCTCGGAAGACGTCGAAGCGTCACGTTCCTCATCAGGCCGGTCGTTCGCTTGCGCGGAGCTATCCGATTTGCTGTCGGCTGTCTGGTCGCTTGACCCACCTTCATCCTGCGTGCCGGCTCCCGCCGCCTCGTCTTTGCTGCCGGAGTCGTCCGAAGCTTCCGATTGCTGCTCCTGTTGTTGTTCCTGCTCCTTCAGCAGTTTTTCGAGCAGGGCTTTGTTGTACAACGCATCTTCGTGGGTGGGGCGCTCGGTCAATGTTTCGTCGTATGCCGCAATTGCCTCTTCGATACGGCCGAGCCGTGCCAACGCGTTGCCCTTATTGTATTGAGATTCGGCGCCGGCGCCGTCGGGAATATCGGCCGCGGCCTCGTAGCTGCCGGCTCGGTAATGTGCGCTCGCTCGCCAGGCCGGGTTTTCAAACGTCTGTGCAGCCCCGGCAAAGTCCCCCTGTTCGAACTGCCGGCTGGCCTTTTGATCCGGCGTCGACCACCAGTCGGCGCGCGCCGGCGCCGGGTGAGTCGCGACCGCGACGCCGACCGCGGCGATCAAGGTCAAAATGCCGCGGCGGAAGGCCAGCGGCACAAACGGAATGAGCACGAGCAGTAGCCACGGACCGAACTCGCGCCACCGATCGGCGAACAAATCCGTGGCCGCGGCATTGCGTTGATTCAAATCGTTTTCGATCAAATTTAGAAACGCGCTGATGTCTTTGTCATCGGTTCGCACCGATTGATAAAGACCACGACCAACAGAGGTGAGTTCCCGCAGCCGCGCGGGTCGCAGCGGTTCCAGCACGATGTTGCCGCCCGCGTCTTTGACGAACCCGCCGCTTTGATCCGGGATCGGGGCTCCGTCGGTGGTGCCGACGCCGAGTACCGAAAGGTGTGTGTCGGCCTTGGTGAGAGATTCTTTCGCTCGCTCCAGCTCCGCCAACCCCAGGCCGTCTGTGATCAACAAGAGTTCGCCGGTTGCCAGACCGGCCTGGCCTAGCAACTCGATACCCTTTTCGATGGCGCTGGCGGCGTTGCTGCCCTGGCTCGGCATGATGCCGGTCCGCAACGCCGGGAGTTGAGATTCAATGGTCGCAACATCGTCGGTTAGCGGGGTGACGACGTAGGCCTCGGCCGCGTACACAATCAGCGCCGTCTGGCCCTCGCGCCGCTGGCGCAGGATGTCCGTGATTTTGAATTTCGCGCGTTCGAGGCGACTGGGACTGATGTCGGCAGCATCCATCGACCGCGACAGGTCCAGCAGCAACACCAGTGCCGACTCGTCGCGAAATACGGGCGTCGGCAAACGCTCCCAAGTGGGACCCGCGAGCGCGATGATTGCCGTGATACCGCTTACCGCAAACAAGCCGAGATTCAGTGGGCTGCGGCCCGCGCGCCGCTGCACGAGCAGATAGGGGAGCAATGCCTCGTCGCAGACCGATTGCCATACGCCGGCCGCCTCCCCCCGCCGTAGTAAACGCCAGAGAAGGAACGCAAGCGGTAACGACAAGGCGAGCCAGGCCGGGCGCAGAAAGTGGAATTCGGCAAGCTCGCCCGGCATCATCGGCGGCGCGTAGCTGCCCAAACGGCGACAGCGCTTAGGGCCAGCGCGGCGGCCAGCGGCCAAGGGTAGAGCGGCGTGTGCGGCCGGAAGTGTTCGCCGCCTCGCTCTACCGGTTCGAGTTTGTCGATTTCGGCGTAGATCGATTCCAGTTCGTCGACATCGTGTGCACGGAAATACTGCCCACCGGTGTTAGCCGCGATGGTTTTGAGCGTTTCCTCGTCGAGATCTCGTGACGGGTTGAAGCGGAAATTGGTGAATAGTCGGCGGATCATGATTTCATCGGCCCCGATCCCGATCGTGTGGATCGTCAAACCCGCACTGGCCGCCAGCTCGGCGGCGCGTTTGGGGTCGATGGCGCCGGCGGTATTCGCGCCGTCGGTAATGAGAATGAGCACTTTGTGCTCCGAGTCATTGTCGCGGAGGCGTTTCACCGCCAGGCCGATGGCGTCCCCAATCGCCGTACTCGGACCCGCGAGGCCGATGACTGCCTCCTCCAGCAGTTGTTTGACCGTCGATCGGTCGAACGTCAGCGGTACATGCAGATATGCTTGCGTACCGAACAGGACGAGACCCAGGCGGTCGCCGACGCGGCGCGCGATGAAGTCGCCAACGACCTTCTTGGTCGCGGTAAGACGGTCGACCCGCTTGCCTGCCAGCACGAAGTCGACCTCCTGCATGCTCTTGGAGAGATCGACGGCGAGCATCAAGTCGCGGCCGCTAACGGGAATTTCGATCGCCTCGCCGAGCCATTGCGGCCGCGCGGCGGCCACCAGCAGCAGCGACCAGGCGATAAGAGCCAGCCAGTAAGCGACTCGCGAAGCAGCGCTCGCTCCCGGCTGCTCGCCGAGACCCGAGAAATCAGCGAGCGCCGGCACCCGTAATGCCGTCGTCGCAGTGGCGGCCGCGCCTCGTAACAGCCGGCGGTATACCCAGGGTAAGGGTAGGGCGAGTAATACCCAGGGCCAGGCGATTTCGATCATTTGTTCGCTCCGCGCGGCGCGCGTAAACCGGCCAACCAAGGTCGGAACGCGGCCAGCAAGCGATCGCCTTCGAGTGTCTCTTCCGGCCGATACGGGGCGCGTAGCAACGCGGCCTTGATGAGATCGTCGGCTACGCCCGACTCGCTCATTTCGTCGAGATGCGTGCTCCACTCGGCGCCGGTGGCCGCCGCGCTGTTTCGCTCCGGATCCAATGCCAGCGATGTGCGACGCGTAAGGCGGGACAATTCACCGGCCAGGCGATGGGTGTCGCTGTGTTCGCGATAGCGGCGCTCGATCGCCGAGAGTTCGTTTAGCGCGGCGCGTTGCACGCGGCGGCGCCGATAACGGTACCAGACGATCAGTCCGATCGCCGCCGCCAGGACGAGGAGGCCGGCGGTGATCGTCCAGCCCGTCGCCGGAGGCCACCACGAGATCGGTCCCGGTAGATGAATGTCGCGTAAAGGGATCTCGGTCGGGTCCATCGGGCTATAAACCGAGCACGCGTTGCAGGATCGGCAGCGGTTCGTCCGTCGTTGCCAGCTTGCCGAATAGAATGCGGTGGTCCTTACACAGTTTTTCGATACGCTCGTAACGCGCGTTGAAATTATCCGAATACCGTTGGTTCGAACCGGTCTCGCCCAGCTTGATCTTGAGATCGGCGCTGCCGTCGGTAACGCGGGCGTAGGCGCTGGCGCTCGGCAGCGTCGCTTCGAACGGATCGTAGACGAACAGCAAAGTCAGATCGCTATGCCGGGACACCGCCGCTAGATCCGACTCGCTGGCTTCGTCCAACTCGCGAAAATCACTCAACAGAAAGATGAGACTGCCGGGTTTCGCCATTCGTTTGACCCTTGCCGCGGCCTTGGCGAGCGTGCCCGCGCCGGGCGCTGGGGCGGCGGATTCGGGTAGCCGGCCGGCCGCGACGAGTTTCTTCGCCAGGCGGATGACGGCGGGTTTGCCGCGCTCCGGCGGCAACTCGTGGTGTGCGGTGGCTGAAAACACCAGGCCGCCGACGCGGTCGCCGGACTGTTGCGCTTTCCATCCAATGAGCGCCGCGGCGCGTGCGGTTTGTACGCTCTTGAACACTCCTTGCGTCGCAAAATACATCGAAGGTGAAAAATCGCCGCACACGTACACGGGTCGTTCCCGTTCTTCGCGAAACAACTTCGTATGCGGCCGGCCGGTGCGCGCGGTGACCCGCCAGTCGAGCCTGCGGATATCGTCGCCGGCCTGGTAAGGCCGGGATTCGTCGTACTCCATGCCGCGCCCTTTCAGTGACGACAGATAAGCACCCGATTGATTCGCCCGGATCGAGCGCGCCCACGACGGCAGCAAACTGGCCGGACGATAAAGCGACATCAAGTCCTTGAGTTGAGGTTCGACACGTCGGCGAGCGTCGTCGGCGGTACTGCCCGCCGCGCCGCTTCCGGCCACTCCCGACCTTAATCGATTTCTAGCGGTTGTACTCATCCGTCCACTATTTCGCCACCCGTGTCATTTCCGCGCCCATTAGTTATCCCCGCGCCTATTCGTCATCCCCGCGCCCCCTCGTCATCCCCGCGCAGGCGGGGATCCAGTCCACAAAGCGCTGCTTTTAGCGGCATATTTTTTCACTGGATACCGGACTAAATCCGGTATGACGGTAATCTGTGCCCGCGTTATTCCCGCGCCCTCTCGTCATTCCCGCGTTCCCCCGTCATCCCCGCGCAGGCGGGGATCCAGTCAACAAAATCGCCGCTATTAGCGGCTCGCTGGTCGTACCCTTTCAAAGCAGTTCATCGTATAGATCGCGCCAGTGCGGATTTTCCGCCTCAATCATTTTTAGTTTCCAATGGCGATTCCATTTCTTAATGACTTTTTCGCGCCGTATCGCCGACTCCATCGTTTCGTGCGCCTCGTACCAAACCAGCGTATGGATTCGGTGTTTTCTGGTAAACCCTTCGACGAGATCGCTTTTGTGCTCCCAAATTCGTTTAACCAGATCCGATGTCACGCCGGCGTACAAGGTTCCGTTTCGCTTACTAGCCAGCAGGTATACGCATGGTTGTCGTTGCATCCCAGCTCCTCCGTCCCGTCCATGGGTTGGCTCGTCATCCCCGTGCAGGCGGGGATCCAGTCAACAAAGCCGCCGCTTACAACGGCGAATCCTCCTATTGAATGCCAAAAACTCCGTGGAAGTAGTCCTTCGTTTCCCTCAAGGCACGGCGATTCGAGAAATCAATTCGTTGACGAACCGATCGGCGGTGATACCGTCGGCCGCCGCTTCGTAGTTCAAGATAATCCGGTGTCGTAACACGTCCGGGGCGATGGCCTGGATGTCGTCGGGGCCGACGTAGTCCCGCCCGTCGAGCCAGGCGTGCGCGCGAGCACAGCGGTCGAGCGCGATCGTCGCCCGCGGGCTGGCCCCGTATTCAAGCCATTCGGCGAGATCCTCGCCATAGGTGCCGGGTTTGCGGGTTGCGAGCACGATCTCGAGCAGATAGCGCTCGAGGTCGTCGCTGAGATAGAGCTCTAACACGGCGCGCCGGGCATCGAAGACATCGCGTTGGCCGATCACATGTTGCGACGCAGATACGCCGCCTTGTGCATCGCGGGCTTCTTCGCGCGCCAGGTGCAGGATGGATTTTTCCTCCTGATCTTCCGGGTAAGTGATCGTCACGTGCATAAGAAAGCGATCGAGTTGCGCCTCCGGGAGCGGATAGGTTCCCTCCTGTTCGAGGGGATTCTGGGTCGCCATTACCAGGAACAACTCGGGTAGAGCGTAGGTCTCCCGCCCGATGGTGATCTGGCGCTCTGCCATTGCTTCGAGCAGCGCCGACTGCACTTTCGCGGGCGCGCGGTTCACCTCGTCGGCGAGCACCAGGTTGTGAAATAACGGTCCCTGCTGAAATTTGAAAGATCCGTCCTGAGGCCGATAGACCTCAGTGCCCGTCAGATCGGCCGGCAGCAGATCCGGAGTAAACTGGACGCGGTGAAAGTCGCACTCGACGCCTTCCCCGAGCACTTTTATCGCGCGGGTCTTGGCGAGGCCAGGCGGGCCCTCGACCAGCAAGTGGCCGTCGGCGAGGAGCGCTATCAGTAAACGGTCGACGAGCCGCTCCTGACCGATGATGTGTCGCGCGACGTATTGTTTGAGTTCGATGATGGCTGATTGGTTCGACATGGCGTGTTATTGGTCTTTCCCCGTCGCGATAAGTTTCGGAATACACAGGAGAATGCAGGACGCAACATTTTCCTTCCCAACGAAAGCCGAAGCGAGATCCGCCCCGGGGCATGTTCCGGTGCCCGATGCCGCCGCGAATTTTAGTCCATGGCGCGCGACCCGCAAAGTGGGGCGGCCCCTGGCTCGGCCAAAGTCATCCCCGTGCCCCCCCCTCGTCATCCCCGCGTAGGCGGGGATCCAGTCAACAAAGTGCCGCTATAAGCGGCGCATTTTCCCACCGGATACCGGACCAAATCCGGTATGACGGTAATCTGGGCTTGTGTCATCCCTGCGCCCCCCTCATCATCCCCGCGTAGGCGGGGATCCAGTCAACAAAGTGCCGCTGTAAGCGGCGCATTTTCCCACTGGATACCGGACTAAATCCGGTATGACGGTGATTTGCGCCCGCGTCATCCCTGCGCCCCCTCGTCATCCCCGCGCCCCCCTCGTCATCCCCGCG
>CAZFZX010000177.1:0-8534 GCA_964523765.1 uncultured Enterobacteriaceae bacterium
CAAGCGGGGCTTGCTGTTCTTCTTCTACCGGATTCCTGCATTCGCGGGAATGACGAGAGGCGCCCGTCATGCCGGACGAGTTCCGGCATCCAGTCAATCCATTGTCCCGCTACAAGCGGGGCTTGTTCTACTGGATTCCCGCTTTCGCGGGAATGACGGGGAGGAGATCCGTCGTGCCAGACGAGCGCCGGCATCCTGTCAATCCATTGGCCCACTGCAAGCGGGGCTTGTTCTACTGGATTCCCGCTTTCGCGGGAATGACGGGGAGGCGATCTGTCGTGCCGGACGAGCGCCGGCATAGAGCACGTCATCGGCCCACTGCAAGCGGGGCTTCTTCTACTGGATTCCCGCATTCGCGGGAGTGACGAGAGGCGCCCGTCATGCCGGTCTAGTTCCGGCATCCAGTCAATCCGTTGTCCCGCTACAAGCGGGGCTTGTTCTACTGGATTCCCGCTTTCGCGGGCATGACGGGGAGGGGATCCGTCGTGCCGGACGAGCGCCGGCATAGAGCAAGTCATTGGCCCACTGCAAGCGGGGCTTCTTCTACTGGATTCCCGCTTTCGCGGGCATGACGGGGAGGCGCCCGTCATGCCGGACTAGATCCGGCATCCAGTCAATCAAAGCGGCGCTATTCAGCCGGCCACCAGCGCATCAAGCTCCTCGTCACTCGGAAATCGCCCCAGCTCTTTTTTCGAAAACTTCAGTTCCCCGTCGACTTCGATCTCGAACACGCCGCCCGCGCCCGCAACGAGCTCCACATCATCGGCGCCCCCACCCGCCAGCGCGTCCCTCACACGGAGGGCCCACGGTTCATAGTTTCACTGCTTGCAGTATTCGATCCTAATCTTCACCGCAGCGCCCCTTAACGAATGGCTACCGGATTGATCACCGCCTGCACGGCACCGACGAATCGCGGCTGCCCCAGTACGAACAGAAACTCCCAGGCTTCGTCCTTGGCGAGCGCACGGGTATCCATGTTCTCCAGGATATACACCCCGTTCTTGGCTAGCAGCTCCTGGTGCGCCGGAAAAAATTCACCTTCTCGTTCGAACGGCATCGCTTCGACGCCCCAACTGTCGGCACCGACGGCGACCGCGCCGATCTCGGCCAAGTAAGCAGCGCCGCCAACACCGATCCCGGGTTCACCCCGCATGAATGCCTTGCCGTCTTGATCCGCGACGTTGAGCCAGCCGGTGTGAAACAGCACCACGTCGCCTTTACGGATGGCCACGTTCTGAGCCTTCGCCGCAGCCTCGATTTCGGCGCGATTGAAGGCGGTACCCGCATCCAGGATCGGCTTACCGAGATGGCGCGCCATATCCAGCAAAACCCCTCGGGCCACGATCGGTGGGATTTTGTCCGTCGAGAGCTTGGTCAGGCCCGTATTTTTGACGAAGTCTTTCGCCTTATTGCCGTTGTAATACACGTGGTCGATACCCAAATGCCCGAGCCCGTCGATTTGACTGCCGATCCCCATCCACGTGAACATCAAGTCGTCGTTGCCGGTCGCCTTGTTCGTACCCCACGGGGTCCCAGTGCCGTCGCCCAACTGCAGTATGGTCATCGAATAAGACCGGGGCGGATAGGCCGGCGAGGCGGGTCCGGTCTCGACGCCAAGCGCATACGTCTTGCCCGTCTTGACGAGTTTTGCCGCTTCGATCACATGATTCGGGGTCAGGTGATTGATGGCGCCGAGGGTGTCGTCGGCGCCGAACCGCGACGGATACCAGTCCTCGCTCGACGCCGTTGAGGCGACCAGAGCCAGGACGACCGCTACGCCTATTCGAATGCTTTTCACGGGCAGAACCTCCGGTTCGGTTGTCGGATTATTGTACCGGGTTCTCGTACCGAACGTAGCATCGCAACCGCAGGTAGGCCTAGGCGTTTTGTGTCAGGATGATCGGCGGACGCCTTGGTCGCGAACAACTCTTGGATCGAGACAAGGCGGGCGAAGCGGTGTTGAAAAACGGAGGGAAGCAAGCATGAACGTGGGATTTATCGGGATCGGCCGCATGGCCGTCGGCATGGTAAGCAACCTGCTCCGCGTCGGGTATCGGGTTCAGGTGTACAACCGTACGCGCAGCAAGGCCGAGGCGCTCTGCACCGATGGCGCCGAGCTTGTGGTATCAGCCGTTGAAGCGGCGGCGAACGAACTCGTGATCAGCATGCTCGCGGACGATCGCGCGGTCGAGGATGTCGTATTTGGCGGGGAGGATTTGATCGGCGCGATGCCGCCCGGAGGCGTACACGTTTCGATGGCAACGATCAGCGAAGCCATGGGCCGGCGCCTCGCTAGCGCGCATGCAGCGGCGGATCGGGGCTACGTTTCAGCACCGGTATTCGGCCGGCCAGACGCTGCTGCGGCCGCAAAATTGTTCATCGTCGCGGCCGGCGACCCGGCGGCAATCGCGCGTTGTCAGCCGGCGTTCGATGCCATGGGTCAGCGCACATTCATCGTTGGAAGAGAGCCCGTAGCAGCAAACATCGTGAAGATCACCGGCAACTTCATGCTTGCCTCGGTCATCGAAACGTTGGCCGAGGCGTTCGCTCTTGGCCGCAAATACGACATCGACCCCGACCAATTGCTCGAGTTGCTAACCGGCACCTTGTTCTCCGCACCGGTCTACAAAACGTACGGCGCAATGATCGCAAAAAGCAGCTATGAACCTGCCGGCTTCAAGCTCAATCTCGGATTGAAGGACATCGGTCTTGCCTTAGAAGCAGCAGGCGCGATGTCGGTGCCGATGCCGATCGCGAGCGTGGTTCGCGACCAATTCCTCACCGGCATTGCGCGCGGCTACCAGGATCTCGACTGGGCTGCGCTCGGTCGGGTTTGCGCAGAGGACGCGGGGATCACCTAAGCGATCGGTGCAAAAACGAAAACACCACGGTGGTCGCTGGCGAAGGCTCGAGATCGGGTAGAAAATTTTGGGGCCGTCAAGACCGGCTACGCAGCTGCGCGGCATGCGTTTCGCCGGGCGGCGCAGCCCGGTGATCTGCTTTATAATCGCCGACCCTTCGACAGATTAGCAACCCATCATGCGCGCAGTAGTCATGCGAAACGGGGAACTGGCGGTCGACGAGCTGCCCACCCCAGAGCCGGAACCCGGTGAAGCCCTCGTCAAAACGCTGAGCTGCGGGATCTGTGGCTCGGACTTACACGTGCTCAAGCACGGCGAACAGTTTGTTGAGACCTCGCGCCGGTCGGGCGGCGTGTTCGATATGGATCTGGGCCGTGACATTGTCATGGGTCACGAATTCTGCGCGGAAGTGGTGGACTATGGCGCGGATACACAACGTACTCTCGCTACCGGCGCCCGAGTATGCGCGATGCCGGTACTCCTGCGCCCGGGCGGGATCCGCACCGTCGGCTACTCGAACGACAGTCCCGGGGGCTACGGCGAGTACATGATCCTTACAGAAGCGCTGCTGCTGCCGGTACCCAACGGGCTTTCGGCGGAACACGCGGCGCTGACCGAGCCCATGGCAGTCGGCGTGCACGCAGTCGAGAAGGCTCGACTTGAACCCTCCGACGTAGCGCTCGTCGTCGGCTGCGGCCCGGTTGGCCTGGCGGTGATCGCAGCGCTGAAGACGCGTGAGGTCCGCCCGATCATTGCCGCGGACTATTCGCCGCTCCGGCGCGACCTTGCCCTGACCATGGGCGCCGACATCGTCGTCGACCCGGCACACGGATCGCCGTATGCGAGCTGGCGCGAAGCGGCGACCATCGACGACCCGGCGCACAAACCGCCGCCGTGGATCACCGGCCCCCTATTGCGCCCGGCCGTCATCTTCGAATGTGTGGGCGTACCCGGCGTCATCGACCAGATCATGGAGCAGGCTCCGAAAGACGCGCGCATCATCGTCGTCGGTGTCTGTATGCAGGCGGATCGCTTTCAGCCCGCCTACGGGATCAACAAAGAACTCAATCTACAGTTCGTGCTGGGCTACTCGGCGGAAGAGTTCGCACAAACGCTCGGCAATATCGCCGCGGGGGTGACCGACGCCGCACCCTTGATTACTGCGAAAGTCGGCGTTAGCGGCGTGGCGCAGGCGTTCGAGGATCTTGGATCGCCGGATGAGCATGCCAAGATCCTGGTCGAGCCGTGGCGGGAGTGATGAGCCCGGATCATTAGCATGCGGACATCCCCAGCGCAAAGGAGCGTGCTTTAAGCGCCACCGGTTTTCAGCCGGATCCGAAAATCGCAATTCGCGGCCCCTTCCATGATCGTCTGTGTCCGCGCGAACTGAACGTCCTCACCGCCGACCTCCTCCGCCAGATGGATATCCGGTTCGCACAATAACAGCGCGCCGAGCTCAGGCTCGTCGAGGGCGCGGAAGAATTCCGCGTACGGGCACCGAGTGACGTCAAAATCCTGTGACGTGTCGTCTTGAGCCAGCATGTCCATCTCGAAACCGTCGTCGATCTTCTCCAACACGTCCGCCCAGATACGCTTCCAGTTGTCGAGTTTGGGGCCGGTCGCGGCCTCGGCCGCGCGCCGAAACTGTTCGCGCGACCACTCACGCAGGGCGCCGGCGAGGAGTTCGTCCGCTTCCGCCTTACCGAGGCGTTCGCGTAACGCGTGTAGGATCGGAACGATGACTTGCGCCTGCAGCTTGGCCTGTTTCAAGAAGGAAATTTTGGGGTCAATGAAGGCGTGCGCCGATGGTTCCATAGGTAGATTCCTCCCGGATCAAACGGAGCCGGGAACAAACGAACCCGAGTCTCTGTGACTATATCCGCATTTCTTGGTTGAGATCACCCGGTTTTTTCTGCCACAGAAGCCGAAAGCGGCCCAATCTCCAGCCGAGGAAAAACGTTCGTAAGACTTCTGCAAGGATTGACGCGCAGGGCTTTACCCCGCCGGTCAGCGCCCGACTCGCCACGCCGTAAAGATCGATACGAGCAGACATGCGGCGATGCCGTAGAACACTTCGGCGAAATAACCGGCATCGAGCATGCCGCCGAACACTAGCGGCGCAAACGCGATACCTACGTCCAACCCGGAGTAGACCACGCCGTAGACGCGTCCGGTCGCGCCTTTAGGGGTCACCGAGCGGATCAACATGTCGCGCGACGGACCGGACAGGCCGATCCCGAAACCCGTCACGCCCATCAACAGCAGGGCTGCGGATGAAGGGAAGACCCCAAGACCGATCAACGCCGCGCTCGCGACCGCCAGCGCCAGCGCGGCCGAGATGTTCTGTTCGAGACGCCGGCTGCGCAGCACGAGCCAACCACCGGCCGCCATCCCAACCGCACTCGCGAGCATCATGGTCGTGACACTCATTGCCGCGCTCTGGAGATCGAGCGCGTACAACTGTGAGAAGACCGACGGCGCAAAGTGCTGCGCCCCGCCGAGCGCGGCCGAGACAAATACGAAAAACCAGAAACACCACCAGATCTCCGAGCGCCCAAGGAACTCGAATACCGAACTTTCGCCCAGAGTGCCCGCTGCATGAGGGTCGGCGACCTCGCGTTCGTGACGGATCAGATCACGATTGAACGATAACACCACAATGAAAAGTACCGGCAACAGTGCGGCGGCGAACGGCGCCGCGCGCCAGCCAAATAGTGCGGCGATACCGACCATAAATACCGGAGCGAATGCCCAACCCAGGGCGCCCGTGAGGCCGTGAACGGAATACGCCGGTCCTAGCCGCATGGTACTGACATGTCTATTGAGCAGGGAATAATCGACTGGGTGAAAAACACTGTTTCCCAACCCGGCGAGCGCGGCCGCGACCACGAACCACGAATAGTCCTGGCTCAATCCGAGGGCGGCCGCCGCTAAAGAGAGACACAGCAAGCCGCCGATCAACGTACCACCCGCACCGTAACGATCGACGACGAATCCGGCGAACGCCTGCATGCCGCCGGAGACGGCGAAATAAACCGTCATCAAGAAACCGAGTTCGGCGTAGGAATATCCGAATTCGAGTCGCAGCCACGGAAACAAGGGCGCGATGATCAGGTGAAAAAAGTGACTGATCAGATGCGCGACCCCAATCAGGGCGATCACGCGCACGTCCTGCCGCCATGGGACCCTCCCGGTGGCGGCGGTCGCGACTCGCTCACTCATTGCCGTGAAGCCTCGGTGGGACGCTTGCTTTAAGCGCTTGGTGTCAACTGCTTTCCGTAGGCCGCCGTCTCTACTAGCGTCGTATCGCAGTATTCGATCACTTCCGTAATCTTACCGTCGCTGAGACCGAAAACGAACACGTAATCGTTATCGTACGGCAAATCGTAAATGGTTTTCGCTTTGCCGTGTGCGCGCGCCGCGATGCGATCGCCATCGCCGATGAGTTCGTCCACGGTCAGCACGATATCGCCGACAATTTGCCTACGCCAGGGCGTGAAAAAATCGTCCACCAGCGATCGGAGGCCGACATAGGTACCGGAGATCGGCGTCGTTCCCTTGAGGGTGTAGCGGATGTCGTCGGCGAACAGCGCAAACGCACCGGCCGCGTCACCGACCGCGATGCGGTCGAACCATTGCTGCACGATTTCACGGCTTTCGGTCATGCTATCTCTCCTCGTGGCGGTTGCCGCGCCACCATACCGCGTCACGTGGCAAAGCGCGAAACACCGGAGAGCGCCGACCGCTGAAATCGATCGGCGGCGAATTCAGGTAGAATGGGAGAGTAGAAGCGGCCGCGAGATGATACGCGAACATGCTTGCGTACTATTTTGAGACCGTTTCTCAATAGCTGTTCCAAATTGTCGATCAGTTTCGGAATACGGGCCGGCGGCCGTGTGTCGTCACCCTCACCCCGGCCCCGGATCGAGGCCGGGGTGAGGGACACGGCGTCCAGTGGATAAAGCCCGCCGCAGGCGGACATTGTTTGACTGGACCCCGGATCGAGTCCGGGATGACGGCGGTTAGTGATACATCTTTTGGAACGCTTATTTAGAAATAACGACGAACCCAACGGAGGATATTTGATGATTGCGTACACCACTCTCGGCACGAACGATATCGAAAAAGCGGGGCAATTCTACGACGCGCTCCTCGGTGAGATGGCGGCCGGACGCGCGATGGAGAACGAGCGGTTCATAGGCTGGGCGACGGGACCGGGTCAACCGATGTTCGCGGTCATCAAGCCGTTCGATGAAAAAACGGCAACCGTCGGCAACGGCACGATGATTGCGTTGGCCGCGGAAAATCCTGCGGCGGTCGATCGCCTGTATGCCAAGGCAATCGAACTGGGCGGTACCGACGAGGGTGAGCCCGGCGTTCGGGCCGAAGCCTTCTACATCGGATACTTCCGCGACCTCGACGGCAATAAACTCAACTTCTTCTGCCCGAAAGACGCCTAAGCCTTCGCACCTGGCCGCCCGCGGGCGCGGATTGGACCTCGCGCCCGCCGGTGGTCAATTATAGCCGGTTCCCGATCACTTCAATGAAGGAAGGGGAATCTCCACGCGCACTGTCGCGATTGATCACAGCTTGTCGCGGCCGCGCGCCGAACCGCAGGCGACTCGGCGGCGCGCGACGAACCCCATGCCGACAAGTGCTGAGGTCAGCAGCGGGAACGCGGCTGGTATGGGAACCGTCGCGACCAGTTGGACCTCCAATTCCGGGTTGTGCTGATTAACGTCCAGGTCCTCCTGGGCAAAAATCAAGCCGATGCCGGAAGCGTAATATTTGAACTCACGGAAATCCGGATCCAGTACGGAACCTTCCAGGATCTGAACAACGTTATAAAAGGTCCCGATGTCGATCGTAATGGTGTTGCCTACCCCTGTTATCGTGCCGTGATCGAGCGCGTCGTCGGCAACGGCCCATTCCTGAAAATAACTGAAGCCGGTGACAGGCGCAGCCGGCATAATGATCCCCGGTAACGCCCCGTTGACGCCCGCGAGCCAGGAACTCGAGGTATTGGTTTCGATGAGATTGTCGTCTTCATCATAAATGAAGTTTTCGACATCCTCACCGAAGTACCAAACGTTACCGTCCGTATCCTGCGCATAATAGTCGTTCGTTTTCTCGACCAACAGTTCACCCTCGTAGGCTTCGTCGAGTTGCGTCCAGGTCTGTACGCCGAGCAGGGTTCTACCTGAGCCGACGTTAGTGAGGCGAAAGCTTTCCGTCATGATCTCGCCCCCCTCTTCGTATTCTCCCTCGTAGGTCCGGGTCAGCGTGTCGGTCATCGGAAAATACGGATGGTCGACCGGTGCACCGGGGGTAAACGTCGCCGCGCCGTAGTAGGGCAAGATGGGTGCCGCGCCAACGCGCTCACCGATGAAGGCCGCGGCGAACGCTATCGCGTATACATTCATTTTCGTTCGTATCGTCATTATCCTTCCTCCAGAAATAGTCACGTCGAATACTTCGGGGGCTCGACAGCCATTGATCCCCCAGCCGCTTTTGAGGATAAAGAAGGAGAGATTCGGAACGCGTGAATTCGCGGTTAAGAAAGGGTTATGGGCAAAGGCCTTGGGTGCCGGGGAAGAGCGAGTTCGACGCGGCGCCTCACACTAGCCTGAATATTGCACGAATAAGAAAGGCAAAGCCCCTTTAATCCGGTAA
>CAZFZX010000178.1:0-8476 GCA_964523765.1 uncultured Enterobacteriaceae bacterium
CTGGTGGGTCATTTTTCGACGCCGATGGTGGGTCAATTTTTAATGCCGCTTTACATTCCGGAATTCCGGGGACACAACACCAATCACCATCGAACGGCGTCGTTCAACGGCTCAATGCGTCCGGATGACGTCCCTGGGAGGAGGCATAGTGCCTTTTCGCTCAACGACCACGACTATGCCGTCGTGAGCGGCGCGCTGCCGGTCGAAAACGGCAGATGCGCTCGCAGAAGGCGACGCTATACGGTCGACTGCTTGCGTTCGGGTGCCTGGGGTAATTCTTCGACGCCGATCCGAAATCTTAACGTGACAATGGTCGCCACGAAGCCGCGGGCGCCGGTGCCTCCCGTCGCGTCATCCAATCGGGGACGCCTTGCTCTTGCCGGAGTTCGATCGCCGGGCAGTAGCTGTCTGTTGTGCCGCCGTCGCGGACCACCAGGCCCCTGTGCAGGACGGTGTCGGTGTTCGGCGGCGCATAGAGCGATCTGGGCCCATCCTCGGTAATGACCATGCCGTTTTCGAAGTGGAAGGTGCCGAGAGTATGGCCATAGTAGAGGCAATCCATGCCGATACTCATGTTGGCTTCCAACTCGAAGCTTTCGGGAATGCCGCGCTGCGTCGGAAAGCCGGTGTACCATTCGACGAATTCGAGCCCGACCCCATGGGTGATGATGAGCGTTTTGCCGGGGTAGGGGACACCCTCGGCCTCCATCACGGCCATTCCGGTTTTGTAGGCGTCTTTACTCGAACGACCGGGCAACAGGGTTTTCTCAAGCGCCTCATAGGTACGCATGACGGCATCGACACCCTTGAGGTAGTCCGCGGGCGGATCACCGACGAAAACGGTGCGGCTCGCATCGGCGTTGTATTGCAGCACGTGTCCCTCGCCTTCGAGCACATAGTATTTGCCGGCTTCGATCTCAAAATCATTGTCCGGCATGAAGAACGTGTCGGGAATATGCTGCCCCTTGAAGCGCCCGCCCCAGAGCAGGCCCTTGTCTGATACTGCACGACCGCCGTGCCGGGTCCAGGTGTCCTTATACAGATAGGCCAGATCGCGCCAGTTGACCCCCGGGCGCATCTCCTCGATGACCGTATGCAAGGCCGCCTGATTGGCGCGCGCGGCATAGCTCAGTAATTCCAGCTCGCGCCGGCTGCGTACCTTGCGGATGTCCCAAAATAAGGAATGCGCGTCGACGATCTCGATGTCCGGTAGCTGTTCGCCAATGGAACCGGCGAAACGCAGGTCGTCGAAGCCGATCCGTCCACGTGACAGACCGAGATCCTTCAGCGCCCCGACCGCGGCGCTGACGATATCGTTTTCGAGTTTGCCGGTGACGCGTTCATCGATGAAATGCCCGATCGCGGCGCCCAAGTCGCTACCTTCATCGGCCGGCTCGACGGTGTTGTCGATGCTGAACCACTCATAGAGACATACGTTCGGCATCCAGGTCTGGGCGCCGCCGACGAGCGCCGGCAGCATCGACGTCAAGGTCACGAGGGTCGGCGCCCGGTCGGTGTCTCGCGGCAGGATGGCGGCTTCGTAGGGTTCCGAGAAACACCATTCGTTGAATAAAGAACGAGCGCCGGACAGATAATAACTGTTGAGGAAGGTCGCGCCGACGATGGCGTCGAGTTGCTGTTCGTCCATCTTCGTGCGCGCGCGCGGCAGATTACACAGCATGTCATCGTGCGGCGACGTGGCGCGGCTGTTCGTTTGGGCGCGGCTCATCCTTGTTTCCTGTCTCTAAGAACTCACACTCCTGTGCATTCTAATGTCGAACGGGCGCCGTAAACAATGGTGCCGGCAGGGCCGCGATCCTGAAGGGCATATCGCCACGGAACGAGACCGTAACCGGTCGGCGGCCGCATCCTGATGTTTGCCCCGAATCCATTTTTCATCTGATGGCAGGGCCGGTCGCACTCGATTCGCTCGCCGTACCGTTCTCGTGGACGGTTGATGGGGACCATAGATGCTCGAGCAGTACGAGTGGTAGGGGTCAGCCGTTATCGTTTGCGCGTTGGGCGCGAGTCAACGCCGTTCGGCTAATGCAAAGACAATTTCACTGTCGTGATCTAGGCGTGCCACCTGTCCTGTCCCCTCCAGGTAGCGCAGATGCGCGGTGGCTTCACCCGTAGCGAACCAGCGTTGCATGACAGGGAACTCGGCCCACGACCGTGCGCGGATGGACCAGGTCATTTCCGCTGCTGTGTCATATGCGTTGCGCGGACCGCGGCTGAGGATCTGCAGTACTTCATCGGCTCGTTCGCGGTGGTGCTCGACGAGCGCCTCGATTCGGCCTCTGCAGTCTTTCACGGGAGTTCGGTGACCGGGCAGGCAGAGCGCTACTTCCAGGCGCGCGACTAGCGCGAGACTATCCAGGTAATCCGCCAACGGGTCGCCCTCGTCCGACCATGTGGCAATATTCGGAGTGATATCACCGAGTACGTGATCGCCCGAAAACAATATCCTTTTGTCGCGCTCGTAAAGGCAGACATGTCCGGCCGTATGACCCGGCGTATGCAAGACTTCCAGACGATAATCACCTACATCGAGACGATCTCCGTGGTGTAACTCGGCATAGTTCACTTTGCTCGGGGAACTGTATTTGAATCCCGGATGGTTCTGCATACTCGCTTCCAGCTCTGCCGCGGGAAAGCCGCTGCGCGCGCCGTAATTGCGCATGAACCCGTCCTTCGACCAGGTGTCGCCCGCACCCTCCCGAAATGCGGGCGCGTCTAGCGCTCCCATATAGGCTCGCGAATCTGAGGTCATCAGCGCCGAGATCAGGCCCTGATGATCCGCATGCAGGTGAGTGGCGAGAAAATCCGTGCGCTGTCGATCCAATCCCAATTCACTCAGACCCGCTTCAAGCACCTCGCGGCATTCGGGGCGGTTCATTCCCGTGTCGATCACCAGATTGCGCTCATCCGAGGTGATTGTGTAGGAATTGATCTCCTTGAGCGGGTTGTCGGGCAGAGGTACGACGATGCGGTACAGGTTCGATTGTATCTCTTCTAGCATCACCGCATTCTACACATAGTTGGTAATGTTTCGGGTGCCAGGAGCTTTAGGAAATGCAGATGAGGCCGCTTCTATGTTTCAGAGCCACACGTTGCTCGGTACCGGGCGGCTAACTAAATGCAAAATCGACCAGACGCTAAAACGCTGATCCATAGCGGCGGTGCTCATCTTGAACACCATCGCGGCAGTTTTCATAGGCTCGAGTAAGGTATGACGGTGAAACTTGGGCGCTTCTTGTTATACCTGGTCCCGGTGGCGGTGTTTTCCTTCTTGCTCTACTTAGGGAACGTCTTGCATGCCCTGCGCCCCGTTACCCTGTGGGAAAACGAGCCATTCCACGCAACGGCGGTGGCATTTGTTTCGTGCGCAGCCGTCCTTATGTGCGTCGTTTTGCTGCGGAGAAAGCGAGAGAAAGAAAGAAATCAGAAATTGCTGCACGACCGCGGAGAGCGAATTAAAGAGTTGCAGTGCATTTATGGCGTGGCCGAATCGATCCGAAGTCGAACGACGTTGGAAGAGGTATTTCAGGATGTCGCCGATCTCATTCCGTCCGGTTGACAGTATCCACAGATTACCAGAGGGAAAGTTGTTATCGGCGGGGAGGAATATGTCTCCGAACCCTTTGAGGAAACGGAATGGGAGCAATCGTGTGAAGTAATGATCGATGGCGAACCTCATGGTTCGATAGAGGTCTACTATCTGGAGGAACGCCCGGAGTTGGATGAAGGTCCGTTCACGTCAGAGGAACGGATCTTGATTGAAGGAATGGCCAGAAGCCTTAGCGAAACGATCGAGCATCGGCTGGCGGAGAAATCTTTGTCCGTCAGTGAATCCGGCTTCAGAAACCTCTTTGAAAACGCGGGAATTTCTATCTGGAACGGAGATATGTCCGCGTTGCATGACGCGTTGAGCCAATTGCGGTTGGACGGCGTGACCGATCTACGTCAACACCTCAAGGATGACCCGCAGGCTGCGGCGGATTTGCATAAGTTGATCCGGGTAACTGATGTCAATAAGGCAACCTTAGAACTGTTTGGCGCCAAAACCGAAGACGAGTTTCTCGGTAGTATTAGCAGGATCTTTAGTTCGAACGCCGTCGACGTTTTTGTTGAAGGGCTTTGTGTGTTTTGGGAAGGAAAGCGTTCTTTTCGCGGCGAGGCATCGTACCGATCGTTCGACAACCGAGATATCACCGCTATCGTCAGCTTCAATTTTCCCGATACTAGGGAAGGCTCCAAAAGTGTTCCCGTCAGCCTTATCGATGTTACGGAGAGTAAGAAAGCAGAACAAGAATTGAGGAAGCTCTCGCGAGCGGTGGACTCAAGCTCGGCTGCCGTCGTCATTACCGATCTGGAAGGAAATATTGAATACGTCAATCCAGTGTTCAGCGAAATGACCGGTTACGCAAGAGAAGAAGTCATCGGCGCAAATCCACGCCTTCTGAAATCAGGAGAGACGAAGGATATGGTCTATGCAGATATGTGGAGAAATTTATTCACCGTTGGGGAGTGGAAAGGCGAGTTTCGTAACAAGAAGAAGGACGGCACTCTGTACTGGAGTCGCGCCAACATTTTTGCGATCGAGGATGAGAAAGGAGACACCAGTCATTTCGTTAGTATCCAGGACGATGTAACCCATGAGTATGAGCTGACCGAGCAACTCAGCTATCAGGCGAGTCATGATCTTCTCACGGGGCTCATCAATCGTCGCGAGTTTGAACGCCGCGCTGAACGGTTGCTGGCGACGGTTGAGCCGGACAAGGGTGAACATGCGCTATGCTACATGGATCTTGATCAGTTTAAGGTGGTTAACGACACTTGCGGCCACGCCGCGGGCGACGAATTATTGCGTCAACTGAGCATAGCATTGCAAGCTATAGTAAGGCATCGCGACACGCTGGCACGCCTTGGCGGCGATGAGTTTGGGGTCTTGATGGAGCACTGCTCGTTGGACGATGCCCAGCGGGTCACCTCCTCACTAAGAAAGGTTGTACAGGACTTTCATTTTTCGTGGGGAGAGCATTCTTTTAGGGTTGGGGTGAGTATCGGTCTCGTTGCGATCGACGAATCTACCTCCAATCTGACCGAGCTACTCAAAGCAGCCGATGCCGCTTGTTATATGGCGAAAGAATCAGGCCGTGATCGTGTCCAGATTTATCGGCCGGAAGACGCCGAAATAGCCGAGCGTCGGGGAGAAATGCAATGGGTGGAACGTATCCACCGGGCGCTGAAAGAAGATCGTTTCTGCCTCGATGCCCAGACCATCCTGCCGCTTGATCGCACTAAGGTAAAGAATTACGAACTCTTAGTCAGGTTGGTGGATGAGCAGGGTGAGCGGATAGTTCCAGGTGCTTTTTTACCGGCTGCCGAGCGTTACAATCTAATGACGCAGATCGATTGTTGGGTGGTCGAGAAGGCGTTCGTCTCATTAGCGCCGTATCCCGATTTTCTCAACCAGATTGATTTCATTTCGATTAATCTCTCTGGCCATTCTCTGGGGGATGACAAGTTTCGTGATTTCGTTATAGATCAACTTGGGGCAAAAGATGTAATGCCTGGGAAGATTTGTTTCGAGATCACCGAGACTGCCGCAATTGCGAACTTGAGGTCGGCTAAAGCGTTTATCGCGAAGATGAAAGAATTGGGTTGCAGGTTTGCTTTGGATGACTTTGGTAGCGGCCTTTCGTCGTTTGCTTACTTGAAAGATCTGCCGGTCGACTACGTGAAGATTGACGGGGTGTTCGTACGGGGCATTGTCGATGATCGGATAAGCCACGCGATGGTGAAATCGATCAACGAGATCGGGCAAGTCATGGGAATGCAGACGATTGCCGAGTTCGTTGAGAGTGAGGCGCTCATGGGGATGTTACGGGAGATCGGGGTCAACTATTGTCAGGGCTACGGTATCGATAGACCCTTTCCGTTGGATGAGTTGCTTAGCCGCTCGAACAATGAAAGTGACGTCTGATCTATCAAAAAGTGACGCCGCTTTGCGCGATCGAACCGCCGGCGTTCTTCAAAGGCTCAATGTGTCCGGATAACATCCCCGGGGACAAGTGAAGAAACAAAAACCGGGACCCCGGCCGCCGCTCCGAATTGAGTGTTGTGTCCCCGGAATTCCAATTCAATTGCCGACAGGACGAACGCGATTACGCCGCGGGTTCAAGGAGTACCTTGATCGACTTCGACTGTTGCCTGTTCGCGGCTGCCGAGAGTGCCTTTCGATACTCTCCGAGCGGAAATGTGTGTGTCACCAACCTATCGACCGGGGCACCCGTCTCCAGGAGCAAGTCGTGCGTGATTTGAAACGTATGTTTTCGCTCACCGCGCCAATCCTCGAGGCCGTAGCCGACGAAGCCCTTGATTTCAAGCTCATGGCCCCAGAGGAAAGTAAGGTCGAGCTTTGGGATCTCGGAGGCGCAGCCCAAAAGTACGATGCGGGCGCGCGGAGCGGCGTAACGTAGGCACTGGCGGATCGATTCACCGTTGCCGACACAATCGAAGATGAGCGGGAAACCGCCGCCGGCATAAACCTCCTCGCCTATTATTGGTTTGTAGCCCTTGGCGCCGGTGTCGATGAGTGCCTGGCGTGCTTCGTCGCCGGGCGAAACGATGTGACTGGCCCCGAGACTTCGTGCGATGTCGGCCTCGTAGGGTCGCTTGACCTGTGCGAGAAGCTCGCCGTCGTATCCCGTCGCGCGCAACGACCAGATGGTGCCCAAAGCGATCGGGCCGCTACCGATGACGAGCGCCGGACCGCCGCCAAAGGGGCGCGAGTTCAGTGCCGCGTGCATCCCTATCGAAAGCGGCTCCATCAGCACCGCGGTACGGTCCGACAGCGAGTCGTCCAACGGGAACAGTTGGCTTTCGTGCGCGATCATACGTTCGCTCCAGCCGCCGGGAAGGCTACCGTGGTAGCCGACGATCACGCCCGGCCGTACTGGCCGACCGGATAAATGTCAAAATCTCTTATCATGACGGCTGCCAACGGCAGCCCGATACCCGACAATCAGAACAGCCTAACGGCCGGACCCCGAGGTCCGCTCTTGGCCCAGGACTGGCAACTGTTCGAGAAGCACGCGCACTTCAATCGTGAGCGCATTCCTGAACGCGTGGTTCACGCCAAGGGCTCCGGCGCTTACGGTAAGCTCACCATTACCGGCGATATTACAAAGTACACCAAGGCCAAAGTATTCGAAGTCGGTAAGGAAACCGAGTATTTTATCAGGTTCTCCACCGTCGCTGGCGAAAAAGGTGCTGCCGATGCAGAACGCGATGTACGTGGCTTCGCCGTCAAGTTCTACACGGAAGAAGGCAACTGGGATATTGTCGGTAACAACACGCCCGTGTTCTTCGTACGCGACCCGTATAAGTTCATGGACTTCATCCATAGCCAGAAGCGCAACCCGCGCACCAACCTGCGGGACGCCGCCACGCAGTGGGATTTTTGGTCGCATTCGCCGGAAGCACTGCACCAGATCACGATCCTGATGTCGGATCGTGGCCAGCCCAAAAGCTATCGCCATATGAATGGCTATGGATCACACACCTACAGCTTGAATAATGCCGAAGGTGAGCGATTCTGGATCAAATTCCACTTTAAGACCGTACAGGGACATCAGACCAATAGCGATAATGAAGTAGCCAAGGTTATCGGCGAGGACCGTGAAAGCCATCAACGCGATCTCTATGAGGCGATAGCGCGCGGTGATTTCCCGCGCTGGAAACTCATGGTCCAAATCATGACCGAGGCGCAGGCGGAACAAACTGACTACAACCCGTTCGACCTGACCAAGGTATGGCCACATGCCGAGTTCCCTTTGATCGAGGTCGGCGGGCTGGAATTAAATCGCAACCCGGCGAATTACTTCGCGGAAGTGGAACAAGTGGCCTTCACGCCCGCCAACGTGGTGCCCGGTATCGGTCACAGTCCGGACAAGATGTTACAGATGCGCATTCTGTCCTATGGAGACGCGCAGCGTTACCGGTTGGGCGCTAACCATCAGGCTCTGCCGATCAATGCGCCGAAGTGTCCGGTGCACAACTACCAGCGCGATGGCGCCATGCGTTTCGACGGAAACAACGGCAAAAACGTCAACTATCAACCCAACAGTTTCGATGGGCCCGTAGAGAATCCGTTGGGGAAAGAACCACCTTTGCCGATCGGTACGGTAGCCGACCGTTACGATCACCGAGACGGTAACGACGATTTTGTCCAGGCCGGCAACCTGTTCCGGATCATGCCGAAGGACGAACAAGACCGTCTGATAGAAACCATCGCTGCCGCCATGGCGGGCGTCCCAGAGGACATTCAGCGCCGCCAAATTGGATACTTCATAAAAGCCGATCCCGCATACGGAGTCGGCGTATCCAAAAGGCTGGACTGAAACTAGGGTCAGATACTGACAGCTCCCCACAAAAAAGCGATCAATAACAAATAGTTAATGATCGGGAA
>CAZFZX010000179.1:0-8229 GCA_964523765.1 uncultured Enterobacteriaceae bacterium
TCAAACCCATATGCAGCTGCATCACCGACACTCATGCAATATGCGGGCTAGGCGGCTTTTCTTCTGGCGCGAACTCCCAAACCAGCCAGACCGAGCGTCACGAGTGTGAGGGTCGCCGGCTCCGGAATATGATCAACCACCGCACCGCCAATCATCGCGTGGACCTCCTTGGTCGGATGGATCCCGTCGACGGTCAGGAATGCGGATGTGTCACCCGCCGGATCTTCGAAACAATCGTAGCCAGGATCAAGCGGATAAAAATCGGCAAAGACACACAACGGCATGGCCGATTCCCCGGGGTCTACGCCCGGTGTAAACGTCATGTCCAGCCACATACTGGCATTGTCTGCCAACAAGTCGAAGACGCTGACCGTCCAGACATCGATCCCGAGCGTTCCTTCCAGAAATGGTACCAACTCCGTAAACAGGGCGTCGTTATATGCCTCCACTAACGCGCGCACTGATGCTTTCGCCGGATCAGGAACTCCGGGCGAGACACTGACGTCGGGCATATCAATCAGCAGAAATTTCTTTGCCCCGGCGCCTTCCAGCGCCTCGATACCGAGCTGGATGTTGCCGAGTATCCCGCCGATAAAAATATCGGGAGGGGGCGGCGCGGGGTCGGCAAGGTAGCCCAAAAAGTCGTTACCGCCCATCCAGATACTGTAAAGCCCCAAGGGATCGGCGACGCCATGAGTCGCCAGGAAATGGTCCGTCTGCGACATTGTGATACCTAGTTGACCCGCACTCGTGGGTGTATGTAAATCGGCGCTGACGGCGCCGGCGACTGCGAAATTGTTACCGCCCCAGACCACAGATTGTCCCCGGGCGGCCGCAACCGTCTTCGCCCAGACGTCGCCGTTAGAGAATTCGCTTCCGGTGTACGGGGGACTGGTGGTGCCCAGCGGTACAACCGGGCTACCGGAGTCGGTGAGGCTGTCGCCGAAAAAGTAGATCGGGCCTGCCTGGGCAACCGCCGACACCAACATCAGCAAAGGTATCAGGGCTACGGGGATGTGTCGTTTCATGAGGGCACTCCTTAGTCGTTTTGGTCCGTGCGCTGCGAGAATTGTGAGTTCTCAAGATGATCGATTCTCCCGCGAGCGCCGAGGTCAACCCGGAAGTGTTGCAAATTGTGAGCCAAGTCATCGGGGTTTGTTTATTATCAGTAAGTTACATTGTGTTTCGGAATAGGAATGGGAGCTCGACTGTAAAGAAACTGATAAAAAGGGGCTTTGGGGAGCCCCTTTTTTGTAAAGAAAGTTGACAATTCGACGGACCGCGGGAGCAAAAACCGTCGAAGCGCGACCGTTGCCGATGATGTCGGCATACCAGGAGCCGGCGGTAAGGGTCACGCCGGGGGTATAAAGTCGTCGGGAGTGCCGAGACCGGTAGCGCGTTGAAAAACGTCTGGAGAAACAATCCGTACGTTGGGCGGCGGAACGGCCACGCTCTGGAAAATCGCCTGCAAATCGCGCCGGGGATCTCCAAATTCTTTTGCCGGCGTTACTGCGTTGGGGACTTGCCGATATGTAAATTCGCGCCGATCACCTAGGGAAGCTCTGATTAATTCTGGGCGCGAGGCGGCGTTCTATGAATTAATCGGAGGTTCCCTGGTGCTGGTCAGCCGAAAAACCGTCGTCGCAGAACCCGGGTGAGGGCCTTATTCGTCTAAAGGTCTGCATATCAACAACTTGAAGCGGCGTTCGGCAAGTTCGTCGCGCAATTCCGGATCCATGTTAAGGGAGGTTGTGTACTCGCCGACTTGATAAAAATAAAGCGCTCGGGCACGCAAGGAAGATTCGGCCACGTCGAAATTCGCCGCACGGAACAACGTCGATAAGTAATCGATCCGCCGTTGGTCGATTTCCGCGACCGCGGTTGCTGCGTATTCATCGAAGCGTGCAAATTCGCGCATGGCCAGATCGTGCCGTGAATCGTCGGTGTGATTGGTGAATCCGATCACTGCTTTGATGAGGCCGGTGGGGTTGTCAAGGCGCCGGTGATCGAGGTTTTCCAAAAACGAGATCTGTTTGTCTCGCCACCAATCGACCATGCCGTGAAGGAGTTCGTCACGGTTTTTGAAATGCCAGTAAAAGCTGCCTTTTGTTACGCCGAGTTCGCGTGCCAGGATCTCGACTTTGACCTGACCGATGCCATGCGAAAACAGCACGTCGACGGCTTTCTCGAGCCACACATTGCGGTCTAAGTGTTTTTTGATCGAGTCGGACATGAAATACCTCGGCAACAAAGCCTATTCCCGAAGGGTCTCGGGACCTCGGGTGACCGGAAACGACTCACGCCTTGGGCACAGCCTGAATAGATACGCGTAAATTGCAAGGGCTTTGAGACTACGTCCGTAATTATCGTTCATTTCTGGGCTTTGGGGGCTCCGTCTTGGCCTCGATCGGAAGGCAGCGAAAAAGGGGGGGGAGGACATCGGGCTTAGACGAGTTGGGCGGCGAGGAGCAGGTGCTGAGCTGCAAGCATTCGGCGCCGGCGTTGCGGGATATTGCTTCCACCGGTCTGATGGATTCCTGCCGACAGGTCCTGGCGTCGTTCGCGCAGTACGTATTTTCCCGGCGCAGGAAGACGCGCTGTGTGACACCGTCGTGGAGATCGTGGCATGCTGGAAGCGACCTCGGGATTACTCGCGTCGCCGCCGATGATCTTTTTATTGGGGTTGATGGCGGGTGGAGGAAGAAAAGGAGGCTGGGCGGTCGTGACCGCGACAGAACTGAATTCCGACCGAGTTGTCCTAACGCATTCTGCTCACCACGAACGGACGCCAATTGCGAACCGGAAATAGAACGATCTGCGGATTGGGCAAGAGCTCGTGGCTCGCCATAGTGCTGCCACTCGTTCTCCTCACGGCGGCGGGCGGCGGCGCCGCGACACCTGCGAAAAAGGACTATCGGCCGGCGCCGGAATTCAATCCCGACCTCGCCTGGCTGAACGTTGCGAGACCACTCACGGTCCAGGATCTGCGCGGTAAGGTCGTTATCTTAGATTTCTGGACCTACGGCTGTATCAATTGCATCCACGTCAACGCCGAGTTGCGCCGGCTCGAAGACAAATACGGCGACAAAATCGCGGTCATCGCCGTCCACTCACCTAAATTCGACAACGAAAAAAATCTCGAGACGCTGCGCAGCGTCGTGGTCCGCTATGACCGGCGGCACCCCGTTATCAGCGATCCCGAACGTGAGGCAATGCGCACCTACGGCGTGCGCGCATGGCCGACGCTGGTGGTACTCGATCCGCGCGGGCGGATCGTCGGCGCGGTCGAGGGAGAAGGCCATTACGACCTGCTGGACGAAGTTACGACCGAACTGATCAAAGAGCACGAACCGATCATCGATTCCGCTCCATTACCGATTGTGTTGGAGAAAGATCGCCTAGCTCAATCGGTGCTGGCAGCACCCGGTAAGGTCGCCGTCTCCGCAGACCGGGTAGCGATAAGCGATTCGCTGCATCACCGGATCATCGTGACTAATCACGACGGTGAGGTCGAAGGAATCTACGGTACGGGAGAGTCCGGCGCGCGCGATGGGGGCGCTGTTTCCGCGCAGTTTTCTTCGCCGCAAGGCCTCGCTTTTGCCGCCGCGGGATTATACGTGGCCGACGCCGGTAATCATCAGATCCGTTTTATCCGATTCTCCGACGACAGCGTCATTACGGTGGCCGGCACCGGTGAGGCGCAACTGGCGCGTCGCGGCGAGTTTGATGCGCTCGAGACCGGTTTGCGTTCGCCATGGGATCTGGTCCTGCACGCTCCGTGGCTGTATATCGCAATGGCCGGCAACCACCAGATTTGGCGCCTGAACGTGGAGACCGGTAAGTTGAGTCGCTTCGCCGGCAGTGGTCGGGAAGGTATCGCCGACGGCCGCTTGCACCGGGCCGAGTTCAGCCAACCGAGCGGTTTGAGCCTCGCGGGCGACTGGCTGTACGTCGCCGACGCGGAAGACTCGGCGGTCCGCCGGATCGCGCTGAAAGCGAAGCGTGTGGAAACATTGGTCGGGACCGGTCTACATGATTTCGGCGATCAGGACGGCAAATTCCGCCAGGCGCTGCTGCAGCATGTCACCGGCGTCGTAGCGCTCGATGGGGCCACCGTACTGATCGCCGACACCTATTAATCACAAGCTCAAGCGGCTGGATTTAGACTCACGGCTCGTGGAGACGCTGGTAGGTACGGGCGCGCCCGGGCGCGGCAGCGGCAAAGGGCCCGAGGCGCAACTGAACGAACCGGGCGGCCTCGCCGTGCTCGGACGGCTTGTCTTGATCGCCGATACGAACAACCACCGCCTAGTAGCGTACGATATGGATACGAGAAGGGTCGAAGACTGGGACTTGAGCGGTCTCTGATACTGTTTAGAAGGCGAAACCGTGACCGATGAAGCATTAAAGAAGCATGTTGCGGTAGGTCGTCAAGTCATCATGGCGGGCGCCCGGCGGCGACTCAATGCGCGCCAGAGCGGTCGTTCGATGGTGAAATTCATCAGCACCGAAGTCGATGCTTTGTTGATCGACCTGTGGCGGCGGGCCGGCGGCGCGGCACTCGAACAAGTGGACATCGTCGCCGTTGGCGGTTACGGACGCGCAGAGTTGTCTCCGTATTCCGACTGGGATCTGTTGTTTCTCGCTCCGGATCCGGACGATGAACAGGTGAAGGCAGCCGTCCAGCGCTTTCTTTACGCGCTGTGGGACTGCGGGGTGCAGATCGGACATGCGTTGCGCACGCCCGTTAGTACCCAGGACCATGCCCGCAACGATCATCACGCACGGACCGCGCTGCTCGAGTCCCGTTTGCTCGCTGGACCCGGTCGACTGTATGCCGAAGTCGAGAAGCGCTGCGGCCAACGGCACTGGAGCAAACGCCAGCGGGTCGATTTCTGCGCGCGCAAACTGCAGGAGTTCGCGGAACGCCGTCGCACCACTGGCGATACCGCGTTTCTCATGGAACCCGACATCAAAAACGGCAAGGGTGGACTGCGCGATGCGAGCACCATTTTTTGGCTGTCGATGGCGTGGTACGGTGTGCAGACCGCGCGCGAGTTGATTGGTAAAGGGGTCGTCGACGAGGAGGAGTTCAACGGTTTCGTCCGCGGACGAAATTTTCTCTGGCGCGTGCGTACGGGCCTGCATTTGCTGGCCGGACGCGAGGACGACCGGCTTCGTTTCGAACATCAGCCAGAACTCGCGACGATGCTGCACTTTCGCGATAGCGCGAAATTGAGTGCCGTGGAGCGGTTCCTGAAAAACTATTTTCTAAACGTACGGACTATCGCCGACCTGACCGATATTTTTGTGCTGCATTTCGAGGAGCAGATCCATCCGCCCCGCCGTTGGCGTCGAAAAGTCGACCTGGGGGGCGGCATGCTCGTGCGCGGCAACAAAATCACCATCGCCGACACGGATATTTTCGCCTCCGATCCGACAAACATGATCCGCATCTTCGTAGAGGCGCAGAAAGAACATCGCTACCTCGACAGTTACGCATTACGGTTGATCCGCAAACAAGCGTTCCTAGTCGACGCGAAGCTGCGGGGATCCAAAGTGGCCAACGATCTGTTCTTGGAACTCCTGCGCTCCCCTCGGAATGTCGCCACCGTCCTGAATCAGATGCATGAAACCAGAGTATTGGGAAGGTTTATTCCGGACTTCGGCCGCATAACAGGACATGGTCAGTTCGATCGCTATCACTGTTACACGGTCGACGCGCATACCGTCCGAGCGATCGATATCCTGCGCGACTTTAAGCTTGACGAAGGACAATTCATTGAAATGCCGTTGGCGTCGAAGTTGATGGCTGAACTGCAGCGCCCAGAATTGATGTTCGTGGCGCTGCTCTTCCACGACATCGCCAAGGGTCGCGGGGTCGACCATTCACGACTCGGCGAACGGCTCGCACGCAAATTTTGTTGGCGACTGGGTCTCTCGAATGACGATACAGACCTGGTCGCCTGGCTCGTACGCTATCATCTCGATTTATCGAAAACGGCGCAGCACTACGACCTGTCCGACCCGGAGGTGATCGTCGAGTTCAGCCGTTTTGTGGGCGACCGCGAGCGTCTGGTGTATCTGTTTCTCCTGACCGTGGCCGATGTCACGGCCGTCGGCCCCGGCGTGTGGACCGATTGGAAGGGGTTTCTGTTCACTCAATTGTTCCGTAGCGCCGAGGCGTGCCTGCGTACCGGGCAGGTGACGCCGGCGGATCAAGAGCAGCGACTCGAGTCGCGTCGGGACAGCGTGCTCGGTATGTGCGTCGGCGAGGAAAAGGAAGAAGTGGGCAAGGCGTTAGCCGTATTGTCGAATACCTGCACCCTGAGTTTCCCACCTACCGTGCTGCTCGATTTGTGCCGCCGATTGGCGCGGAAATCGGGCGCCTATCTGTCGGTGAATGAACGGCTCGGCTATACCCAGGTGCTGGTCTGGGGGGTTGATCGACCAAAACTGTTTTCGCACCTCACCGCGACGCTCGCGAACGCGAAGACCAAAGCACTGGCGGCGCACGCTTATGCGCTACGGGACGGCCGCGTCCTCGATGAATTCCACGTTACCGACGGCCGCGATACCGCGCTGAGCGATACCGGTCAACTCGGTCGTCTGCGCAAGCGCTTGGAGGAAGTGCTGGATGGAAAGGAGCCGCCGCTGGTTCAGCGCTCCGCTAAGCCCGACGTGTTGATGCAGGCCCTGCCGGTTCAGGTGAGACATCTGGAAGCCGCAGCTAAAAGTATTACGGCGATAGAAGTCGTTGCGGCCGACCGTACGGGTCTGCTGGCGGATCTGGCGGCGGCGATCGCCGAAACCGAGTTCGATATTCGGGGCGCGAATATCAGTACGTTCGGAGAGAAAGCCGTCGATGTTTTTTTCGTAACTGATGAAGCCGGGAATAAACTCGATGAGGCGCAGACCGAAATCTTGATCCAGCGTTTACATGCGGCCGGGGAGTTGGAAAGCGCGATTCCCACCGTATAGTTTTACCGCCGATCGACGACACCGAAGATTTGGTGTGACAGCGCGGCGACGAGGTGGATGCAAACCAATAGTAACAGCAGCGTCGACAATGCATCGTGGGCGGCGAGCGCTGCCTCATGCGTTTGCGGATGCGCTCCTAGCGGCAGACGAAATTGGCCGAGGTCGTACATCGGTAACGGCGAACCATCCGCGGCTACGGCCAACATCCCGGCCAGGCACTGGGCAATGAGGAGTGTGTAGAAGCTTCGGTGCACGCTGTACGCCAGCCACCGCTGCCACGCCGCGATCCGATAACTCTCGACAGGGTTCGTGCTGGTCAAGCGCCACGCCAACCGCGCCGTCATTAACGCCAACAACACCAGGCCGGTAGAGGCATGGATCTTCAGCGTCGCCGTTTTCTCAGCGCCTTCGGCAAGATCATCGATCCCGCTGACGTTGACAAAGAGCGCGACGACGAGTGCGACGGTCGCCCAGTGCAGCAGGCGGCTGACGTAGCCGTATTCGTAGGCTGTGTTTCTTGGCTGCATGAGCGGCCGCAGGACGCCGGTCTCGACCGGCGCGGGATCCGTCGACGATAACGCGGCCCGTCAGCTCGGCGCCGGCTCCCCGGCAGCTGCCCCGGCGTCGCGGTTCAGCGTCGAGCGCAGCGCCAGAATACAAGCCATGCCAAAACCATAGCTGGTGATGATGAAGCTGCAAATGGTCGCTACCTGGATCGCAAGGTTGAGGCCTTCCGGCCAAAAAGCGAAATAGATAAAACCCGCCGGATTCGTGAATGCGCCGATAGCCATCGCGCTGCGCACCGTGACCGGCAGTGGTACCCGCGCCCCGTAGAACCCCAACAGCAGCGCCCCCATCAGAAGGTAGTCGATGTGTCCCTGCACGAGGCGGTCGTAATCCTTGACGCTATCGGCGATCAATTCGATCGGGAAGATTCGGGCAAAAGCCAGCGTCCACGCTAGCACTAGCGTGAGGAGTAATACGCTCACTCCCGCTTGTAACAAAATGGTGTTTTCTTCGTGATTTGTTTGATTCATCGGTCTCCCTCCTTTCCCGAATACGAAACATGAATGATGCGCGCTTGCCTTGTGCGAGGCAGGTTCTTGTTCGAGTCACCGTAGCGTACGGCGCGACGGGTGACAAGGTTGGAATCGCGGCCGGCCTTGAGGAGCCGCGCCGCAAAGCGTCAGTGGTCTTAGGGAACGTCTGAATAAGGCATCGATTTGAGAGCTGCGGTCGCGATTCATG
>CAZFZX010000180.1:0-8185 GCA_964523765.1 uncultured Enterobacteriaceae bacterium
ATGTGCAACACTACGCCTTCGAATTATCTTGATTTTGTGGGGATCCCTCAGGGCCGGACCCCGATCGCGATTTACTGCGGTTCGATGTAGAGAAAGCCGAGTCCGCCCGCGATACCGATCCCGGTGCTGGTTTCAAGGGCTAGAGGTTGCAGACCAATGCTTTTGGCTCCGCCCCCGACCAACGCTTTCGCGCCGAGCCCCAAGCCCGCGGCCGCCGAGACCTGGCCGCCGACGTATCTGCCGCCGAGCGCTTTGGCGCCGGGGCCGATGTCGTCAGCCGCGGCGAAGACCGTGAAGGCCATTCTTTCGTTGCTCCGGAAACTCAGATCGAGACCGAGTGCGATACCGGTTTCGCCCTTATATTGCTCCGTGACGCCGTTGTTTTCGAACGTGCATTCGACATCGGCGGTGGAGCGGATGAGCAGGTTGACTCGGGAGCCGGGTACGACGTTGCAGGTGAGGATCCCCACTTCGATGCCGCCGGCGGCGGCCGCATTGGCGGAGTACAGCACCGACAGGAGGGCCGCAATGATCAGGGTTTGAAAAGTTCCTAGCTTCATATGTCTCTTTCCTTACGAATATTGAGGGAGCGGATTGCCGAGTAGGCGTGTTGCGTTACTGCATCGCCCATAATCGTAGACGCGATCTTGGCAAGTAAGTTGCGCCATGTCGAGCCATTATGAGCTTGATCTCGAATATCGAGCCCGGGCATAATACTGTATAAATAAACAGTATTGTACGTTGCCCATGTGTGTTCATGCCGTCGGCCCTCCGCATTACGCGGAATTACATTGTGTCAGTAACTTCAGCTTTCTGCGGGGCGCCTCCCATCCCGAGGAACTCGTCGACGAGGCGCATCGTCTTGGTTACGACGCATTGGCGATCACCGACGAATGTTCGCTGGCCGGCGTAGTGCGGGCACACGTTGCGGCAAAAAAGGTCAGTTTGCATCTCATTATCGGGACCGAGATTCAACTTGAGGAGGGACCCAGACTGGTACTGTTGGCACCGGACAAACGCGGCTATGGTGAGATCTCCCGGCTGGTCACGCTGGGCCGCCGCCGCTGTGAGAAGGGAACGTATCGGATCAATCGGTCCGACCTCGAAACCGTGGCGACGCACGTTTTCGTCTTATGGCTCCCGGGTGTGCAAGATACTGATCGGGTTGCTGGGCGCTGGATCGCAGATACCTTTGAAGCGCGTGCCTGGATCGCGATCGAGCACTTCTATGGCGGTGCCGATCGGCATCATGCCGAACGCCTGCAGGGGCTCGCCGCGACATTTGGTATGCCGCTGGTTGCCTGTGGGGACGTACATATGCATCGTCGTGACCGTTATCCGATCGCCGATACGCTTGCGGCGATCCGACTCGGTGTCACCGTGCAGGCGGCGGCCGCCGAGTTGTTCTCCAATCATGAGCGCTATTTGCGTCCCTACGCGCGCCTCGAGCGGGTCTATTGCGCGGGACAACTCGCCGAAAGTGTCCGGATAGCTCGGCGCTGCCGTTTTTCGTTGGACGAACTGCGCTACGAATATCCCCGTGAACTGGTCCCGCGCGGCCGTACAGCAAGCGAGCACCTGCGCGATTTGACCACCCGGGGTATGCGCCGGCGCTGGCCGGAAGGGGTGCCCGATAAGGTGACGAAGTTGGTCGAGCACGAACTCGCGCTCATCGCCGAGCTTCGCTATGAGGCTTTCTTTCTGACGGTCTACGACATCGTGGAGTTTGCCCGGGCGCGCAAGATCCTGTGCCAGGGCCGCGGATCGGCGGCTAATTCGGCGGTGTGTTTTTGTCTCGGCATTACTGAGGTCGACCCTTCGCGCATGGAAATGCTATTCGAGCGTTTTTTGTCCAAGGAACGTAATGAGCCACCGGATATCGATGTCGACTTTGAGCACGACCGGCGCGAAGAAGTCATCCAGTATGTGTACCAAAAATACGGCCGGGAGCGCGCGGCATTGGCGGCCACGGTCATCACTTACAGGGCGCGTAGCGCCGTACGCGACGCCGGTAAGGCGCTCGGTATGAGTCTGGAGCAGGTGGACCGGTTGGCCAAGAACGTTTTCTGGTGGGACGGCAAGCGGCATATCCCGGAGCGATTGCGCGAAGTCGGCTTCGCGCCAGACAATCCGATCATCGTACGACTGATGCATATCGTAGCAACCCTGATCGGTTTCCCCCGGCATCTGTCCCAACACGTTGGAGGTTTTGTGATCTCCGATCAACCTCTGCATCAACTCGTGCCAATCGAAAACGCTGCCATGCCGGCGCGCACGGTCATTCAATGGGACAAAGACGACCTCCACGCGCTCGGGCTGCTCAAGGTCGACTGCCTGTGCCTCGGGATGCTCAGCGCAATACGCCGTGCATTCGAGTGCATCGAGGGTTTCAACGGCGAGCGTATCCGGCTGGACAGCGTCCCGGCCGAAGATCCTGCAACCTACGCGATGATCCAACGGGCCGACACCGTGGGCGTCTTTCAGATCGAATCGCGCGCGCAGATGGCGATGTTACCGCGGCTGCGGCCCGCCTGTTATTACGACCTCGTCATCGAGGTCGCGATCATCCGCCCGGGTCCGATCCAGGGCGAGATGGTGCACCCTTACTTGCGGCGCCGCAACGGGGAGGAGGCGGTAACCTACCCCAGCGAGGCGGTGCGCGGGGTACTGGAGCGGACGCTGGGAGTGCCGCTCTTTCAAGAGCAGGTGATCAAAATCGCGATGGTCGCCGCGGGTTTTACGTCGGGTGAAGCCGATCAGTTGCGCCGTTCCATGGCGACCTGGAAACGCAGCGGTGGCATGGTGGACTTTCGCGACAAACTGATCCGCGGTATGCGCGGACGCGGTTACAGCGAAGAGTTTGCCGAGCGCATTTTCAATCAGATCCAGGGCTTCGGCGAATACGGCTTCCCCGAATCGCATGCGGCGAGTTTCGCCCTGTTAGCCTATGTTTCGGCGTGGCTTAAATGTCACCACCCGGCGGCATTCACCGCAGCGCTGTTGAACAGTCAACCGATGGGTTTCTATGCGCCCTCACAACTAGTGCAGGACCTGCGCCGCGCACGCGTCGAGGTACGGGCCGCCGATGTGCGAAACAGCGATTGGGACTGCACTCTGGAGCCGTCCGCCACGGATGCAGCCCAACCGGCCTTGCGTCTCGGACTGCGGCTGGTCAAGGGTCTCCAGCAGACAGCCGCGGCACGGTTGACGAAGGCTAGAGCCGAGCGAGTCTTCGAGCATGTAACCGATCTTGCGCGTCGCTCCGGCCTCGACCGCGGCGCCTTGAATGCCTTGTCAAACGCCGGTGCGCTCGCCGGTCTGTCCGGCAACCGGCACCAGGCGAGTTGGGAAGCGCTCGGCGTTGAACCGGCGTTGCCGGTATTCGCCGATGCCGCCACCGCCGAAGGCACGCCCATGTTGCGGCCGCCGCGGGAAGGAGAAAATATCGTCGCCGATTACGCCAGTACGGGGTTGACCCTGGGCCGCCATCCGCTGGCGTTGTTGCGTCGCTCCTTCGAGCGCAAGTCCTACTTGAGCGCGATAGAGATCCGCAATTGTGAACACGGCACCCAGGTCCATACCGCAGGCTTGGTGATCACCCGGCAGCGGCCTGGTACCGCAACCGGCGTGGTCTTTATTACCCTGGAAGACGAGACCGGTTCGATCAACCTGATCGTGTGGTCGCGCCTGGTCGAATCCCAACGGCGCGAGGTATTGGGCTCGCGGCTGCTGGGGGTGATCGGCCAGGTGCAGCGCGAGGGCGAAGTCGTACATGTGATCGCCAAACGCTTGCTCGATCATTCCGCTATGTTGGGAAGCTTGGCGACCACCTCGCGGGATTTTCATTGACTCAGCGTCCGGGAATTGGGCTCCAGGAGTCAGGATCCCGCATCCTGGAGCCTGAGCCGAATGCACATGATATTCTTGCGCTCAGCAGCACCAACGGGAAACGGCGATGGAATTGAACGAGATCATGCGTACTAACGGCACTTGCCGTTACTACACGAGCGAGGTGGTGTCAGATGAAGTTCTCGCACCGGTACTCGATGCGGCGCGCTGGGCGCCGACCGGCGGGAACCGTCAGCCGTTGCGCCTCATCGCCGTGCGCGACGTTGCGGCAAAACGCCGCTTAAAAGCGTTGTACCTGCCCATCTGGAACAGCTACGTCAAAGGTATCGAGGCCGGCGAAACTCGCGTACAAGCGCGACCGAAACTGCTCGAAGACGCCGATCACTTTGCCAATCACATGGACGAAATTCCAATCATGCTGGTCGTTTGCGCACGACTCGCCGATGTTCACCCGACCGATACTGAGTTAGGGCGGCTGAGCATCGTCGGCGGTGCTTCGGTCTATCCCGCGATCGAAAACATATTGCTCGCGGCGCGCGAGGCAGGTCTCGGGACCGCGTTGACGACGCTGCTGTGCGCCGTCGAAGCGGAGGTCAAGGTATTGCTGCGGGTCCCCGACGACATATCGACGGCCGCGATGGTAACGATAGGATGGCCTGCAAAACCGTTCCCGCGAAAACTCACGCGGCGCCCGCTTTCCGAATTCGCCTTCACCGATCGTTACGGTGAAAGGCCGTTTAGCGATTCGTCTTGAAGGCTCCCGGAGGCGCCCTACTCGCCGCCGCCGAATAGACACTGCTTGGCGAAGTCGGTCGCCTCGTTGGCGGTCCAATCGCCTTTGGGTTTGTCGTTCATCGCCTCACACCAGGCCTTTGAGCCCACCTCCGGCGCACACCCGCCAAGGGCCAAAACGGCTACCAGAACAATCGTCTTTATGCTCGACATTTGCTTCTCCTTAATTCTTGGCATCGCGAGACGACGCCCTGTCGATAAAACCCAATTCGGTCGCACGATTCAACACGGCGGACCTTTTTCGATGAGCGCCGTCGCGTTCGGGTAGCTGCCGGCGGCATCATCGATCCATTCCAACCACCAATTAGCACCTACCGCGGCAAAGGCCGCGACCTTGGCGCGTGCCGCCGCCGGATCATCGCCTCTCGTTGAGCCGGTCGCGACGATCGAGAAATCGGACAGTCCGCCCCGCTCTCGGGCGAGGAACGCGATAGCTTCTTTGAGCTCGGCGGGACTCAACCACCATTCGCACCAGGCGGCGTTCGCGACCGTACCTTGTGCGAGCGGCGCCGGGACCTTAACCGGAAAGCAGCCGTCCCAGCGTGCGGCGCGGCGCAGACCGCGCGTGGAGGGGAGGGCGGCGGCGATCCAGATCGGGATCCGCGGGCGCTGGACGGAACGTGGCGAGAGCCTGATCGAGCGCAATCGATAGATGTCGCCTTCGTGCGAGACGCGCTCGCCCCGAACCAAGGGGTCGAGGATTGCGAGTCCTTCGTCGAGTTTGCGGGCGCGCGCAGGTCCGGATGAGTCTTCGCCGAAACTCCCGAATTCGACCTCTGCCGGTTCGCCGATTCCCGCGCCGAAAACAATCCGTCCATTAGACAGTTGGTCCAGAGCGACCATCTCTTTGGCGACCTTCCAAGGTCGCCGGCGTGCGAGCGGCGTCACCATCGCACCGATCGTCAAATTCCGGGTGGCCCCGGCGATCGCCGCCAGCACAACCGTCGGGTCGGTGAGCGCCACGCTGCCGTCGGGCTCGATAGCGAGATGGTCCCAGATGAAAAAACCGTTGAACCCGGCCTTTTCCGCTATCTTGGCAAGGTCGACCAGACGTTTCGGATCGCTGTAATCGTTCAAAATAGGGGCATAGACGGCGTAACGCATGTTTTGGACCTGCCAGTTTGTTGTCATCGATGCGCTATAGCGAGCCGCAATCGATCAGCCTAGGCGACGTTAACATTTGCTTTTCGGGGCTGGTAGGGGGCGATTTCCCGCCCCTGCCGTTGAGACCGCTTCTAGATTCGACGGGCTCCAGGTATTGGGCTCCGCCGGTGCGATTTATCGGTGGCGGGCGTCCCGACCGCTTTGTTCCAACCCCTAAGCGGCACTATAGTTTCTCAATACGGGCCCGGTCTACTAGAAAATATCGGTAAGGCATTGGTATTCTGAGATTTTTGACGTAGGCGCGTAACGAGTTACCGTTAATGAGCACGAATATAGACCGCGCAGCCGCGGTGCGGCGGCTAGTTCCGATCAATCGGCTTCCACCGGAAAACCAGGAAGCGCTACTCGACGCCTGCGAATTCCAAACGATATCGGACGGGCAGATCGTTTATCTCCAGCGACAGCAGGACGATTACGTCCACTATCTGGTCGACGGGACCGTCGAACTCCTGTGGAACGACAAAGTCGTTAAGCGTTTGCCGGCCGAGAGCAAGGCCGCAAGGCGCCCGCTCGCTAAACCCGGTCGCAAGCGACATACGGTGAGGGCCGTGTCGAACAGCACGGTTTTGCGCATACCCCGGACGCAATTTGACGCGCAGATGGAAGAGGGTAACTTGCTCACTGGACCCGCCAGGTAGAAGTGAGCGACATCGCATCCGAGAAATCATCCAATTGGATGATTAAGATGCTCCAATCGGAACTGTTTGAGCGGCTGCCGGCGACCAACATCCAGAAGGTTTTCGGTCGTATGGAACGAATAAACGTGGCCGCGGACGAAGTCGTCGTCGAGCAGGGCGGACCGGGCGATTCGTATTTTGTCGTCGAACGCGGCTATTGCGAAGTGAGCCGAGAGATCGACGGGGGTAAGGAGATCCACCTGGCGGATCTCGGTGCCGGCGACGCCTTCGGTGAGACCGCGATCATCGCCAATGAGACGCGCAACGCTTCGGTCACGATGTTGTCGGACGGAACGTTGATGCGTCTGTCCCGCGAAGACTTCGATGAATTGATCCGGGACCCCCTGCTCCAAGCCGTTAGTGCGAAGACGGCGATCGCACGGATCGACGGGGGCGGTCAGTGGCTCGATATCCGCTATCCTGAAGAATACGCAAAAGATCTGTTGCGCCGCGCCCGGAATGTTCCTTTTAATGTTTTGCGGCTGCAGGCGGCCCGCCTTGATAAGGCGACGAAATACATCGTTTGCTGTGAGGACCCGAAGCAAAGCGCCGTCGGTGCTTTTCTACTCATCGAGCGCGGTTTAAACGCCGACTACCTGGACGAGCCGATATCCGAGATGGTCGCCGAACACCCGAGCGCGCTCGCACCCGCTTCGAACGACAGCCCCGATTCCGACAAAGTGGTCGTGTTCCCGGGCGTCGTATCCGGATCGGACGCGCGAGCTTTACTACCCCAAAACGAGGATCCCGATATGGACGACCAGCGACCGGACGCCGATAAACTGGAAAATACCATTGACAAGATCGATCGATTGTACTCGCAGAAAGAATGGGATAAGGAAAAGAGCAATCGAGTTCCCGTCGAAGATTATGCCCATACCGTTACCGGCCAGCGGCTCGCGGATCTTATCGACGAGATTGATGAGAATCGGGAGAATTTGCCGTCGGCGGGCGCACCGCGGAGCCGGCCCTCGGATCTCACAGCCGGATTCGGTATGAATGAGGTGGTCGATATTGCCCCCGGCGTCGAGGCGTTGTCTGCAACCCAGGAACCGAATGTCTTGTTGGTTGATACTCATGCGCCGATGCCGGTAACGCAGGACGAGACTCTAGAGGAAGATTTGTTTGGCGATGAGGACGGCATCGCACAGATCGTGCGGGATTTCGAGTATCGGATCCGTGACTATGTCGAGAGCGTGGCCATGAGGCGCACTGCAGAATTGGAAACCAAATATCGGGACAAGATCAAACGTATACGCAAGGCAGCCGCAATAGAAGTACGCAAACGGCAGGAACTGTCCCGCAAGCGATACGACCAGCAGTATAAGAAAAAAGAACTAAAACTGAGAGCGCACTACCAGAAACTCATGGCTCTGGCTAACAAGATCAGCCTTCAAAAGGCGCAACTGCATCAGGCTAAGAAGCAATTTGAAGACAAGCTTTCGGCGGCGAATGCCGTTTACAAGCAGGTCGAAGATATGCGTAAGGCGCTACGCGAACATATCGGTGATTTGCCCGCAGGATCCGATCAGGACAAACGGCAATCCGCGTAGATACCTGTCGGCCGGAAATTGCTCCTGCATGACCGGCACTTCCGCCATCTGATGTGCAGGGATGCACAAATGCCGCGATGGCAGGATGCCAGAGAGCGGCCCTGGCGGTCGGCCGGAAATCGCTCCTGCATGACCGGCACTTCCGCCATC
>CAZFZX010000181.1:0-8161 GCA_964523765.1 uncultured Enterobacteriaceae bacterium
GTATCCGTTTGCCTACCGATCAGATCGATGACTTATTCAGAAGTTCCCTAAGTGTAGGTATCGATCCCCGCCTTATTCTCCGCAGCTGGCTCTCCTTCTTCAGGGATTGTCTTTGTCGTCGCATTGCGCCGCTCGTGATGACTACGGGTATCCAGTATTACATTCTGCTTTTTTTCGCGACGATTACCCTTACGGCGTTCTTTGGCGATGTGCCGCTGCTGAGTTTTTGGTTCGGTTGGGGTGTCTTTTTCTTTTTGCGTCGGCTGCACGGTTGGATAGGGTTGCAAGGGTTCGACTGCTTTTTTCGACACTGTTTTCGGGTTAACGACATTGGCGTCGTCGCGGGGGAAATTCACGGACGTCATCTACAGTTCCATCTCGCCACCAAAATGAGCGAAAGCGCGCTCTTCAAATGTTCGCCACGGGTAAATACGCTTGTTTAAGTATAGCTGAGTAAAAAGGGATCGGAGTCAGTTTCAGAACGGGTTTGGACGGAAGGGGAAAAATCTAAGCAGTGGAATGTATCGCTAGTGGGGGTACTGGCAAGTCAAGTGGCGTTCGAGCGCATTTGTTACATGAAAAGACCAATTACGATGTACGAGCGTCAGCGATTTCCGCCGGAAATCATTTGGTCCACGGTTTGGCGCTGTCATCGATTCAATTTTAGCCATCGAGATATAGGAGATCTGCTGACTGAACGTGGAATCACCGTTAGCTATGAGTCTATTCGACTGCGGTGCAATACGTTCGGTTTGAAATATGCTCGTCGTTTGAAAATGTCGCCTGCGGCGGGCTTTTTCTAATGGATGCCGGCCAACGATTGTGACCCGGTCTCCTAAATGCTTACAATCAGAGGTTCCCTAAGAACCTTAGCCAAATGCAACAAGGGTTGGCGCGCGAGTCACAGTATCAAGGGGGTATAGAGTGTCGGGGATTCTCCGTTACGGTACGTACATTCCGTTATATCGGCTCACTCGCCAAGCTATGGGCGGCGGCAAGGGCGAGCGAGCCATCGCGAGTTACGACGAGGATTCGGTCTCCATGGCGGTCGAAGCCGCGCGCCAATCCCTCGGCGCTTATACGGGAGCGGTCGACACGTTGATGTTTGCCACGACCAGCCCTCCTTATGCGGAAAAACTCAATGCGGCGGCCATCGCTGCGGCACTGGACCTTCCGGGATCGATTGCCTCCATCGAACTCGGCACCAACAGTCGCATGGGTCTCGCCGCGCTCGCGCTAGGGGCCGATCTCGGTAGGGCCGGCAGAATTTCTTTGGTGTGCGCCGGCGATGTCGTCGTCGGCGGGCCGGGCGGCAAGCGCGAACGCGAAAGCGGTGACGCAGCGGTCGCTTTCGTGACCGGTCCGAAAGATGAGGCGATCGCGAAAGTGATCGGTCGTGCGTCCGCGACCTCGGAAGTGCTCGATGTGTGGCGTCTTCCCGAGGACGCATTTGCCCGACAATGGGAAGAACGCTTCGGCGTCGAAGTACTTGGTCCGGTCAGTGTGGACACCGCGAAACGCGCCGTCGAAAACGCCGGCATCGCGCCGGAGACGCTGAGCGCAGTGATCCTCGATGCCACGAACAAAAGAGACGTCGCCGGGATCCCGCGCGCCTTGGGCCTGCGACCCGAACAGGTGAGCGACATGCACGCGGCCAGCATTGGGCGTAGCGGAGTTGCTCACGCCGGACTCGTGCTAGCCAAAACCCTCGACGATGCTCACGCCGGTGATCGGATCCTCGTGTTGTCGACGGCGGATGGCTGTGATGCGCTGGTGATCGAGGTCACGGAGCGGATAGAGCAGGGACGGCCAGCGCGCAGCGTCGGCCACTGGCTGGCATCAAAACGAGACGACCTGCCGTATAACGATTACCTGAAATGGCGCGGCATCCTGCCGTTCGAACCGCCGCGCCGACCCGATCCCGAACGCCCGTCGGGACCGATGATGAAGCGCCACGAAAACTGGAAATACGCGTTTTACGGCTCGCGTTGTGAAAACTGCGGGCAAGGCCACCTGCCACCGCAGCGCGTTTGTGTCGGATGCAAATCGGTCGACGAGATGAAAGACGAACGCTACGCCGATGAACCGTGCCGGATCACGACTTACACGCTCGATCATCTGGCCTACAGTCTACAGCCGCCGGTAGTGTCCATGGTGGTCGACTTCGACAGCGGTGGGCGCGTGGTGTGTGAGTTAACCGACGGCGATCCCGACGCGGTAAAGATCGGTGATCGGCTCGAAATGACATTCCGCCGTTTCTATACCGGCCAGGGCGTCCACAATTACTTTTGGAAAGCACGACCGCAACGCTAGGAGGTGTGTGATGGGGAGTAAAGGTATTAAAGATCAGGTAGCGATCGTCGGTATGGGGTGCACGCAGTTTGGCGAACATTGGAACAAGGATACCTCCGACATGCTTATCGATGCCGCGACGGAAGCCTACCAATCGGCCGGTGTCGACCCCGATGACGTCGACGCCTATTGGCTCGGTACGTTCGCCAGCGGACTCTCTGGGATCGTGTTCTCCGAAGCGATGAAGACCTCCTATAAACCGGTCACCCGGGTCGAGAACATGTGCGCGACCGGCAGCGAATCGTTACGCAATGCCGCCTATGCGGTCGCGAGCGGCGCCTACGATCTGGTCATGGCCATCGGCGTAGAGAAACTCAAGGACGGCGGTTATTCGGGGCTCGTGTTGCCGACCCCCGACGGTGACGGCACCGAGTCGAGCATGACGGCACCGGCGATGTTTTCCCTGCTGGCGCCGGCCTACTGCGAGAAATACGGTGTCGCAGAGGAAAAGTTGAAAGAGGTATTGTCGCGCATCGCATGGAAAAACCACGTAAACGGCGCGAAGAATCCGAAGGCGCAGTTCCGCAAGGAAGTGCCGATGGAGACCATTCAAAAAGCCCCGCCGATTGCTGGCATGTTCAGTGTGTTCGACTGCTCCGGGGTCGCCGACGGATCGGCGGCCGCCATCATTTGCCGCGCCGAGGACGCGCACAAATACACCGATACGCCCGTCTATCTCAAAGCCTTTTCGATCGCGGCAGGGCCCAACGAGGGCTTTATCAACGAGGCTTATGATTTCACGACTTTCCAGGAAGTGTCGGCCTCCGTCGAAGATGCGTATCGACAGGCAGGCATTACCGATCCGCGCGAAGAGATCAGCATGGCGGAAGTGCACGACTGCTTTACCGCAACCGAACTCGTGCTCATGGAAGACATGGGTTTTTCAGCGCGCGGAGAAGGTTGGAAGGATGTGCTGGATGGCCGCTTTGACGGTGACGGTCCGCAACCGGTGAACCCGGACGGCGGCCTCAAGAGTTTCGGTCATCCGATCGGCGCAAGCGGACTGCGGATGATGTACGAGATGTGGTTGCAACTGCGCGGGGAAGCCGGCGAGCGGCAGATCGACAACCCGACGCTTGGCCTCACTCACAACCTTGGCGGTCAACCGGGACGGTGCGTGAGTTTCGTCTCGATCGTCGGCAACGAACGAACTTAAAACGGAGCTGCGCCGACTAGCGAAAAGGATAGACGACTAACGATGAGTGTAATCGAAGGAGAGCTACTGTGGACTCCGTCGGATGAGTTCGCGCAAGGGAGCAATGTCACCAAATTCATTGCCTGGTTAGAACAAAACCGGGGTCTGGAATTTGCCGATTACCGGGCTCTTTGGCAATGGTCGGTCAGTGAAACCGAGGCGTTCTGGGGAGCGTTGTGGGACTATTTCGAGATCATATCGGACTCACCCTACGACCAAGTCATCGACAATCTGGAAATGAAGCCGGGCGGTCGCTGGTTTCCCGGCTCGCGGGTGAATTTCACCGAGCACGTCCTGCGTATGGAAAGGCCGGGAGAGCCGGCCCTGTTTCACCTTTCGGAAACCCGGCCGCTGGCCGCTGTCAACTGGGACGAACTGAGCCGCCAGATCCGGATCATGGCGACCCAGCTTCGGGCCATGGGGATCAAACCCGGCGATCCCGTCTGCGCGATTATGCCCAACATCCCCGAGACGGCGATGCTCATGCTCGCGGTCATCGGCGTCGGTGCCGTGTGGTCGGTGGCGGCGCCCGAATTCGGTGAAAGCACGATCCTCGACCGTTTTTCCCAGATCAAACCGAAAATGTTGTTCGTCGCCGACGGCTACCGTTTCGGCGGTAAGGACTTTGACCGCCGTGACGCCGTTCGAACCATCGTCGGCGAACTTCAGGATTCCTTAGAGCAGGTGGTCTATCTGCCCTACCTGCGGCCCGAAGAACGCCGGCCGTGCGTCGAGGCCTTGTTGTGGGACACGTTGATGGCAGGGGACGACCCGGGCGCGGACAATTTCCGCTTCGAACGGGTTGCCTGCGATCATCCCATGTGGGTACTGTTTTCTTCCGGGACGACGGGGTTGCCCAAAGCCATTGTCCACGGTCACGTCGGCGTGCTCATGGAATTGCTCAAGGTTCACAACTTTCACATTAACCTCAAGCCGGGCGATGTCGGGTTTTTCTACACTACCGCCGGGTGGATGATGTTCAACTACGTCGTGAGTATGTTGCTGACCGGTACGACCGGCGTTTTGTATGACGGCAATCCCGCCTACCCGACCCCGGACGTATTGTGGAAAATGGCAGCCGAGACCGGCACGACTTCGTTTGGTGCCAGCCCGACTTACGTTCAGGCTATGCAAAACCTCGGGCTCGAACCGGGGAAAGCCTATGATTTGAGCGCGCTTAAAGGCATCGTGGTGGGCGGTGCACCGTCGACGCCAGAAACCTTCGAATGGTTCTACAACTCGGTCAAGTCCGACTTGTGGGTGACCTCACAAAGCGGCGGTACCGAGTTGACCAGCGGCCTTGTCGGGGCGACTCCCACACAGCCGGTGTACGCTGGCGAAATTCAAACCCGCTGTCTCGGCATGGACGTCGATTCGTGGAGCGACGACGGTGTCTCGTTGGTCGAGGAAGTCGGGGAACTGGTCTGTAAAACGCCGTTCCCCTCGATGCCGCTGCACTTTCTCAACGATACCGATAACGAGCGTTATCGAGCTTCTTACTTTGAGCATTTTCCGGGAGTTTGGCGCCACGGTGATTTCATCAAAATCAACAGCCGCGGCGGCTGTTATATCTATGGCCGCTCGGATTCGACCCTCAACCGCTTCGGCGTCCGCATCGGCACGGCGGAGATCTATCGGACCGTGGACAATCTGCCGGAAATCGCCGACAGCCTGGTCGTGTGTATCGAGCTTCCGGGTGGTAACTACTTCATGCCGCTGTTCGTGCAGCTGGCCGCGGGGCAAACACTCGATGAGGAGGTCATCAAAACGATTGTCGCCAAACTGCGAAGCCAATGTTCGCCGCGTCACGTGCCGGACAAGGTGATCGAAATCGCGGCGGTACCGTATACCCTCACCGGCAAGAAAATGGAGGTGCCGGTGCGCAAACTGCTGATGGGGTGGCCATTGAAAAAGGCTGCCAGCCGCGACGCCATGGGTAACCCCGAGGCGATCGAATTCTTCATCGATTACGTGGCGACCACCGAGGATTATTCGTTTCAGGGGTAGTGCGCGGTACCAGGCCGGATGCGGCGACTTCGTCGTCATTCCCGTGCCCCTCGTCATTCCCGCGTCCCTTCGTCATTCCCGCGTATGCGGGAATCCAGTAGTAAAAGCCCCGCCTACGGCGGGACAAAGCAATACTGGATGCCGGCCTTCGCCGGCATGACGGTGCGGCCCCCGTCATTCCCGCGGCCCTTCGTCATTCCCGCGTAAGCGGGAATCCAGTAGCAAAAGCCCCGCCTACGGCGGGACAAAGCAATACTGGATGCCGGCCTTCGCCGGCATGACGGATCGACAACGTTCGACCGCTACAAGCTCGTTCGAGCCCGGGGGCAAACTTCAGTACCATAGAAGGAAACCAATGGGGCCGTGACGATGACCGATCATCCGCTCCGACATGGCGGGCGGTCCCGGCGTATCGAAGCAAAACAGGTTTGGATCGCACAATTTTGAAAAAGACGACGACAACGACGACTCACGACCACAAGCCGGTAACTACGGAATCCGGTATTCCCCTGAAAGCCTCGTACGGGCCGGACGACGTTCAGGCGCTGGATTATGAGACGGACCTGGGCGAACCCGGGCAGGGGCCTTATACGCGCGGCCCGTACCCCGAGATGTATCGGAACCGACCGTGGCGGATCTTTCAGCTCACCGGTTACGGTTTGCCCGAAGACGCCGGCGAGCGGATTCGATTCATGCTGGACCACGGGGAAACTGGTTTCATTCTGGAACCGGACCTGATGACGGTCTACGGCATGCTGGATATCGACGACCCCGACGTCGTCGCCCGGAAGGAAGAAGTCGGACTCTACGGAGCGACACTGCTGTCTTTGCAGGAATTCGAACGTGCCCTCGAAGGGATCGCGATCGAGAAGACCTATGCCCACCCCGGCGGGGTTACGCCGGTGTGTTCCTGTTTTTGCCACGCTTGCTATTTTTCGGTCGCGGAGAAACGTGGTATTGCGTTGCAGGAATTGAGCGGAACGGGCGAGGCCGATTTTTTTCTTTCTTATCTCGCCACGCCGATCAAAGACGTGATCCCGCCGCAGGCCGCTTTGCGGTTGAACTGCGACCTCATCGAGTTTTGTACCGAGCACATGCCGCGATGGATGCCGGTTTCGATCCCGGGGACGAACGCGCGGGAAACCGGCATGAACAACTATCAGCAGGTAGGCATCGCATTTGCGAATGCGATCGCCTATATCGACGAGGTCCTCCGCCGAGGGCGGTTCAAGATAGACGATTTCGCCCGCAGTATTGGCGGCTTCGGTTTCTGCCCGCATACGGATTTCTTCGAAGATATCGCGACCTACCGGGCGGCCAGGCGGGTATGGTACAAACTCATTACCGAGCGCTACGGGGCCGAAAACCCGCGCTCGGCCCAACTCCGGATCCATGTCAACGTCGGCGGCAGCACGTCGACCTATCAGCAGCCGCTGAACAACGTCGTGCGAGGCAGCATCGGCATGATGGCGGCCGCCTTGGGCGGCGTGCAGTCGGCCGGGGTCACGGCCTTTGACGAGGCAATTTGTATCCCTTCGGAGCAGGCACACCTGATGTCGTTGCGGACCCAGCAGATCCTTCAGCTCGAAAGCGGTATTACCAAGGTCGCCGATCCCTTGGGCGGCTCGTATTTTGTCGAATCGCTGACCGACGAGATGGAAAAGCGCATCTGGGACTACATGGAGCGGATCGAAAACGAAGGCGGCTTGATCGCTGTGTTGAATTCTGGATGGGCGCATCGGGAAGCGCATCGGGAGGCGCTGGAAGATCAACGCAAGATCATGACGAACGAAAAAAAGGTGGTCGGCGTAAACTGTCACGAGATGGAGGAGGAGCCTTACGAGATTCCCGTGTTCCGTGCGCCCGAGGTCTACACGATAGCGAAATCCAGGGACGACGCCGTGAAACGGGAACGCGACGGCGAGCAGGCCCGCAAAGCGATGGACGCTTTTCGCGGGGCTCTGGAAGGCACCGACAACGTAATGCCGCCGCTGATGGACGCGGTGAAAGCAGGTGCAACGTCTAGCGAGATCGGCAATCTGCAGCGTGAGGTCTTTGGTACCTGGAAGCCGCCATTGCCGATATAGGCCGGCGGACGGATGAAGTCACGAATGCTAGCGAGGATGGAGAAGGGCGGGTGCAAGAGACGAGACGGATAAGGGCACTCATCTATTCGTCCACCCTGGAAGGGCATTGGCGCGGTGTCGCCGTTGTCACTGTCGCTCTTCGAGACGCCGGGATCGAAGTGATCTACGGCGGCCCGCTGACGCCGGAACAAGCGGCCAACACGGCCATCCAGGAAGACGTCGACGTGGTCGGCGTCAGCGTCGGCGGGCGCTATCAGGTGGTCGAGAAGATGCTGGCACTGCTCGGCGAGGAAGGGCAACGGCCGCTCGTGATCGCGGGCGGTACGATCGCGCCGCCCGATATCCCGGTGCTTAAGGCAATGGGGGTCGACGAAGTATTTCCGCCGGGATCCCGCCTGGATGCCATCGTCGACTACATCAAGGATAACGTTCCTGTCGTTTGAGACCGCTTCATTCGTGAACACTGTAGGTTGGGTTAGCCCGCAGGGCGTAACCCAACACGATAGCCAAATCGTTGGGT
>CAZFZX010000182.1:0-8136 GCA_964523765.1 uncultured Enterobacteriaceae bacterium
GATGTGCGCAACGGGACTCGCCAAATCGATATGGCCCATTCGCTCCCGACGAACCTTCGCCAGCGTTACCTCGACCCCGCATTTTTCGCACACGACGCCTCGATGCTTGAGGCGCTTATATTTTCCGCACAAGCACTCGTAATCCTTGATCGGCCCGAAGATCTTGGCACAGAACAGGCCGTCGCGCTCGGGCTTGAACGTACGATAGTTGATGGTTTCAGGCTTTTTGACTTCGCCGTACGACCAGGACCGGATCTTTTCTGGTGACGCCAGACCAATCTTTATGGCGTCAAAATCTTCAACCTGTCCCTGGCTTTTTAGCAGATCAAGTAAGTCTTTCACAATGGTTACTCCTCAAATCGGGAACCAAAATTTAGTGGTGCGTTTCTTTGCTAGCGATCGAGTTCGATATCGATCGCGAGCGAGCGCATTTCCTTTAGCAAGACGTTGAACGATTCCGGCATACCGGCTTCCATCCGATGGTCGCCGTCTACGATATTCTTGTACATCTTCGTTCTGCCGTTCACGTCGTCGGATTTCACCGTCAGCATCTCCTGCAAGGTATACGCCGCGCCGTAGGCCTCCAACGCCCAGACCTCCATTTCGCCGAAGCGTTGACCGCCGAATTGTGCCTTACCTCCGAGCGGCTGCTGTGTAACAAGGCTATACGGGCCAGTCGAACGCGCGTGCATCTTGTCGTCAACGAGGTGGTTGAGCTTCAACATGTACATGTATCCGACGGTCACCGGACGATCGAATTTTACGCCGGTACGGCCGTCGGTCAGCATCGTTTGCCCGCTAACCGGCAACCCGGCTAGTTCGAGCATCCGTTTTATCTCTTCTTCGTGAGCCCCGTCGAAAACCGGCGTCGCCATCGGTACCCCTTCCGTTAGGTTCGCGGATAATTTTTCGATCTCCGTGTCACTTAATTCGTCGAGATCCTCGACCCTACCGCTCGTGTTGTAGACCTGCCCCAGGAATTTGCGCAGTTCGCTGGCGGCGGCTTGCGCTTCCAGCATCTCGCCAATTTTTATGCCGATGCCGCGAGCCGCCCAGCCCAAGTGGGTTTCCAACACCTGACCGACGTTCATTCGTGACGGCACACCGAGGGGGTTGAGCACGATGTCGACCGGAGTCCCGTCTTCCATGTGGGGCATATCCTCGATCGGAACAATCATAGAAACGACGCCCTTATTTCCATGGCGCCCGGCCATCTTGTCACCCGGTTGCATCCTGCGTTTAACCGCAAGATACACCTTCGCCATCTTCAAAACGCCCGGCGCAAGGTCGTCGCCGGAGGTCAGTTTGGATCGTTTTTCTTCGAACTGGCGCTCGAAGTCCTCCCGATGACCGGAGATCTGAACGGCTAAGCGTTCGACTTGTTCGTTAACAGCGTCGCTCGAAGTGCGAATGTCGAACCACATTTCACGTGCGACGTCGGCGAGGTGTTGTTTCGTGATCTTGGTTTTCTTGGATACGCCTTTCAGGCCCTTTTCGATCGGCTTCCCACTCAACAGCCGCTCGATGCGCTGGTAAATGTCATCTTCCAGGATACGGAGTTGGTCGTCCAAATCTTTCTTTACACGAGCAAGTTCCGCGCGCTCGATCTCAAGGGCGCGCGCATCCTTTTCGACGCCGTCACGGGTAAATACCTGGACATCGATGACCGTCCCGTTCATTCCCGAAGGAACCCGAAGTGAAGTGTCCTTTACATCCGATGCTTTCTCGCCAAATATTGCCCGCAGCAGCTTTTCTTCCGGCGTTAGCTGCGTCTCGCCCTTAGGCGTAACCTTGCCTACGAGAATATCGCCCGGACGGACCTCGGCGCCGATGTATACGATCCCCGACTCGTCCAATTTCGAGAGCGCGCTCTCGCTGACGTTGGGGATATCGGCCGATATTTCCTCCGGACCGAGCTTCGTATCCCGAGCAACGCAAGCCAACTCCTCGATATGAATGCTGGTATAGCGGTCTTCCTGCACGACCCGCTCGGAAATGAGGATGGAATCCTCGAAGTTGTAACCGTTCCACGGCATGAACGCGACTAGCATATTTTGACCCAGCGCGAGTTCCCCGAGATCGGTGGAAGGGCCGTCTGCAAGGGCATCTCCAGCGGCGATCCGATCCGCCGGGCTCGCCAGCGGTTTCTGGTTAATGCACGTGTTTTGGTTCGATCGCGTGTACTTGGTCAGGTTATAAATATCGACGCCGGGTTCACCGGCCTTGGTTTCTTCGTCGTCGACACGGACGACGATACGGCTGGCGTCCACCGAATCGACAATCCCGCCGCGCAGGGCCGATACCGTAACGCCCGAGTCCTTCGCCACCGTACGTTCAATTCCAGTCCCCACGAGAGGCTTTTCTGCACGCAAGGTCGGCACCGCCTGGCGCTGCATATTCGAGCCCATCAACGCCCTATTCGCGTCGTCGTGCTCGAGAAACGGGATCAATGCGGCCGCGACCGAGACGATCTGGCGCGGAGAGACGTCCATATATTGGACACGGTCGGGGCCCGCCAAGGCGAATTCGTTCTGGTAGCGGCAGGACACCAAACTGTCAGTCAGCGTCCCGTCCTTATCAAGGCTCGCGTTCGCCTGGGCGATGACGTATTGACCTTCTTCGATCGCCGACAGATATTCGACATCAGCCGTGACCTGCGCATCCTTGACTCGTCGATACGGCGTCTCGAGAAAACCGTACTTGTTCGTCCGCGCATAGACCGCCAGTGAATTGATCAACCCGATGTTCGGTCCTTCCGGGGTCTCGATCGGGCATACCCGACCGTAATGGGTGGGATGAACGTCGCGTACTTCGAAACCGGCCCGTTCACGGGTGAGGCCACCGGGCCCGAGGGCTGAAACGCGGCGCTTGTGAGTTACTTCCGATAGCGGGTTGTTCTGGTCCATGAACTGCGACAACTGGCTGGAGCCGAAGAATTCCTTAATCACGGCCGACACGGGTTTTGCGTTGATCAACTCCTGCGGCATATAGCCTTCCGATTCAGCGAGCGACAACCGTTCTCGCACGGCGCGCTCGACGCGCACCAAGCCTACTCGAAACTGATTCTCGGCCATCTCTCCGACGCTGCGGACACGTCGGTTGCCGAGATGATCGATATCGTCGACGACACCATTCCCGTTTCTGATGTCAATCAAAACGCGCAGTACGTCGATAATGTCTTCCTGCGAGAGAACACCGGCGCCCTCGACGGCATCACGGCCTACCCGCCGGTTGAATTTCATCCGGCCCACCGCCGATAGGTCATAGCGGTCGGACGAAAAAAACAGATTCTTGAACAGGTTTTCCGCGGCTTCTTTGGTCGGCGGCTCTCCGGGACGCATCATTCGGTAGATCTCGACCTGCGCTTCCAATTGATTGGTTGAAGAATCGACGCGCAGGGTTTCGGAAACGTAGGCGCCGCGGTCGAGATCATTCGCAAAAATCGTTTGAACGTCTTTGGTTCCGGCGGCGATCAACTTATCGAGTAGTTCTTCCGTAATCTCATCGTTCGCGTTAGCGGTGATTTCGCCCGATTCCTTGTCGACGACGTCGGTCGCCAAAACCTTACCAATGGCATAGGCGCGGGGTACCCTTATTTCTTTGAGCGCCAATTGCTCGATCTCGCGGATATGGCGCACGTTAATACGCCGATCGGCCTCGACGATCACGTTTCCGGCGTCATCCGTCAGATCGAAATCCAAGGTCTCGCCGCGCAACCGGTCCGGAACGAGTTTCAGTAGTACATCTTCGTCATCGAAACGCAGTTCGTTGCGTTCGAAAAAAATCTCCAACATCTGCTCGGTCGTGTAGCCGAGAGCACGAAGCAGAACAGTCGCCGGAATCTTCCGCCGACGATCGATACGAACGTAGACATGATCTTTCGGGTCAAACTCGAAATCGAGCCACGACCCGCGGTACGGAATCACTCGCGCGGAAAACAGCAATTTACCGGAAGAATGGGTCTTCCCGCGATCGTGATCAAAGAATACGCCGGGCGAACGATGTAGTTGTGAAACAATGACTCGCTCAGTCCCATTAATAACGAAGGTGCCGTTCGTCGTCATCAACGGCAATTCACCCATGTAGACCTCTTGCTCGCGGACGTCCTTAATCGCTTTGTCGGACCCTGACTCTTTGTCGTAGATGACGAGGCGTACGGTAACGCGTAAGGAAGCAGCGGAAGTTAGACCTCTTACCTGGCATTCCTTTACATCGAAAACCGGTTCGCCGAGCCGATATGCGACATACTCCAACGCGGCGGTACCCGAGTAACTCTCGATTGGGAATACAGATTTGAAGGCGGCATGAAGCCCCATGTTATCCCGCCCGTCAGGCTCCTTATCCTGTTGAAGAAATCTCAGATATGACTCGATTTGTGTCTGAAGCAAATACGGTACGTCCAAAATCACCGGACGTTTACCGAAGTCCTTTCTGATTCGCTTTTTTTCGGTATACGAGTAAGCCATAGTCTTCCTCTATTTACCTCGGGTTCCGAGATTTGGGCATGGGCGTGCGCCGGCGAGTCTGCAAGACCCCGGTACCACATGAATCGTGCGCTCGCGGCAAGCGCCCGTGGCAGACGCCCGGCACATTCCCAATGAAATAATGGTGTGAGATCGCCGTTGTGCTCTGCTACTTGAGATCCGCGGTGGCGCCAGCTTCCTCGAGCTGCTTTTTGACATCCTCTGCTTCCGCCTTGGGGAGCGCTTCTTTGATGGTCGACGGAACACCTTCGACCAATTCCTTCGCTTCCTTCAAGCCGAGCCCCGTAAGGGCGCGAACGGCCTTGATCACTGGGACCTTGGTCTCACCGAAACTCGACATCACAACGTCAAATTCATCCTTCACTTCTTCGGCGTCACCACCGGCGTCACCGCCGGCTACCATCACGGGCGCGGCGACGGCCGCCGCCGCCGATACACCCCATTTCTCTTCCAATTCAGACACCAGTTCGGTGACTTCCAAGATGCTCATGTTACTGAGCGTTTCTATCAAATCTTCTTTTGATACAGCCATTTCAGGTCTCTCCTAAAAAGTCGTCGTATTCGTTAGCAATGGTTACGCGGCTTGTTGCTGATCCGCATAGGCCGCAACAACGCGAACAAACTGTCCCGCGGGTTCCGCCAAGGTCCGGACCAATTGTGCCGCCGGGGCCTGAAACGCGCTAAGAAGCTGCGCTCGGGCCTCATCCAATGTTGGCATGTCGGCCAAGAGTTTGAGGTCCTCCGCTGGCCGAACTTCTCCAGCGAACGCAACCGCTGTCGTTACCAGACGCGCATTCGTCTTAGCAAAATCACGAACGATACGCGCGCCGGCGCCCGGGTCATCCGAAGAAAACACGAGCAACAGCGGTCCGATCAACGAATCGCTCAAGCATTCGAAGTCCGTTCCAACGATCGCGCGACGGGCCAAATTGTTTTTGACTACGCGAAGATAAACACCCTCGGCACGCGCCTTAGCGCGCAATTCCGTCATGTCGGCGACAGACAACCCCAGGTATTCAGCCGCGATCACGGCTTGCGCGTTGGCTGCCACTTCATTGACTTCGGCAACAACTGCCTTCTTTTGCTCTAAAGTCAGACTCACTTGATTTCTCCTGGTCAGGAACCGCGCGGATACCGCGTGGCCACCGCACCTCAATTTGGCAGCGCATTTACCGCCATTTCTTCGGGCTTGACGAAGGACCTCAAAGTCCCGTCGAGCCCTCGATGCCCGTGCCAGGTCGTGACCTGAATGGGAGCACCGTCTGCGTAGGCCGCATCTGCGATTAACTCACCGATTCCTGGTAGTTCCACTGCCGCCGCCCGCTTCGGTTTGCTGCGGTTACCGACAGTAGCCTTTCCTCGGCGAGACCTACGGTCTCTGACGTCTACCGGGCAAACCCGGCAGCCCAAAGTTCTGTAGCGTCGAAAACAACGACGCTGTGATCATCGTGTTACTCGTAACCAACCGACGCCCGGTCGACTGCAATACCCGGACCCATCGTCGATGACACGGTGATACAGCGTAAGAAAACGCCCTTCGCCGCGCTTGGTTTAGCTTTATTCAGGTCGGCGAGGATCGCTTGAAGGTTTTCGCTCAAAGCGGCGACGTCGAAAGACACCTTGCCGATCGGACAATGAATAATGCCCGCCTTATCGGTGCGGTAGCGTACCTGTCCGGCTTTCGCGTTTTGAACCGCAGCGGCAACGTCCTTTGTCACGGTACCGACCTTCGGATTCGGCATTAGACCGCGCGGTCCGAGAATTTGGCCCAATTGGCCAACGACGCGCATCGACGACGGCGTCGCGATGGCAACGTCGAAGTCCATCTTACCTTGTTTCACATCCGCCGCCAGATCGTCCATACCGACGATATCGGCACCCGCCTCGCGGCCCGCATCAGCCTCATCGCCATCGGCAAACAGGGCCACCCGAACCTGCTTTCCTGTACCGTTGGGTAATACCGTAGCGCCGCGCACTACCTGATCGGATTTCCTGGGGTCGACACCGAGATTGACCGCGACGTCTATCGTTTCGTCGAACTTAGCCGCAGTGATTTCTTTCAGCAACTCAAGGGCGTCGTTTAGCGGACGCGGTGCGTGCCGATCGCCGACTTTTTCCTGGATGTTCTGCATGCGCTTGGTCAGTTTCGCCATCGTTACACCCCCTCTACTTCAAGACCCATACTGCGCGCGGTGCCGGCAATGGTTCTCACGGCCGCATCCATATCGGCAGCGGTCAAATCAGGGTCCTTGGTTTTCGCGATCTCTTCCAGTTGCGTGCGATTTACTATTCCTACTTTCTCCGTATTCGGGGTTCCGCTGCCCTTCGGGACCCCCGCGGCTTTCCTGAGCAGCACAGACGCCGGCGTCGTTTTCGTGATAAAGGTAAAACTCTTATCGGCAAACACGGTTATGACCACCGGCGTAGGCAAGCCCGGCTCAAGACCCTGAGTTTTCGCGTTGAATGCCTTACAAAATTCCATGATGTTAACGCCGTGTTGCCCCAGCGCCGGCCCCACGGGCGGACTCGGATTAGCCTGCCCCGCCGCTACCTGCAGCTTGATATAGGTATCGACTTTTTTTGCCACTTCACTTTCTCCTCTAGTTCAAACGCCTCGCGGCTCCTAGTCTTTGGATACTTGCCCGAACTCCAACTCCACCGGCGTGGAACGCCCGAAGATCGTTACCGCCACCCGCAACCGGCTCTTCTCGTAATTGACTTCCTCGACCACGCCGTTGAAATCCGTGAACGGGCCGTCGTTGACTCGCACCAACTCGCCGACCTCGAACAACACCTTCGGTCTCGGCTTCTCGGCGCCTTCCTGGATGCGGCTTAAAATTGTCTGCGCCTCACGCTCGGTGATCGGCGTAGGACGGTCGCTGGTACCACCGATGAAACCCATCACTTTCGGGCAATCTTTCACGAGGTGCCAGGAATCGTCTCCCATATCCATTTCGACGAGTACGTAGCCCGGGAAAAATTTCCGATCACTCTTGCGTTTCTGCCCATCCCGCATTTCGACGACTTCCTCTGTCGGCACAAGTATTTGACCGAATTTTTCCGTCATCTCGTTTCGCGCAATACGATCTTCCAGCGAGCGCTTAACGTAATTTTCGAACCCTGAATAGGCATGCACGACGTACCATTCCATGAGTCCTAACTACCCCCTCTGCCCCATAGCCATGCTGACGATGCCACCGAGCGCCATATCGAGAATCCACAAAAAGATGGCGATAATGACCACGACGACCATGACCACGAGAGTCGTTTGCACGGTTTCTTGACGCGTGGGCCAGACAACCTTCCGAACCTCGGTTTGAGATTCCTTCACAAACGATGCTGTCGTACGCCCCTTGTCCGTTTGCAGCGCAATCGCGGCCGCAACGCCGACCGCCGCAATCAAACCGACGACCCGGGCAAGCTTCGACACCTCTGCATAGTAATAAAAGGCAACTAGAGCGGCGATCAATATGATCAGCGCAACGCCAAGTTTCACCGTGTCGAGCGTCGTGGTATCGGTTTCGGCCTTCGTACTCATTTATACGTTAACTATCTATATTCATTTACAGGCGCGCGGCGCATGTCGCGTCGCTTCAATATGGCAGGCCAGGAGGGAATCGAACCCCCAACCTGCGGTTTTGGAGACCGCCGC
>CAZFZX010000183.1:0-8075 GCA_964523765.1 uncultured Enterobacteriaceae bacterium
GTAGGTTGGGTTAGCCCGCAGGGCGTAACCCAACACGATAGCCAAATCGTTGGGTTACGGCGCTCCCGCGCCTAACCCAACCTACGGTGTACATGTGTCCAGTCTTTATGTAAGCCTCAATCGTCCATTTCCCCGCCGGATATCATTGAACGCCTCCTTCACCTTTTACTTTCGTTACGATTCAGAAAGCCCAGCCCGGTAAGGGCCGAAAGGAACAACGGTAGCGCTGGAGGGATCGGAACCGGATTCGCACCGTGGCCGAATGCGCTCAGGAATTCGCTATTACCGGAAATCGTAAACAGGTCGCCATTATCCAGGACTGTAAACGAAGTACCCCCGTCGGTACTGTAGGATCCGACGGCCTCTTTGCTGACATGATCGACATCGAGACTCAGTACGATGTTACCGGTTGCCCCGAGGATCGGCGCAACATCGGCTACGAGTCCCCTGTGGTCGTGATAAACCGCCCAGACGGAACTCGGGCCAGTATTGTAGACGGCGACGAAAACCCCTGCGCTGAAATCGCCGTTCTGTATTCCGATCCCGTAACCCGTAAATAGCGTAGTGGCGCTCATGATTGCGGCAAGGTCCGGCCGATACGTGGCCGTGACGTCGGTAATTCCGGAATCAATTGAGCCGAATCCAGGTTGGAACAGCGTTACCGAATCGTGCGCGAGCCCGGGGAGAAACGGATGTGCACCAAAGCCGTCAGCATCACCGAGTACCAGAAACCCGCCTGCCTCTGCCGTCAGCCCGATCGCATCGACAAACGCAACTGTCGGCGGATCGTGTCGCAGCCCATCGTTGAAGTCATCGGAGAAAACGGGAACCGAGGGAGCGGCGGGGGGCAGATAAGTTACGTCGTACTCGTCCAGACCGAAATTGAAGGCCGCCAACGCGCATGGCGCGAACGCTGCGAGACCAATGAGGAAAGGAAATCTAGACATCAGAAAGCTCCTCGAACAATGGCACCGCGTTTGAGTTTACATGCGCTAATGCGGACGTTTACTGATCCGGATCAGGGGGCCGGAGATGCGACGCGCAGCCCGCAGGTATTGGCCGGGACTACCGGCAAGCGCCCCGAAGCAGACCCGGCTGGTTTTGGGCGCGAGGCGACCTTTGATGAATGAATAGGAGGTTCCTTGGCCGCAAGCGATGACCTGCCGCGTCCGCCGCCGTTGAAATCTTTCCCCCACCCGCCCAAGGATCGGGCAGACTACTCCGTCTAAGTGGATGACATGCGCATGATGACGGACGAAGACCAACTCGCGATCAAGGCCGGGGCGGGCGATGCGCAGGCGTTTCGAGTGCTGCTGGAGCGCCACTATGACCGGATATACCGTCTGGCCTATCGCTTTTTCGGTAATCAGGCGGACGCCGAAGACATCGCCCAGGACGTCTGCCTGGCGTTGCCGAAGAAGTTGAAATCGTTTGCCGGCCGAGCCCGGTTTTCGACCTGGATCTATCAGGTCGTACTTAATGTTTGCCGCGACCAGCTCCGCAGCCAGACCAGCCGGCGCGCATTGAACCAGGCCTACGGTGAGGTCAGCGAGATCACCCGCGCCGCCGATCGCGATACCAAAGCGCAGATCGATTGGTTGTATGCAGCGCTCGACCGTTTGAGCCCGCAATTGCGCGAAACCGCCATTCTGGTGCTGGCCGAAGAGTTGACCCACGCGCAAGCGGGCGCCGTGTTGGGCATCAAAGAGGCGACGGTTTCGTGGCGTATGCACGAACTGCGTAAGGAACTGAAAGCGCTGGCCGCGGCCGGCGATGGTGACGGGGTATGAGTACGGAACTCGAAAATCTGAAAAAGGCATTTGAGGCCGAAGGGCAGCCGCTGGCGCGGGAAGGTTCGCGCAAAGCCGTTATAGAACGGGCCATGCAGGCCTTCGAGGAAGAAAATGCGCCGGCCCGCCAAGGATCGGCGGATAGCGATCGTCTCACGAACATTGCCGGAGCAGTGTTCGGCTTTTTATTCAGGAGACGACCCATGAATGCGACCTACCCGAATTGGAAACCCTACCTGCTGGGCGGCGCCAGTCTGGCGGTGCTCGGCCTTGCGATCCTTAATACCCAGCACGTCTGGCAAACTCTGCCGCCGCCATTCGAGCAGGAGATCATTGCCGATGCGCCGCACGCGGTCAGCGAGATGGCGGTCGCGGCGCCCCAGGGCGCGCGCGTTCACGCCCGTCCGCAGTCAGTCTCGCCGCGCGACGAGCCTGCTAAGCGCTATTACCAAGACCAGGGTCGCGACCAGTTCTCCGAACTCACCGAGAACCGAGTGAAGCTGGTCACCGAGGCGCCGGTCTCGACATTTTCCATCGATGTCGATACGGCGTCTTATGCGTTTATGCGGGCGTCGCTCAATAACAACGTGCTGCCGCAAGCCGATGCCGTGCGTATCGAAGAGTTGATCAACTATTTTCCGTACGACTACGAGGCGCCGCAAGGCAGCTCCGAACCGTTCCGCGCGCACGTCTCGGTGTTGCCGACGCCGTGGAATTCCGACACCAAACTGATGCACGTCGGCATCAAGGGCTATGAGTTGCCGCGAACGGAAAAACCGCACTCCAACCTGGTATTTTTGATTGACAGCTCTGGTTCGATGAACGCGCCGAACAAGTTGCCGCTGCTGCGCAATTCATTCAAATTGTTGCTGTCGACCCTGCACGCGGACGACACCATCGCCATCGTAACGTATGCCGGCAGCGCAGGGACCGTTTTGCAGCCGACCCCGGTCCGGGATAAAGCGAAAATCGTGGCCGCACTCGACCGCTTGCGTTCGGGCGGGTCCACGGCCGGCGCCGAGGGCATTCGCCAAGCCTACCAATTAGCCGAGCGGAATTACGAAGACGGCGGCGTCAACAGAGTGATCCTGGCGACCGATGGTGATTTCAACGTCGGTATCACCGACACCGGGGAACTGAAGAGCTATATCGAGCGCAAGCGCAAGACCGGCGTCTTCCTGTCGGTGTTGGGTTTCGGGATGGGCAACTACAATGATGAATTGATGCAGACCCTGGCCCAAAACGGCAACGGCAATGCGGCTTATATCGATAGCTTGTCCGAGGCCCGCAAAGTCCTCGTCGAAGAGGCCGGATCGACGCTTTTCACGATCGCAAAAGATGTGAAGATCCAAGTCGAGTTCAATCCGCAAACGGTTTCGGAGTATCGCCTCATCGGCTACGAAACTCGGCTGTTGAACCGGGAAGATTTCAACAACGACAAGGTCGACGCCGGTGATATCGGTGCGGGCCATTCGGTGACCGCGATTTATGAAATAACGCCGACCGATTCGGCGGGCCGGCTGGTGGATCCGCTGCGGTACAAAAGTACGGCCGCGACGGCCGGTGAGGGCGGTGAGTACGCCTTCCTGAAGCTACGCTACAAATTGCCCGACAGCGACACCAGCAGTTTGCTGACGATACCGGTGACGCGCGCATTGGAAGTCGACGGCATTGCTTCGGCGCCGGGCGAAACCCGTTTTGCCGCGGCGGTTGCCGCATTCGGTCAATTGTTGCGCGGTGGGCGCTTCACCGGCACTTTTGGCTATGACGAGGTGATCGAACTGGCGCAGGGCGCCAAGGGCGAAGACCGGTTTGGCTATCGCACCGAATTGATCAATCTCGTGCGCCTGGCCAAATCGGCCGCGGCGATGGAGCCATTAGCGCACTAAGAAAAGAAGTTACGCCGAGCTATTGCGCAACGGACTATTCTAAATTCGGGCAAAGGGCGGAGAAGGGGTAGGCCGCTCGGTGTTTCGCACGGTCAAGGATAAAGAAATCGTGGTGCTCATTACCGCGGTAAAAAAAAGTAGCAAGATACTCAAACGCCAGATAGAAATTGCGCTGAAATGTATGTTGATGATGCTTTTCGTTCTATACTTTAGTCTCCAGATAGCATCGAATTCTTTACGCGATCAGACGGAGGATTAAAAGAAATGAGCACCAACTGGAAGATCGACGGGACTTACTTTGAAGCGTGCAATTGCGACGTGGCGTGTCCTTGTGTTTTTCTGAGTCCGCCGACGGAAGGAGACTGCACCGCGTTGCTTTGCTGGCACATCGATCAGGGCAACTTTGAGGAGGTATCGCTGGATGGGCTGAACACGGCGCTCGCGGTGCACTCGCCCGGGAATATGGTGGAAGGAAACTGGAAAGTGGGGCTCTACTTGGATGACAACGCGACGTCCGATCAAAACGAGGCGCTGACCAAGATTTTCGGGGGACAGGCGGGCGGTCATTTCGCCGTGCTCGGTGCGCTTATCAGCGAGGTGGTCGGGGTCAGCGCAGCGCCGATCGATTACCGTGCCGACGGCAACAAACGCAGCGTCAAGGTCGGCGATATCGCGCGGGCCGAGATTGATGCCATCGCCGGTCAAGGGGGTGCCGAGGTTGCGATCACCAATCATCCGCTTGCCGTTTCGCCCGGCTATGCGGCCGTCGCATCCAAATCGAAAGAATTGAGCTACCAGGACCACGGCATGAATTGGGAAATCTCCGGAAAAAACGGCTTCTTCGCGCCGTTCAGCTATCAGGGCGGGTGATCGATGCGGGCTGAAATGGCGGAAGCGATGTTTCGACGCGACCGCGCGATTGTTTCAGCGGGATTGGGGGGCGTCATTCTTCTGGCCTGGGCCTACACCTATTATTTGGCCCAGGATATGACCGGAGCGACACACGTGCACGCGGGGCTGTTGCCTATGGATGCCGGCATGCCGGCCTTGCGTCCGTGGGGACTCGTCGACATCGGCTTTATCTTCCTCATGTGGGTAGTGATGCAAGTAGCGATGATGATCCCGTCGGCTTCCCCGATGATTATCGGGTTCGCCAAGCTGAGCCGCCAGCGTTTTGGAGAGCAATCACCCCTTTTCGCGACTACCTTGTTCTTTCTGGGTTATGTCGTGATGTGGACGGCGTTCAGTGTCGGAGCGACGCTAGCGCAATGGGGTTTGCACAGCGCTGCTTTACTCTCGCCGACGATGGTCAGCACCAGTTCCGTGCTTGGCGGGCTGATCCTGATAGCCGCCGGCATCTTTCAATTCACGCAGATCAAGGAAGCTTGCCTGCAGCGCTGCCGTTCCCCGCTCGGATTCCTTCTGACGGAATGGCGAGAGGGCCGGCGCGGGGCATTGGTGATGGGGCTGAGACATGGTGCTTTCTGTGTTGTTTGTTGTTGGCTGCTGATGGCCCTCCTGTTTGTAGCCGGGGTCATGAACCTGCTGTGGATCGCCATCATCACCGTCTACATACTGATCGAGAAACTAGCCCCGAGGGGGCGGCTCGTCAGCCATAGTATCGGCGTTGTCGTGATCGCGTGGGGTCTGTGGTTACTCGCCGGAGGCGCCCAGATACCCGGGGTATAGAGTCGACGACGAAAGATAAACAGGCCCTAGTCATTTCTTTCAAAGCCGCCGATCACATCGGCCCACGCGTCGATAGCGTGATCCTGGCCCTGGACGATTTGAATCGCCACTTGGTTGTAGCCCGTATCGCGCACCGCCGCGAGCTTCGCACCTATGCCCACTGGAGCCGCTACGCAAAGAGAGGCTCGCTCAAGCATCGCCCTCGATATGATAGAGCTTATTGTAGATTGACCATTGCTCATCAACCTTCACCAGAGACAACGTATCCAAGAACGTCAGCCCGAGATAGTCGTCCCGCACGCGGGTCACGGCCGTCTCTCCCGCAATGTCGATACTGAGTATTTCAAGCCGCGCTTTGTCTCCTTTCTCTTTAGGGGAAGGCTGTTGACTGGCGACAAAATCACCAAAGGCTTCCCGAGTCATTTCGGTAAATTCTCCTCCGAATACCCCCGTGATCATCGCGCTGGGGTGAAAGGCCCGATCGACTTTGCTTTTGCTGGAGTCGTACATGCTGTCGAAATAGACCTGAATTGTCTCCTCGATACGCTGTGTGTCATCTGCTGGCATCGTTGCTCTCCGATTCTTGGCTACCTTAGAAAATCGTAACCGGATAATAACCGCTTTTGAGTGCCAGCTTCCGAAATCCGGGACAAGAAATCCGGGGACACAATACTTAATTCGGAGCAGAGAGGAATTCCGGACACAATGCTTAATTCGAAGCGGCGGCGGTTACGTTCTGCAGCCCCGGGAGCCCGGCTTTTTTTCAATGGACCGCCGGTCACTTGCTCAAGATCCTCGATAAACGCTTCCGATCCGAGCGGGCGATCGTTTCGTGCGTGTTGCCGAATGATGCGAAAACCGTATTTGACCAAATTCCCTTGTCCAATTTCCCTCTCTACAATGGAGACCCTGGCTTGCTCTATATACTGTTGAGGCTCGTTTTCAACACCCTTGATGTAGTGAAGGTAGCGGCGCCCAAATAGCAGAGCTTTCTCGCCGTTATCTATTTTTCTGAGAGTACCGTCGAATGTTACTACCTCCGTATGATCCCCGCTTGATAATAGACCTATTAAGCGATGATGAAATCTCGGGTGTCCCGGGCGCCGTTGATCGCGGTCGCGATGACATCGACCCGGTTGTCTTCTCCGTCGTCTACGCGCGTCTCGAAGGGATTTTAAGCGAGATGACCGAGACGATCCTGACCACCGCACGCAATCCGATCCTCTACGGCGCGAAGGATTTCACCTGCACCGTAATGAGTCCGCGTGCCGAGGTGTTGTCGATGCACGATTGTCTGCCCATCCACGTGGGTACGATGGACCCCGCGTTGCGTTTCGTGATCCGCGCGTTCGGGGCCGACATACGCGCCGGTGACGTCTTCGTCAACAACGCCTCGTTTGCCGGCAACGCCCACGTCGGCGACTGGACGATGTTCGCACCGATTTTCCATGACGAGGTGCTCGTCGCCTGGGCCGCGAACAAATGCCATTTGATCGATATCGGCGCGCACATACCGGGCAGCGTCGACCCCTATGCCCGCGATGTCTACGAGGAAGCGATGCATTTCCCCGGTGTACGGGTGTGTCGCGATCACGAACCAATCCCCGACATCGTCCGCTTCATGGGCTACAACATCCGCTACCCCGAGCATTGGCACGGCGATTTCCTCGCCCAACTCGGATCGCTGTGGACCGCCGAGACGCGCATCAAGGATCTCGGCGAGCGCTTCGGTACCGACATCGTCAAGGGCTGCTTCAGCGAGGCACTGCGTTATGGCGACCGGCGCATGCGTGAAGTCATCAGCCGCCTGCCGGAGGCCGAAGTCGAAGTCAGTATGACCGGCGAGGTGATCGACGGCTTCTTTCCCGACGGTGTGCCGCTCAGCCTACGGCTGAAGGTAATACCGGAGGAAGGCCGTATCGAGTTCGATTACACCGACATGCCGGACCAGATGGAGTTCGGCTACAACCTGACGTATGCCACTGCACGCTGTTCGGCGCTGCAGGGGACGCTGCCGATGCTCGAACCCGACATCCCCAACAACGACGGTGCACTCAAACGCATCGACGTGAAGCTCAGGGAAGGCGCGCTCGCCGGGATCCCGCGCTGGCCAGTCGGCACCTCTGTCGCCACGATCGCGCTGTGCGACGAGGTGACGAATCTCGTGCTCAAGGCCTGGTCCGAAATCCTGCCCGAGCGGGCGATGGCCGGAATGGGCGAGTACTGCGCGGCCAACTTCATCGGTTCGGGTACTGCCGCCGACGGTACGGGTTACGCCCACGCTTTCTATCTCGCAGCGAGCGGCGGCGGTGCCACGAATACCCACGACGGTCTGCCGCACATGTTCGGCGCGTGCATCATGGGCAACATGGGTTACGAGTCGATCGAGCTCGTCGAACTCGCCCGCCCGTTCATCGTTTGGGAAACCGCCGCCGTCACGGATTCCGGCGGGGCGGGCGAATATCGTGGCGCCGTCGGCGTACGCCACCGGATCCAGCCCCGTGCGCACACGATGAACATTCACTACGGCGGTTCGGGCCACACCTGCCCGGCTTTCGGCATGGCCGGCGCCGCGCCGGGTGCCGTGGCGACACACTGGATCGAGGATGCGGCGACCGGTGAGCGAATGGCATCGCTCAAGAATGCCGGCAACACCGATGTCCTCGACGATCACGTGTGGGTCGCAGAGACGGGCGGTGGCGGCGGA
>CAZFZX010000184.1:0-8072 GCA_964523765.1 uncultured Enterobacteriaceae bacterium
TCCGTCATTCCGGAAGCCACGAAGCGGCCGTCCGGAACCCGGTACGTGAGGCCGCACCCTATCCGTCATTCCGGAAGCCACGAAGCGGCCGTCCGGAACCCGGTACGTGAGGGCGCACCCTGTCCGTCATTCCGGAAGCCACGAAGTGGCTGTCCGGAATCCAGTCAAAGAAAACCCGCCTTTGGCGGGACAAATGAATACCGAGTGGATGCCGACCTTCGCAGCAGTGACGGCGCCGCCGCTACGCTCGGCCAACAAAAGATGCTCGGGACGTCGATTCAGGCCGTCAGATCGAAGTCTTCGAGTACCGGCCGCGCCATGTCGTCGCAGAACTTCTTGAACGTCCAGGGCCACATTGCCGGGTTGCCGTTTTTGTCGAGATACCAGCTATTACAGCCGGAAACCCAGACCGTGCCTTTCATCGCTTCTTTGATTTCGGCGTTGAAACGATCGGTTGCGTCTTTCCTGGCGGCTATCTCGCGACACTTCCCTTCGCGCGCTAATTCTACTAGCTGCAGGATGTAGCCGACCTGGGCTTCCGAAATCAGGATCACCGAAAAATTGCCGATCGGGCTATTGGGGCCGACCAACAGGAAGAAGTTGGGGAAGCCGGGGACCGCGACCGAGTGGTAGGCTTCCTTGGCGTCGGCCCAGGCTTCTTCCAGGGTAACGCCGTCCCGACCGACGATGTTCATCGGACCGGTGAAGGCGTGACCGTCGAAACCGGTCGCGATCACCAGGACGTCGAGTTCATGCAAGACGCCGTCGGTGGTGCGCACGCCGTTCGGTTCGATCCGCTCGATAGCCGTCGTGACCACGTCCGCATTGGGCTTCTGGATCGCCGGGTAAAAATCATCCGACATGATCAGCCGTTTGCACAGGACCTGGTAGTTCGGAGTCAGTTTTTCCTTGAGTTCCGGATCCTTGACCGTGTCCAGATTGGCTTTGCACCTGGCCGCGGTCTCTTCGATCATCGCCCGGTTGCCGATCACTGCTTCGGATAGCGTGCCGGCCAAGCGGTCGCGGTCCGCACTGTAGGCCTGTTCCATTAGTTCGGGTTTTGTGCGAAAGGCTTCTTTTTCGGCCTCGGTGAAGGCCGGGTTGGGCAGCGGCAACACCCATTGGGCGGTACGCTGGAATAGGGAAACTTTCTCCACTTGGTCGACGATCGCGGGCACGATCTGAATGGCGGTAGAGCCGGTGCCGATGATGCCGACACGCTTGCCGTCGAGGGACGCGCCGTGGTCCCAGCGAGCGGTATGGAAACAGGGCCCGGCAAAACTATCCAGACCCTCGATATCCGGATAGGCCAGGTGGTGTAGGATCCCGGTCGCCGCGACCACGAAGTTGACCGTGTCCCGGCTGCCGTCGGCCATCTCCAAATGCCACTCACCCTTATTGTACTCGGCCCTGGTGACGTCCTTGTTGTATTGGATGAAGCGCTCGACGTCATACTTTTTTGCCACGCGGTCGAAATATTCCCAGATCTCCTGCCCATCGGAAAACTTGTTGGTCCAATCGGGGTTGGGCTCGAAAGCGTAACGGTAGAGGTGGGACGGCACGTCGCACGACAGTCCTGGATAGGTATTTTCCCGCCAAGTTCCGCCGAGGCGCTCTGCCTTTTCGTAGATGCTGAAGTTGTCGATACCCAGTTCACGCAATTTAATCGCGGTCAGGATGCCCGACATGCCGGCACCGATGATGGCAAAACGCAAGGCATCACCCCTGGCGTCCGCCTTGGTTGCATTGTCCTGAATGCTCATGCTTCCCCGCCCCCTTCGGCGTTTTGGCGTTACAAGTTGGTCGGTAACAGAAACATCGCGACCGAAGTAACCGCGAACACGACGCTCGCGACGAGGAAAGTATAGCCGACCACGTCACCGAACCGCATGCGGGTTACGGCGAGGATGGGGATGGCGAAAAATGGCTGAATCAAGTTGGTGAGAGAATCTCCGTAGGCGTAGGCGAGGGTTATGCTGACGACCGAGACATCGAGAATTTCGCCGGCCGGGATCAAAAACGGCGCCTCGATCATCCACTTTGAACCGGCGGACGGGACAAAAAGATTCATGAACCCGGAATATACATAGACGATAAACGGGTAGGTCGTCGTCGTCGCGAGTTCCGAGAAAAGGCCACCGAGCCACTTGCCGAGACCCGTGAATTGCAGCAGACCGAATATCCCCGCATAGAAAGGAAATTGCACGATGATGCCCCACGCGGAGTCGACGCCGGCGCGGCACGCACGAAGAAACGGGAGCGGTTTGCCATGCAGTATGAGTGCGAGAACGAGAAACGTAATGTTATAAGCGTTGATCGTCCAACTTGTCCCAAAGCCCTTCGTAGCAATCGAATAGCCCAATGGATATGCGAGTAGGACGACGGCTAGCCAAGTCCAACCACGGAAATGATCAACGTGCTCGGCCGGTGTCTGTGCCGGCGGATCCTCCGGCGGGGGCGCCGGCATGATGGCTTCTATCTGCTCGGGAGTCAGGGTACGAATGTTCTTGCGCGGGTGCAGCAGACAGACGGTAAACAAGGCAACCGCACCGATCACCGCGATGATGATAACGTTATAGACGTTGAACAAAGTCTCCGTAACGGGATAAATCCGATCCACGACCGGCTCCATCCCGGTCGGGTTTAACAGCGGATTACCCGGTGTCGCCAGGATCAGCGGCGCCGATCCGGATAAACCCCCGTGCCATACGGTTCCGATCCCTAGATAGGCCGCCGCGATGAGCACCCTGACATCGGTCCGCGGGTTGCGTTTCAATAAGAAAGGCGTAAACAGCGCGCACGATATGAGACACACGGCCCAGTTCAAATAGCCGGTAATGATTGAGAAAATCCCCGCCACCAACAAGGCTTGGACGGGCTTGTCCGGATCCGGCACGGACGCCAGCCAGTCGAATAATCGGTAGATAGGTATCGAGGCCACGACCGCGTGCGCCGCAACCATGGCGATGGTGAACTGCATGGCGAGGGTTAGAAGTTTCCAATTGCCCTGTCCCCAGGCCAGGATCGTTTCCTCGACCCCGGCCCCTGCACCGAAGATGCATAAAACGATCGCCACCGCGGTCAGCATCATGCAAATGACCCAGGAGTCCGGGACCCACCGCTCGGTGAATTCGGTCAGGCCCGCGCCAAGGTCGCGCAAAAAATCCAGAAACGTCATAGCAATTACCACCCTTTGCGCGCTTCACTTCGTGGGCCGATGCTCGGGCCGTGCGGAACACGCCTGCGGCGGCGCGCGGTGTCCACATGCTACGCCATTGGCCCGTTATCCAGAGGAATCGCGAGTCGGAAGGCGGTCATGATAAACGCAAGGGGCGCGCAATGGCCACGGGTGGGGGAAACGGCTGGGGCGCGACCGTTTTTCGACCTTCATTGTCGCAAAATCCCTACTTCATTTTTGATCTACAAGGGTGATATGATTATCGAGATTGCACCTGTATTTCATTGAATTCAATGAACAATGACAAGATACGGGAAGATCTGAAACGGCGGGAGGAAGATATGAGATTGGCGTCTAGCAAAATTGTAACGGGTCTATTGTTCGGGGCAGCGACTCAGTTGGCGGTCGCGACAACGCTCAGCGACCTGCTGATCGGTGTCGGCACCAACGAAGCACAGGATGCGATGGGTTTCGTCGTCGGACAAATCTGTCCAGGAGGTGTTTCCCCACGCTTAGGCGGTACCGGCTCCCTGGACAGCCAGGACCTGAGCGACCGCTGCACCGAAGCGGTCATCGCGGGCTTAAGCGCGAACGCGTCGCAGGAAGCTGACGCCGCAAATATGCTGCAGGCAGCAGCAAACGAAGAAAACGCCGCGATCGCCACGACCCAGGGTGATGCCCGCGGTGCCAACGATGCTCACGGTGAGAGTATCGGGGCTCGTCAGACTACGATCCGCACCGCGGGGGCGCCCCGACAGTGTACATGAACAACAGCGGTTTCAATTGGTCCACCGGCGCCGCCGGCGACGGCGAAAGCCGCTGGGGATTTTTCGTGAACGGACTGTATGTCAATTCCGACCGCGATTCGACCTCGCGCGAATCCGGGTTCGACGCCGACGACTGGGGCGTGACTGGGGGTATCGACTATGCGTTCTCCGACAAGTTAGTCTTCGGAGTCGCCGTCGGCTACAAGGATTCCGATGCCGACATCGACGCCAACGGCGGTGATCTGGAAACGGAATCGACGAGCTATTTCGCCTACTGGTCTCTCTATCCGGATGATCGGTGGTACGTCGATGCAATGGTCGGCTACACCGATAATGACCACGACCAGAACCGCAACATCAACTACTCGATCGCCGGCTTTGGGCCGGCTGCGGGCACGACCACGACCGTGAATAACACCGCCGTCTCCGATACAGAAAGCGACGAATTTTCGGTCAGCGTTACGGCCGGCCGTAACTATTATCACGACACCTGGACTTTGAGTCCGTACGGCCGCATCGACTACGCCGACATCGAGATCGATGGCTTTAGCGAAAGTATGGCGCTATCGGCGCTGACGGATCCAGGCTCCGGCCTCGCGTTGCAAATCGACGACTAGGACTTTGAATCCTTGATGATGACGCTCGGCGGAAGTGCGACCGGGCAGTGGGGCGAGCGGTATTTCCCCCAGGTATCGGTCGAATATGTCCACGAATTCAAGAACAACAACGAACCGGTCACGGGGCGATTCGTTAACGACATCTCGGGTACGACGTTCACACTGCTGACGGATCCGCCTGATAGGAACTACTTCAACTTCGGCGCGGGCTTGACGGCGGTTCTCACGGATACTACAACCGGCTTTGTCCGCTATCAGGGTCTGTTCGGATATGAGGATCTCGACGTCCACGCGTTCGAAGTGGGCGTGCGGCTGAGCTTCTAGCCAAACGGTTGATCCGCGCAATATTGCCGGCCCAGATCTCGGGCCAGCAGCACTTGTGCCCGAAACCGGCGACGACTTCGATATTCGCGTTGTCCTGCCGCGAGATTACCGGTCGCGCCAGTGCGGCGGGCACGTTGTCGTCGTCCGCGCCGAAAAAGTGAAACTGTTTTATCGTCGGCCGCAGCGGCGGCTCGCGAGCAGGATTCAGTGAACCGCTGAGCGGTGCGTAACCATGGTGTTCTACCCAAGCTTCGATATCGAGATTCGCGGCAATCGTCACGAGCGCGTTCACGCGTTCGATAGCCGGCGCCGCAAGCATTGCCAGGGTACCGCCGCCGCTGTAACCGATGACCACGATGGTCGAATTGGGGCAGCACCCGATGATAGCGTTGATGGCTGCCGCTATGCGGTCGACGACTTCCCTCGAATAACGGGCCGTCGTCCACAACTCCGGATCGCAGTCGGGTGCGTCATTACCGTAGTAGCAGGGGCGTCCGACGAGGACGCTGGTCGATGGATCGGCGCCGATGAGCCCGAGCACAAGCCGGTCACGGGAAGTCGGATCCGTCGCGACACGACCATGGCGCAGCGCCGGCGTGCCGTCCCCATCCAAATAGATGTGAATAGGCTGGCCGTCGACGAGCTCGCCGCGTCGATAAATGACCACCGGACCGTCCAGCCGGCGTTCAAGCCCTTGCTTTTGGGCATGATGATGGAAACGCGCCGCCGGGGAAAAACAGCCGCTCATCATCACGATCATCACACTAAGGGTAAATCTCAACAGCAACGGTGCTCGCAATATCATAGGGTCGGCCGGAGCAAGGAATCTTACCTAAATATTGCCCCGTGATGCCGCCATTATCGCAGCGATTCGATCAGGAGCTACAGTATGAAACTCAGCAGGGCTTTTAGTCCCGGACAAATGGTCGCCGTCGCGGTCTATTCGTGCCTGGTCCTCAGCGCACCGGCCCGGGCGGAAATAGCCGCGGCTCATGTGTCGGAGTTGAACGGGACCGCTTTCGCAACAGCCGGTGATGGAGCGACGCGTAAAGTGCAAGTCAACGACCGACTATTTGAACGAGAACGCATCATCACCGGCAAGAAGACCGCGATGGAATTGACGTTCACAGACGGGACGAAGCTGACTCTCGGCGAGAGCACGATCATCAGAGTCGACTCGTATAAGTACAGCAAGAAGGACCTCTCCTCGGACGGCGAAGGTTTCTCGACATCCATTCTCCAGGGTGTCGTCCGAGCATTCACGGGGCTGCTGGCGAAACGCAGACCGTTAAGCGTGAAGTTCACGACAAAAGTAGCGACGATAGGAATACGCGGCACGCATTTCGCCGCCGAGGTAGAGGGCGACAGCGCGACGATCATCCTCCTCGCGCAACAGGACACGAGTGCCGCTAACGCGATCGAAGTCTCCAATACATATGGCAGGGTGGAAATCGACAAGGCCGGCTGGGGCACTGAGATCCCGGACGCACGGAGCCCGCCCTCACCCCCGCGTAAAATGCGGTCGACCCAATCCATGAACCGCATCCTGCGGTCCGTGCAAACGACCCGGCGAGTGCGTGTTCCGAGGGCGCCGATCCGCTAAGCAATTTCGCCAATTTGTGCACGTGGTGTTTGGGATCGACCGGCCGCATCAAAGCATTCGCCATCAAAACGATGAACGATAGAGGCGGCCAGATACGTGATCTGATAGCAGGCGACCGTTATGTTAGTGTCGCCTGTCAATCTCGACGGAGTCTGCCTGCTCGGGTATATGCCCGGCCGAGGCGCCGCCGTTTGACCAGGTGTTAGCAGGGGCCAGACTTGAAATACTCGTACAGCTCGCGTGATTGACAAGGTTCGTTCATTTATCGTGCCCGCGGCGGTCTTTCAATCAGTGATCGTCGGCGGAGCCTATGGGACGGGCCGCGAAGTCGTCGAATTCATCTCGTCCTATGGTGCGCTCGGGGGCTTACTCGTCATCTGCGTGATCGCGGTCGGTTTCAGCCTGATTCTCGCGGTAAGTTTTGAATTTGCGCGCACCTTCGCCGTATGGGACTACCGCCACTTTCTGCGCGAACTGCTCGGGCGCGGCTGGGTAGCTTATGAACTCATGTTCGGTGCGCTGTTGATCATTATCCTCGCCGTTACGGGGGCTGCGGCCGGGCGGGTACTACACGACGCTTTTTACATTCCGACGACGGTAGGTGTGGGCCTCTTATTCGCCCTCGTCGTCGCACTCAACTTCTTTGGCCGCGAAATCGTCAAACAAACGTTGACCGTTGGCGCGATCGTCTTGTCGACCGTACTGCTCGCCTATTGCGCGCTGGTTTTTGCCGACGCCGGCGGGGAGATAGTTGCCCGGATCACGCTATCGTCGGTGGAGCCGGGGTGGTGGCTGAGCGGAATGAAATTCGCCGTCTACAACAGCGCCCTCATCCCCGTGATCGTTTATTGCGCCAGCGACGTCCCGGATCGGGCCACGGCGATCGGCGCGGGCTTATTGGCCGGGTTTCTCGGCATCTTTCCCGCCCTGATTTTCCATCTTACCTTTATCGCTGGCTACCCCGAAGTCGTCGATCAGGCGATCCCGACCTACTGGATGCTGGAGCGGATCGGCGTCGCGCTGGCGGTACCCGTTTATGTAATTGTACTTTTCGCAACGATCGTGCAAACGGGTGTCGGTGTCCTGCAGGGACTGAACGAACGGCTGGACGGGTGGTTCGAAGACGCCCATGGAAGCCGCCTGCCGCCGTCTGTCCACGCGTTGATAGCCGGCGCCGTTCTGGTGGCCAGTCTGTTTCTGTCGAAGCTCGGTATCGTCGCACTCGTCGCCCGCGGATACGGGACACTCGCTTGGGGGTTTTTCGCCGTCTTTACGATCCCGGTGATCACGATCGGTGTGCGCAAGATTCGGGCGGCGGGATCGCCGCCCGGTCGAGGAGAAAGCGGCCGGTGAGGTTCGGCAACGGCGGTGGAGCCCAATGGATCGGGAGACGACGCCGGAATTGTGAAATTGATCCGGATCAATCGAGTCCCTTCCAACCGCATGGATACTGCGCCCAGACGATCGCTCTAAATGAGTGTTCCGAAATATTGGTCAGTCTCGGATCGGTGACCGACGAGAATACGCGGTCACCGTCATACCGGCCCCGGATCGAGTCCGGGGTGACGGACCCGGTATCCAGT
>CAZFZX010000185.1:0-7869 GCA_964523765.1 uncultured Enterobacteriaceae bacterium
TAGAATCTGAAGGGAACCCTGTTGCCGCCTCTCTGCTAGCCGGCAGCGGATGGCGTGAGCCGCCATCCGACTAAGTCCCGGAAAGATACGTTGAGCGGATTTCGAGCGCTATGTAGGCCCCACCGAGTACGGCGGCGCCAAGAATTAGCGAGTCAGACAGAAAAGACGAAAACTCATATTTGGGGTGGCTCGCGAAAAGGGTATGGAGAAAACCGTGAAGCACGAGAAATCCACTAACAACCAGTTTGGTAACGGTCCGGATGCGTGAGTTCGGACTTGCAACGAGCGCGATGAGAAACGCAAAAAGCGGGACGTGCGCAACTACGAAGACATTCATTCCCATTTCCTCCGGCAACAGTCGCACGAGCGGGAGGACCCTCCACTCGTGGTTAGGCATAGCGTCGAGTTCGTGGGTAAACAAAACACCCAACCCGAAAAAGAAAACGAAATCCTTCACGCGATCCAATGTTCGGGCTCGATCGCCGCACCCGTTGGCATCGCGTTGCATAAAACGGCCCATAGGTAAGTTCCTAAGCGTTTCCCTCGAATTTGAATGTAATTCGCCAGTTACCAGAGACTCGAACGGACCACGTTCCTTTCCGTCTACCCCGGAGTTCGTGGAGATGAAGCCCTGGAAGTCCCATATCTTGTGGATCCGTCGAGGCGTTCAAACGGCCGAGAATTAGACGAATCTTCGAAACGACTTATCCTACACCCTCAACGTTGCGCTAACCTGCCCTTGACAGAACCCGACCAGAGCGGCAGCGACGGGAGGATTCTGTCAAGGGTCAGGCTGAGCGCGTGTTTAGTGGATATCTGAACACTTCACCGTTACTTTGACTTGGGACTAATTGAAGTAAATATTCCGAGAGCGAATAAAAACCCGAACCTAACTACCGCTTGACGCTGACGGTTTGACTGGGAAGTACGCAGGGTATGGAAGGAATTCTAGTGTTGGTTGTCCCGCATTTTGGTGTGCGACAACCTGGAAAGCTCGATAGGTGTTTATTGCAGGCTTCGTCCTGACAATGCTAACGGAATCGAAGTTGGACTAACGTTCAAAAATGATTTTATCGAACATCGTTCGACGGGCACTTTTTGCCCTTGACATCAGGGGGCCTCATAGGTGTTAGGCGACTCGTTCCGTAATGCTTTGATCAAACGCTTCCGCGGCATTGAAAAAACTCCGCTTTACTTGCGGTATTTGGTTGAGACTTTGCGTTGTTGCGCCCAAATCGCTGTAAACAAGGCCACCTGATCGTTCTATTAGAAACTTCAGGTGGAATACGTAATCGTTCATAGATCCCAAAACAGAACGATTGTTGCTTCTTCCTATCTCTATTGGGTGTAACCCTAATATGTACTCGGCAATAGTACCTGACGAGTACCCGTGATGTTGCATCGTTTCTTTGAGCGAGGAGATAAACAGCTGGTCGAGAGTTTGAATGTCGGGTTTCCGGACGTCGGCAGCGACGTGTAACGGTGCTGCCGGATACGATTATCGATGATCTACAGCGGCAGTTGCTACGCGCCCGGCAAATGCATGAGGTGGACTTGAACGACGGTTACGGAGCGGTCTATCTACCATTTGCGCTCGCTCGCAAGTATCCAAACGCCGCGCGCGAATGGGAGTGGCAGTATTTGTTTCCGTCGGCAAGGTTGTCCCCGGATCCGCGGGATAATGTTATCCGGCGTCAACACATTTCGGATTCGGCCGTTCAACGTGCGCTTCGCGACGCGGGCCGCAAAATTCGCTTACAAAACCGCCTCACGCCGCACACGCTGCGACACTGTTTTGCAACTCATCTATTGGAGGACGGGTACGACATACGAACGGTACAATCGTTGCTGGGACACAAGGATGTGAAGACCACGATGATCTACACGCATGTCATGAAAAAAGGTGCCGGTGCCGTAAAGAGTCCGCTCGACCGCTTGTAGTCTCTAAGCCGCCATCGTTGTGCGCTTGCGGCCGGCGACCGGCCGCGAGCGCCTACACCTTAATCGTCGCCCACTTACCGCGCTGCCATAACAGTGCAAACACGCTCGCAATGAGCACCCGATAGCTGATATTGAGCAGCCACACCGCTAGCAGCCCGTAGCCGAGCACGGGACCGATGAGGTAGGCGAGCGGCAGGAAATAGAGCCACTGGCAGGATATCGAGATCCGCATTACGCGATGCACATCGCCGGCACCCAGAAGTGAATGCATGAGCACGATGCCGACAGCCTCTACCACCATCGTCAGACCGATGAGCCGCATCGGTATGCGCGCGACGGCAAGCGTTTCGGGGTCGTGCAGAAATCCCCCGAGCAGCAGATCCGGCACCAACCACATGGGCACGCCAAGCGTACCGAGCAGCACGAAGCTCACTTTTACGACGTCCCAGGCCCATTGCTTGGCGTCATCGGGCTCGCCGCGCCCGAGCGCCTGCCCTACCAGCGTCGCCGCCGAGATCCCGAGTCCGATACCGGGCAACAGCGCAACCAGCGTGAGATTGATCAGTACGCTCGCCGCCGCCAGTTCGGCCGTACCGATCTGGGCGATGATCCAGTACATGGTGGTCATGCCGGCAGAGAAAAAGAACTGCTGGATGCCGCTCGGGATCGACAAACCGACGATCCGCCTGATATCGCCGCGCGTCGGCATCTTCTGAAAGAAGCCTTCACCGCGGGCGAATTTGAAACCTAGATAGATGTAGGTCGCCGTGCCGATTGCGGTCGAAACGGCGGATCCGATCCCGGCGCCCGTTACGCCGAGTTCGGGGAAGCCCAGCTTACCGAAGATCAGTACATAATTGAGGCAGATATTGCACGAGTGCATGATGAGCAACGTGATCAGGTACAGCCGCGAGCGGTCCACCGCGTTCCAGTAACCGCGAAAAGCAAAGTTGCAGGCAACGAAGGTGATCGCGAGTACCCGGATCTGCAGGTACGGGGTACCGAGCCCGATGACCTCCGGATCATCGACCAGCACGGGATAGAAAATCGGCGCGCACTGGTAGAGGATGACGGAGAACGGCGGCGCTACGCAGACGACGACGAGCAGGCCAGCGGTCAAGGCTACGGCCATCTCGTCGTAGCGGCCCTGACCCTTGCGTCGAGCCGCGGTCGCCTGCACGCCGACCGCTATCCCTAAGATCAGAGCCATCGCCGTGAAACTCGCGAAGCCGCCCATGCCGACCGCCGCGAGCGCGGCGTCACCGAGGTGACCGACCATCGCCGTGTCCACCAGATTCAAGATATTCTGCGACACCATGCCGCCGATGATCGGCAGTGCGAGGCCGAGGATCCGGGCGCGGCGGGGGTTATGGCTCAACATGGGGGCGAGAGGGTCGCATTATTTCTTGGCCTGCGAAAGCCACGCGAAGACTTTTTCAACCGATGTTCGATCCCGCGAATCGATCGCTCGATTGACGCATAGCATGCAATTTTCGAACGTAAACGCCGTCATCGCGCCCGGGCCGCGTATTCCCGGCGAAGCTCACCTGAGCCAATTGCCGGACTCGCGCGAACGGTAGCCGAGTGACTGGTACGCCGCGTCGATCAGGCTTTGGCCCCGCGCGTTCAACAGGATCCCCTGCCCCATCCGGTTCATGCTGTAGCCGAACGACACCCGGGCTTCTGGATCTGCAAAGCCGATGCTGCCGCCGTAACCGGGATGCCCGAAAGCCGCTTCGGGGAGGAACATGCTGTCCTGCACGCCGGGAGGACCGCGGCGGTTGTCCATCGACTTGAAAAAACCGAGCGAGTAGCGCATCGGCGCCAACAGGGTCACGTCGCGACCGCCGGCCGAGGACACGGCCCCCATGCGCGCGAGCGTATCGGGCGAAACGTATTCGACGCCCGCCAGGGTGCCGCCGCAAGCGAGGGGTGCATATAAGCCAGCGAGACCGCGGCCGTTGGTCATGCCGCCAGCGGCGCCGATCTCGGCCGCATGTGCGGCGCGGGTATCGAAGCCGCGCACGCCCTCGGCATCGAGGTCCAGAAAACCACCGGCGTTGCCGAGCGCGAGCGCCTGCAGACTGCCGGTGTCGAGCATAGCCTGCATGAACGGCGACTCATCGTCGGGTTCGGGCAGTATCATGCGTGCCGTACGGGGCTCGTATTCCTCCGGTAGACCGATCCAGAAATCGATCCCGAGCGGTTCAGCGACCGCCTCACGAAAGAAAGTCCCGAGCGACTGGCCAGTCACCCGCCGGATCACTTCCCCTAACAACCAGCCGTAGGTCAACGCCTCGTAGCCGTGTGCGGTACCGGGCTCGAAGAACGGCGCTTGCTTTTCGATCTCGCGGACCACGAGATCCCAATCGGCGTACGCGCCGACGGGCAGCGGTGCCCTCACCGCGCACAGCCCGGATTGATGGTTCAACAACATCTTCACGGTGGTCTCGGCCTTACCGTTACAGGCATATTCTGGCCAGTACTCGGCGACGGGCGCATCGATATCGAGGCGGCCGTTAGAGGCGAGTAAATGAGTACAGAACGAAACCGCGCCTTTGGTCGACGACCATACGACCGACAAGGTGTCGGCGTTCCACGGCGCTCCGGTATCGGCCCGCGCGGTCCCACCCCACAGGTCCACCACCGTCTCGCCGTCGAGCATGACACACACGGAGGCACCGAGTTCGTCGCGTTCGCGGTAATTTCTTTCGAATTCTTCGGCCACACTGGCAAAGCGAGGATCATAGAAGCCGCTGAGCGTTCCCGCTTCGACGGTGCAGTTATATGAGGTCGACATAAGTTTGGTCCCCGGTGCAATCTATCGGTTCGTCTTCAATCCAACGCGTGGATCGCGAGCGGCTTTTCGACACCCTTTACCGAGGTGTCCGGTAGCGGGTGGGTCGCGAAGCCGGGATCGATGGTCTGCTTGAGCGTCTCGGTGAGAATGATGTCAACGCCCAGACTGCGGGTAAGTCCTTGCGCTCTCGCAGCGATGTTCACGGCGCGGCCCACGAACGCGAATTCCTTGAGGTGCTGACTGCCGACCAATCCAACGACACCGGTACCACGATGCAATCCTATCCCGATCGCAAGTTCCGGCAAGCCCCGGTTCTTGAGTTCACGATTGTAGTCCGAAAGTGCCGCCCGCATCGCCACCGCGGCCTCGATACAATCGTTTCCCTGCCACGGGTTTGGATCGGTAGCACCAAAAAATGCCAGGATGCCATCGCCGATGAGAGTGGATACGTAGCCGCGATGGTTGGAAATCGCTCGGCTCATGCGCTCGAAGTATCCATTCAAAACTCCGACTAGCACGTTCGGTTCCAGAGTCTCGCTCAACGCGGTGAAGCCGACAAGATCCGCGAACAGTACGGTCACTTCCTTTTTTTCGCCAAAGTCCGTCGCGCCTTCGGCAATAATGCGTTCGATCACTTCGTCGGGCGCGAACCGACTGAAAGCCATTTGCAGGTTTTCGAGTTCGCGGGCGGCGGCCTCGAGGCGCAGCCGCAAGCGCTTGGACTCGCGCGCCGCTCGCCACGCGAACGCACCGAGAACGAGAATTACGGCAACGAGTGCCGCCAGGATCCATGCGTTCATGCGGTGGCGTCGGTAATCACTCCGAGGCGACAGAGCGAATTCAACAACGATACCGCACCGAGGAAATCGAGAAATTGCTCGGCCGACAACTGCGATTGCACCTCGGCACAGCGCCGCTGGATCTGCGCGGGTTGATACCATACCGTCTCGCGCGCGAGCCGCACTAGTAACTGCTCGACCTCTGAGAGCGCCGGCGACGACAAATGGGTAAGCACCTGATCGATGTCGTCGGCGGCGAGATCCTGATCGATCAAGAGGTTTGTCGCTTCTTGCTCGCAGCGCGACGAACCGAACGCGCGGGCAACTACGGCGTACAACAGCGAAACGGTCCGCGGCGATAGCGAGGAAGATCCCCACAGACGGTCGATCACGATGCGCAGGTCGCGCGCCACCGGCAGACCGTCGAGCGCGTTTACGATTGGGGCCATCGGTCCCGTCCGCTCCACATCGAGCAGCGCCACCGGTTTACCGCGGTGGCGCATGCGGCGGAATTTGATCGCCATAAGCGGGCGCAGCAAACGCGCCCACCACCGATCGGGGAGTTCCTCCATCTGCTGCGGCGGCAACGCAACGAAGGTCGACATGCGATTCAGGAAAAGATGCAAGCCGATGAGTCCGGCGAGTTCGACGATCTCTTCGTTGCCAAAGCCAGCTTCCCGGAGCGGCACGAGATCGGATTGGGCGGCCAGCGGCTTCGATTGCGATACCCGTCGGGCGAAGTCGAGCGCCGCGCGTTCCCGGGGACTGAAATCACCGGTCAGCATGTCGTGCTCCAACCGGGCGATACGCTGCTCACTGATGCCTATCACGCGCATGAAGGCGCGCTGGACGCCGAAACAAAAGCGGCAGGAATTGTCCTGGCTCACCACCAGGCCCACCTGATCGGCCAGTTCGGGATCGACGTGCACGACGGTCGTGATCTGCACCGATACCCGCAGCATGGTATCGCCCATCCACGGCGAAGCTTCGAAGTAACGCATCAACCGCCCGGACCGCCCGGTTTCCCGTTCGAAACGCCGTTCCAGATCGGGCGCGGGCCGCTGCGTCAGCAGACACGATTCCCATTCGATTTCGCTCATGCTGGCCATCGGCCGTCTCCATATCCCGCGTGGCGCGAGTGTATCATTGGCGCCAGTCGCGTGCCGGAGCGCACTCGACCGAGTTGGAGAAGGGTTCAACGAACTGCGAGGCCCGTATAAGGTGACTGAAATTATCGGTGTTCCGCTGTGGCTGCTGTTGCTGTTACTGGTTTTCGCCGGCTGGATGGCGCTCGAGCGCGTGCTCGTGCCGAGCGTACGTTGGTTCTTCCGACGCAAGGTCAATCAGGCAATCGACGAAATGAACCGGCGGCTTCGCATTAGAGTGCGGCCGTTCAAGCTCAACCGCCGGCAGATCTTGATCGATCGCCTGAGCTACGACCCCGAGGTGTTGGAAGCCGCCCACCGCTGGGCCGAAGACGAGGGCGTCCCGAGCGGCGTCGCGATGGACCGGGTCCGTCACTACGCCGCCGAGATCTGCCCGTCGTTCAATGCCTACATGTACTTCGGTATCGGCAACTGGATCGCGCGACGGCTCGTGCGGTTGGCCTATTGGATCCGTGTCGTATACGCCGACAAGCAAGGCTTTCTCGACATCGACCCGCGCGCCAGCCTCGTGTTCGTGCTCAACCATCGCAGTAACATGGATTACCTGCTCGCCAGCTACATGGTCGTGCACCACACCGCACTCAGCTACGCCGTCGGTGAATGGGCGCGCGTATGGCCGTTGCAGCAGCTGATTCGGTCGATGGGCGCCTATTTTGTCCGCAGAGGTTCGAGCAACGACCTATACCGAAAAGTCCTAGCGCGTTATGTACAAATGGCGATCGAGGGCGGCATCATCCAAGCCGTGTTCCCCGAGGGGGGCTTGAGCCGCGACGGGCGTTTGCGTCCGCCCAAGCTCGGACTGGTCGACTATATGGTGCGTTCGTTCGACCCGGCGGGAGAACGCGACGTCGTCTTCGTTCCGGTGGGCATTAACTACGATCGCGTGCTGGAAGACCGCACGCTGTTGATCGAGCGCGAACAAGCACCGGCAAAACCGAAAAAGTGGAACGCGGCACGAAACTCCGCCTTGTTCGTGATCAACACGCTGCGGTTGAAAATCCAAAACCAGTGGGACCGTTTCGGTTATGCCGCGGTCCAGTTCGGCAGTCCGCTTTCGCTCCGCGAATATTGCCGCGGCCGCGGCCTCGATTTCCGCCAGGGCGATAAGGACGAACGCTTCAGGAAGGTAACGGCGCTAGCCGACGATCTGATGCAGGCCGTCGGCGAACTGGTGCCGGCACTA
>CAZFZX010000186.1:0-7794 GCA_964523765.1 uncultured Enterobacteriaceae bacterium
TGGCCGCTCTCTGGCATCCTGCCATCGCGGCATTTGTGCATCCATGCACATCAGATGGAGGAAATGCGAAAGGATTGCAGGAGCAATCCTCGCCCAGGAATTCAGTTGAAAATGTGCCGCTCAAAGCGGCAGCTTTATCGACTGGATGCCGGATTAAATCCGGCATGACGGTAATCACGTTCATCAGTCAATCCCGGATTAGAAAGTGATCGACATTTCGGAACAGCTATTTAGCCTGGTCGCCTTCAAAAAACACGATGATCCGTTTCGCGGTATGCCGCAACACTTGCTCGAGAGCGTCCCGGCTGAAACCACCTATATGGGGCGTGATGATAACGTTGTCGTGGTCGCTTGCGTACTGCCAAATCGGGCTTTCCCGGATATCGGGTTCGCCCTCGAGAACGTCGACGCCCAGAAACGCCGGTCGGCCGCTAATCAGACCGTCGAGCAAGTCTTCCTCACGAACGATGGCCCCGCGCGAAGTATTGATCAACGCCGCACCCTCTTTCATGCGACCGAGTTCCGCCGCACCGATCAACCCCGCCGTCTCCGGGGCGAAAGTCACGGTCAGCACGACAAAGTCGGCTTCGGAAAACACTTCGTTCAGAGGTGCCCGGTCAATCGTCTCGGCGAGATCGGTCACCAGAGGATCGTAGCCGATAACGCGCATATCGAAAGCACGGGCATAGCGAGATACCCAGGTTCCTACGCGCCCGCAGCCGACGACGCCGACGGTGCGCCCGCGCAACATCCTGCCCGGAAACTGCTCACGGTCCCACTCGCCGTTTTCAACGTGCCGAACTGCGGCTCGCAACCGTCTCGCGCAAGCCATGAGCAACAGCCATGTCAATTCCGCGGCCGGAGTGATGTCGCGCAAAAAAGCGGTTTCCCCGCGTAGGGTCTTGAGCGGGATCCCGCGCGATTGCAGGGCCGCGGCGTCGATATGGTCGGCCCCGGTGGTAGCCGTGATGACCAGTTTCAGCGATTCCGCCGTGTCGATCATCGGAGCGGTTATCGCGATTTTCATCGATGCATCGAGAAGCACCTCTGCTCCTTCGAGCGCGCGCGCGATTTTCTCGGCATCGGCCGCGACGTGGGTCACCGAGTAACGATTGCCGAGTTCCTCCCCGAGCCAGTCGATAGCGTCCTGCGGGCCGGTAAAAACGACGTTAACGGTCATTGTGATGTTTTGATCCTTTGCGCTGACCTATGCGGTCATTTGAAAGTCAGATGCGGATGCTTCGATATGGTAAAACCCGACGTTGCGTAACTTCGCCTGCCTAGCCGCGGACAGAAGTTGCTGGTAAGCCCTACGCGTCGAGCGCCTACCGTCCAGCGCACCCACCACCTTGGTTTTTGCCTTGCGAACTACATTGATGTAGTCACAATCGAAGTACGGTACCGTTTCGTCCTCTGGCAGGTTCGGTCCGTCCGTGAATACGAATTGGAAAGGATAGTCAGGTACATTGGAGTAACTGCGGCCGACGCCGCACGTAAACTCGACGTCCTCTACATCGGACAGATTGATTTCCACATAGGGATCGATCTCGGGCGGCATCAGTTTTACGAGATTTTCGTAATAGAACGGAACATTTTCCATAGAAATCAACTTGGGCGGCGTGTGGCCGTGCAATTCGAGATCCCGGATGGCAAAACCCATTACGATCGTGCTGATCCCTGCGCCGCATTCCAGAATGAATTGTGGACGCCGGGTGCGGACGAAGTCGTACAGCCACCAGTACTCGCGATAATTGCAACCGGTAGACGCGGTTAGTGCCTCGGCTTCTTTCACCCGCGCCCAGCGCTCGAGGTTGCGTTTGAGATTGCGTTCACCGAGCGCGTTAAATACCGCTTTCCTTCCTCGGGCGATCAGGGAGCCTTTGCGTTTCTTGTGTTTCTGCTCTACCGCGCTCATGACCTTAGGTCGCTAAAAACCGAACCGGTGGTATTGATCCCGTTCAAAACTTGGCTGCCGGTACTTTGACTCTCAATGTGGACCGACGCTAATTCGCTTGCGTTGCGGCCCAGCCAATACGGACGAAGAATAGCCCGTATCCGGCCCAGGAATCTTCACCCACCTGCCGGCCGCCATTTCGGTGCGGTTTTCGTCTCGAAGGGCGTAGTTTAGCAAGGTTAGAGGAAGGAAGAGCAGCGCCCGCGTATCGTCTCGGGATGCGTTGCGGTCCGCGCCAACCAAAGATCGGACGGTTTTTGCCGATGAATGTTCGGCAGCTGGCCTGACAGCCTCTTTATTCGTAGTATTCTGCTTCGAGGCTTTGTAATGTCCGCGTCGCGGTTGTCCCCGCCTGCATTGCGCGAGCCGACGGCTAAATGAACCGAATATGAAACGGCACCAAACCATGCGCGGCGCGCGTATCCCTTTGATCATTCCGGTCGAGAACCAAGTGCGCGAACTCGAGCCCAAGATCCTGTTGGCGTGTATCGCGGCGCGGCGCGGGTTCCCCGTCGTGATCGGTTCGCGCCTGGAGGTGGACTATCACATCGCCTCATTCACGCGCAGCATCTATCTGTCCAAGAGCATGACCGAACGCAGCGTGAAGATGTTCCGGATCATGCGCAAGCTAGGTCACGAGATCGCCGCCTGGGACGAGGAAGCGCTCGTCCATCCTCCCGCGGAAACTTACTTCACCCGGCGGTTGTCCCGGTCCGCTATCGGCGAGGTTTCACATCTGTTCGCCTGGGGCGAGGAAAACGCCGAGCTTTGGCGCGCCTATCCGCACTATCCACAGACGCCGATCCACATCACGGGCAACCCGCGTGGCGATATGCTGCGACCGGAACTGCGCACCTACTATGACGATGTAGTACAGCGCCGGCGCGATGCGTATAAAGATTTTGTGCTCGTTAATACCAACTTCGGTTTCGTCAACGCGTTCAACCCCAGCCAAAACCTGTTTATTCCTGGCAGCAAACCGGAACGCGTCGGGCGAGCGGCAGTTGGCATGCGCCCGGAATTCGCGACCGGGATGCGAGACCATAAACAATTGCTGTTCGATCATTTCCGGCGACTCATTCCGATCCTCGAGCGGGCTTTTCCCGACATTAACATCGTGATTCGCCCACATCCCGTGGAGCGGCCCGACATATACCGCGATATAGCGGCCCGTTCGCGACGTGTCCACGTAACAAATGAAGGCAATATCATCCCGTGGCTCATGGCGGCCAGGGCGATTATTCACAACGGTTGCACGAGCGGCGTGGAGTCTTATGTCCTGGGAGTACCGGCAATCGCGTACCGGCCGACCGTCAATGAATATTATGACGATACGGTATTTCGTCTGCCCAACCGCCTGAGCCATCAGTGCTTCGAGTTCGATGAGTTGTGCGACACCCTCGGGAAGATCCTCGAGGGCTCCTTGGGTGCTGCGAACGGCGCGCAGCGCAGTCAACTCCTCCGCCCGTTCCTCTGTTCCCGCACCGGTCCGCTTGCCAGTGAGCGAATTGTCGACACGCTCGACCAGCGCGTCGGTTTCTCGGGACCGAATGCGGGCTCGCGGTTCGACGGTTGGCAGCACGCTACACGGCGGCGTCTGGTGAAGAAACTCAAAGGATTGTTACCCGGGTCGAAATACCATCCGGCGTTTCAACGTTACCGCTATCCAGGGCTCACGCTGGAGGAAATGCGGGGGCGGGTGGAGCAGTTCCAAGCCCTTTTGGGCGATGGGGATCCGGTGCGCGTAGAGCGGCTGCGCGATCACATATTTCGGCTCGCGGTATGAACCGGATAGGCACTAAAGTTCTGGCTGTCGTCCCCGCACGCGGTGGAAGCAAGGGGATCCCACGCAAGAATTTGTGTCGGCTCGCGGGCCGGTCTTTGATTGCCCATGTCGCGGCGGTCGTGGCGGATCTAGACTGGCTCGCCTACGCGGTACTGTCGACCGATGATACGGAGATCGCCGAGGAAGGACGGCGATGCGGCCTCGAAGTACCGTTCATGCGGCCGCCACAACTCAGTGGCGATCGCGCTACTGCGGTCGACACCTGGCGCCACGCCTGGCTCGCCAGCGAAGAGGCTACCGGGCTGCAGTTCGCCCAATCGGTATTGTTGGAGCCGACGAGCCCGTTGCGAACCCCCGATGATGTCGAGCATGCAGTCCGGATGCTTACGGAGCATCGGTGTAGTTCGGTTGTCACGGTGAGTCGCAGCCCGGCGCATTTCGCGCCCGAACGGACACTTCGTATCGACGAGCACGGCTATTTGGGCCCCTATCTCGCCGACGGCTTGACCTATACTTCCCGCCAGATGGTCGGCTCGTATTATTACCGGAACGGCCTGGCTTACGCTGTGACGCGGGCGAGCCTGGTGGAGCAGGGCACGATTATCGGCGACGACACTCTCGCGCTGCCGGTTGAACGACCGGTGGTCAATATCGACGAGCCGCTCGATCTCGAATGGGCCGAGTTCCTTCTGCAAAGGAACGCCGCGGGAAAATGACGACGTCGACTTTGATCATTCCGGTAGAAAACCAGGTTCGAGAACTCGACGCCAAGCTCCTGCTCTCCGGCGTAGCCGCCGAACGGGGTTTCCCGGTTATTCTCGGCTCGCGCGCTTTCGTGCATTACAAAGTGGCATCTGCACCGAGAGGCGTGTATTTGGCCAAAAGCATGCGTAAGCTCAGTAACCGGATGTTTCGCATCCTGCGCGCGTTGGGCCACGAGATCGTAGCGTGGGATGAAGAAGGTCTCGTCCGGTTCGCGGGCTCCGAATACTATCGCCGGCGGCTGTCGCCTGAAGCGATGCGCGAGGTTTCTCATTTGATTGCTTGGGGCCAAGACAACGCCCAAGTATTACGCAATTACCCCGGATACCACGGCGTGCCGGTCCACGTGACTGGTAATCCGCGTATTGATCTTATGCGGCCTGAGTTGCGTGGTTTTTATGCGGAGGATGCCGAACGGATCAAAACTCGCTATGAGAGTTTCATACTCGTCAACACGAATTTCAGCCAAATTAACCACTTTCTTCCCCAGTTAGGCGAAATGCAGGCAGCCATCGAAGGTAGGGGGCCGGCGGCCGATAGCGCCTTCGACGTTGGTCGTGGGCAGATGAAGCTCCGCTTATTCGAGCACTTCAAGGAAATGCTGCCGGCGCTGTGCCGGGCCTTTCCTGATCGGAACATCGTGTTGCGTCCCCATCCTTCCGAAAACCACGCGCAGTGGCAGGCGCTGGCCAGCCAGCATCCGAATTTGCACGTGATCAATGAAGGCAGCGTCGTTCCGTGGTTGCTTGCGGCCGCCGCCCTCGTGGCGAACGGTTGTACAACGCTGATCGAAGCGACCATCGTCGGAGTGCCGCGCGTCAACTACCGGCCGCTCCACGAGCCGGATTTCGAGGATCCGTTGCCCCAGCATTTCGGTACAAAAGCGAGCGACGTCGACGGCGTGATCGAACTATTGAGCCAGATGCTCGCCGGCAAGGTCGACGTGGAGCAGACACCCGCCCAGGAGGCATTGCTGGCGAAGCACATCGAAGGTCTGAGCGGACCGCTCGCGGCTGAGCGCATCGTTGAAGTATTGGCCGGGGCGAACTACGCGCGTCTACAGCCGCCGGCCCCGGCCGCGGGTCGCTGGCTCTCGGGATGGCTCGAGAGCCAGGTCCGAACCGCCGTCAAGCGGGTCAACATGCGGCGACCGCACCATCGAAACAGCAATCGTCTTCATGACCACCGGTTTCCGGCCGTCACCGCCGCTGAATTGCAGCGGCGCATCGATCGTCTCGGGGCATTGATGGGACGTTTCTCGAATGTTCGCGTCCAACAAACGTCACGGCACATGTTTCACATTTGCGATCCCACTATTCGCGAAGAAGCGTCTGTGCTCCCGCGGGCATGAGACCGTTGCCGGCCGAAATGCTACACATCGCCGTCTAGATAATTTACCCGAAATGCGATTCACGTTGTTGGTAGCTCCGAGGGCCGTCACCCCGGACTTGATCCGGGGTCCAGTCAAACAATGTCCGCCTGCGGCGGGCTTTTTCTACTGGATGCCGGATCCGTCACCCCGGACTCGATCCGGGGCCGGCATGACGAAAGTGATCGATATTTCGGAGTAGAGAATGGGTTAGGAGACGAGCTTGATTTTCGTGTCGGACGCGTCTGACCTTGAATATCCGCCCGCCGCGCTGAACAAGTCGCAGGCTTCCGCGAGGTCGGAAGGAAAATCTACTTCGCACCAGCGCAGGCCATCGATCGAGTGTGTTTCGACGATACCGCGCTCGGCCATTACCCCGATCGCGCGTAGATACCACCAGCTGAGACAATTCGGCGTGCGCATGATTTGCTCGAGTACCTCGACGAACTGACCCGGGCCGTCGTCTTGGAACCGGATCATACCGATGGATTCGCCGTCGACGTTTTCGGGTTCGAGATTCTTGCTTACTTCGACCAGCCTCGTACCGTCGAGTCGCACTTTCATATCGTCGGAGTCGTAGTGCTGTTTGCGATCGGTCGCCAAGGTCACGGCGGCCGCGGGCGCTTCGAGCAAACGTTCACAGACAGCCGCTTCGAACAGCGTGTCGCCGTTTAGCAGTACGAAATCATCGTTCATTTCTTCGCGAGCCATCCAGCAACTCGCCAGATTGTCGGCAACGTTGAAGAATGGGTTGAAAACAACTCGGAGCGTGAGTTCTCGATGGGCGATGTCCCGCAGACAACGATCGACGGCCGCCGTTGCAAACCCAGTCACGACCACTATTTCGTTGACTCCGCACTCGTGCAGTCTTTCGATCTGGGATGTGAGTATGGGTTTATCGCCGACCGGCAGAAGGCACTTCGGGGTGTTCTCCGTTAGCGGCAGTAACCGTGATCCCTGTCCGGCGCTGAGTATGATCGCTTTCATGGGCATCCAAAAAGTATTTGATAGGCTGCTTACGAGGCCGCCGCTGCACTGTTTCCGTTCATCTCTTTCGGGAGGCGCAACTCCGGCCGGAGGGGGATGTTCGCCGTTATTTCGTTCTTATGCAACATTCCAGTCGAGAATTTCGAACCGCTCCGCCCGCGCGCATTGTTTCAAGGCCTTCGTCGGATTGACGGCGAACGCGTGGTCCGCCCAACGCAGCAAGGGCAGATCCGCGTGGTGATCGCTGTACACGACGGTCCTAAATTGTGACCCGAGTTCCGCGAGCGTACCGATAACCCGCAGCAGTTTCGCATCACCGCGGCAATTCTCGCCATCGATCGCACCGGTCATTCTTCCCTCGGTGTCGAGAACCGTTCTGGTCGCGATTACGCGATCGAAGCCCATCCGTTGCGCGAAGATCTCGGCGTAAAATGCAAAGCTCGCGGTTGCGAGGATCAGATAATCGCCCTCCGTTTTGTGCCGCTCGACGCTTTTGAGTGCTCCCGGGCGTACGTTGCCGCGCATAAACCGATCCGTGAAGTCGGTCGCATGGCGCCGGACTTCGGCGCGTGATACGCCGCCCAGCGTCGCGAGGAGCATGCGCTCTTTGAGCCGCGTGCGCGTTATCAGCCCGGTTTTGTATGCCGCCGCCGCAGCGAGGACCGGCACGACGTGGACTAATTTGGCGGGTTCACGGCATGCTACACCCCATACGAACGGCGTATACGTGCCGTACCTGGTGATCGTCCCATCCAAATCAAAAATGGCCGCCGTGGGTGGCGTCGAATGCCCGCCGCTGTCCGTGGAATTCGCATCCGCCATGGAACTAGCCCGAATATTGCACGAGGCGCTCGCGGCGCTTGTGCCAATGGATTGAAACAAGTGGTCTTTTCATCGGTCACGGGTAGTGCGAATTATGGTCCATTCTGTCATGCG
>CAZFZX010000187.1:0-7755 GCA_964523765.1 uncultured Enterobacteriaceae bacterium
CTAGCGCGGCACCTCAGGCGCTAGGGATCAAGTGCACGAACTCATGAGCCGCACTTGCGCGGCGGTGACGTCGGGTGCATGCCGGTGTTCCTGCAGGTAGCGCGCTTCGAGTTCATAAGCGAGCGTTTCGAGCTCGTTCTTACAGCGTACGCGGTTGTTGGCCCCGTCGCGATATTGAAGGTAATGCGCCAGCTCATGGACCAGGATGGACCGCCCGCGATCGGTCGCCAAGTCGATTTCGTCGCTGAGATAGATCGTCTCATCTTTAAAGTCATAAAGTCCGAAGACCTTGAGTTGATCGCGACTGATCGACTGCGGTAGTTCCTCACCGAACGCGAGTGTCAGGATCTCGTTTTGACTGATGCGTTTGACGACGGGCGCCGTCCATAGCGGATCAATCGCAATGTCTTGAGCGCGGAGCCAAGTCAACAAATCGCGAACGACGACATCGTCTCTCGGAGATGCGTGCGCCGGCGCGCGCGGGCTGAGAGCGCTTTGCGATTCTGGTGTCGAAAGATCGGCAGCTGTCGTTACACCAACGACACCGAGCAACGTCACTCCCAACGCCAGCATCGAAAGTCCCGTACGGCGGCGTTCGGCCGCTATTGGCTGTCGTACCGTGCGCCGCTCTTCGTGTAAGCGCAGCCCGTTTGCCGCCGCGAATTCCACATGCCGCTCGAAGGCCGCCGGGTCGCGTTCTTCGAGACCGCGCTCGCAAAAGATTGTGGGTTCCCCGTCGAGTAAGCAGGGATGCACGACGGCGCGGTAGCGAGCATTGAACACCTCGGCATCGTTCGGCGTCCAAGGTGGTGCCGGGTGCAAGTAGTCGGTCACTTGAAACTCCGTGTCGTTATAACGTTTATCGACCTAACCGCTGTAACGGCGCGCGCCGTGACCCGCTTTAGGGTCGAGTTCTCATTTTCGGTCGCCGCCGACTTGCCCGAAACGGTCCACTTAGAACGATCGAGTGGTTGTGAGTAACCACTCAACGTATCGCGCGGCACTTCCAAGGCGTCCGGCGCCTTCGATTTGGCTTTTGATTCATGCTGTTAGTGGAAACGCCATTCTTGGCACGTTTTCTGCTTCGTGAACCTCTTTACGATAACGGGAAGTAGACACGTATGTTGTTTGCGAACGATGAGGAGGACGGTATGTTCAAGCGCGGCCATGGCTCAGTGCTACTAGTGACACTCGGGCTCGTTTTCATCGGCGGGCCGGCGGCAGGGGCGGCGACCACCGAAGAGATCGAAGTCCGCGCAACTCGCATGGGTCAGACGCTGGCCAACATTGCCGGGGCCGCGAGCGTGGTCGACCAGCACGATATCCAGATCGGTAGACAACAATTCGCACTCGACGAGTCGCTAAATCGGGTGCCGGGGATGTTCTCGCAGAATCGGTATAACTTCGCTCAGGATTTACGGATCTCCTTGCGCGGATTCGGGGCGAGAGCCAATTTCGGTATCCGCGGCATTCGGGTCTTCGTCGACGGGATACCGTCGACCGTCACCGACGGCCAGAGCGTCATCGACGATGTCGAACTCGGCGCCATTGAACGCGTAGAAGTGATCCGGGGCCCTTCGTCCTCGCTCTACGGTAGCTCCTCCGGCGGCGTGATCAGTATGTATACCGAGTCAGGAACGTCCGAACCATACGGCGAGGCGCGCTTCACGGTCGGCGAATTCGACCAGCAGAAGTATCACCTGAAAACAGGTGGCGAATATGACAAGCTCAACTACTTCATGAGTGGGTCCTATCTCAGCTACGAAGGCTACCGCCATCACGCAGAACTGCGCCAAGGCACCTTCAATTCCAAGTTCAACTACGAAATCAACGAGAATTCCGACCTGCAAGTCGTCTTCAACGCCATGGATTCACCGACGCGCGAAGATCCGGGCGCCCTTACCTTCGCCGACGCCACCGCCGATCCCTCCCAGGCACAGGCGCGCAACCTCGCGTCAAACTCCGGTGAAGACATCGACCAACAAAAGTTTGGCTGGACCTACAAGCTAAACCTCGGCGAACAACATCAAATCACGTTGCGTAACTACTACGTCTGGCGCGACTTTCAGACCTTCCTGCCGATCGGTACGCACATTCCTTTTGTGTCCGATGACGGCGTTACCGCTTTCGATCGATTTTTCTACGGGGGTGGCGCGCAATACACGTTCACCTCGAGCCTGTTCGGGCGACCCAACCAGTTCTCCGTCGGCATCGACGTCGACAAGCAGGAAGACGATCGGCAGCGTTTTCTAAACAACGCCGGCGTCAAGGGTGCGCTGGCCTTCGACCAGATGGAAGAGGCCGAGTCCATCGGCATCTTCTTTCGCAACATTTTTGCCGTCACCGACACCCTGCAGTTGACATTCGGCGGCCGTTACGACTCGGTCGAACTCAAAGTGGATGACAAATTTCTCGCCAACGGCGATCAATCGAGTGAATTGGACTTCGACGAATTCAACCCGACGGTAGGGCTCAACTGGAACGCGTGGGGCGACGTCAACCTCTTCGCCAACTACTCGACGTCGTTCGAAACTCCGACCTTTACCGAATTGGCGAACCCGGCTAGAAACCTCGGGGTAAACCTCGGCGGCTTCGCCAACGTTTCTGCCCAGACGGCCGACAGCTATGAGGTCGGCATGCGCGGCGCGCTCAACTCGCGTATCGATTTCGATATGGCTTACTTCTATATGGAGGTTGACGACGAAGTCACCAGCATCTCAAACGTCGGCAACCGGTCGTTTTTTGAGAACGCCGATACCGAGCGCCAGGGTATCGAAATGGCCGCCGTGTTCGATGTCTTCGAAGGTCTCCAGTTGACAACCACCTATACCTGGTCGGACTTCGTATTCGACAAGTTCATCACCAGCCCGGGCTCCGAGGACAACGACCTGCCCGGTATTCCGGAACACCAATTCTACGCCGAGGTCGCCTATACGCATGCGAGCGGACTCTATGCGACTTGGGACATCATCCACGTCGGACGATTTTTCGCGAACAACGCGAACACGGTCAGAGCGGGCCGCCATACCGTCGCGAACCTGCGCTTCGGCCGGGATTTCGAATTCGGCAAGGCGGCGGTGGGGCCCTTCGTCGGCATCAACAACCTGTTTGACGAAGATTACTTCGCCAACGTCCGTCTCAACGCCTTCGGCGGCCGCGCTTTCGAGCCGGCACCGGACCGGAACATCTACGGCGGCATAAGCGTGCGAATGAACTTCTGACAGACTGACAGGGGTCGGATGGTAAGTCCGACCCTTTTTGGTCGCGCGGTCGTTTTCTCTTTAGAATGACCGGCATGCTGAACCCAACGCCGCAGAAGACCTATCTCAAGGACTACACACCACCGCCCTACCTGATCTCGACAGTCGAACTCGACATCGATATCCGGGAATCCGATACCCTCGTTACGAGCGTGCTTGCCGTCGCGCGTAATCCGGCGGCCCCGCCGGGCGACACGCCGCTCGTTCTCGACGGCGACGAGCTGGAATTGCTTGCGCTCAGCATGGACGGGCGCGCGCTCGCGAAAACCGAGTACGAACTCGATAGCGAACATCTCACGATCGCTGAGGTCCCGGAAACCTTCAGACTCGAGACCCATGTCCGGATCCATCCGGAAAAAAATACCCAACTCATGGGCTTGTATGTTTCGAAGGACGGCTACTTCACCCAATGCGAGGCGGAGGGCTTCCGCCGTATTACTTTTTTCCTCGATCGCCCGGACGTGATGTCGCGCTATACGACGACGATCCGTGCCGACAAGGCGCGCTTGCCGCTGTTGCTGTCCAACGGCAACCTTGACGCGGAGGGAGAAGGATCGGGAGGCAAACATTGGGCGCGCTGGGTCGATCCGTTCCCCAAACCATCCTACCTTTTCGCCATGGTCGCCGCCCGGCTCGACGCCCTCGAGGACGTGTTCGAAACGGCATCGGGGCGCACGGTTTCATTACGGGTCTTCGTCGAACCCGGCAAGGTCGACCAGGCCGGTTTTGCAATGGATGCGCTCAAATCGTCCATGCAGTGGGATGAGGAGGTCTTCGGGCTCGAGCTCGACCTCGACCAATACATGATCGTCGCCGTCAGCGATTTCAACATGGGTGCGATGGAAAACAAGGGCCTGAACATCTTCAACACGAAATACGTACTCGCGCGAGCGGACACGGCAACCGACATGGATTTTATGATGCTCGACCGTGTAGTCGCGCACGAGTATTTTCACAATTGGACCGGGAACCGCGTCACTTGTCGCGACTGGTTTCAGCTGAGTCTCAAAGAAGGCCTTACGGTCTTTCGCGACCAGAAGTATGGCGAGGACCGCTACTCGCAGGCAGTCCAGCGTATCCAGGAAGTCCGCGTTTTGCGCGCCGCCCAGTTTCCCGAAGATGCCGGCCCCATGGCGCACCCGGTACGGCCGGACGCCTACATGGAGATCAGCAATTTCTACACTGCGACCGTGTACAACAAAGGCGCGGAACTTGCTCGAATGATCCATATCTTGGTCGGTCCGGACGGCTTTCGCCGAGGCATGGATCTCTACTTCGAACGGCACGACGGGCAGGCGGTATGCACCGAGGATTTCGTCAGCGCCATGCAGGATGCATCGAACGTGGATCTCGATCAGTTTCAGCGGTGGTACACACAGGCTGGTACGCCGGTGGTCACGGCGCGCGGCGAATACGATGCCGAGTCCCGACGTTTCACCCTGATACTGGCGCAACGCTGCCCGCAAACGCCCGATAAGGCTGAGAAACTTCCGTTCCACATTCCGATCGCCGTCGGCCTGCTCGACGCTGACGGACAGGACCTACCGCTGTATCCGGTCGACGGCGGCAAGCTCGAGGACACGACCTGCGTCCTTTCCCTGACGGAGCCCGAGCAGCGCTTCGTTTTCGAAAACGTCCCGTGCGCACCGTTTCCCTCGCTGTTGCGGCATTTCTCTGCGCCGGTGAATCTACACTTTGACTACGATGAAGACGAACTCGCGCATTTGATGGCGCACGACAGCGATCCCTTCAATCGGTGGGAGGCCGGTCAGCGGCTGGCGTTGAATGTGCTGTTGCGCGGTATCGAAGGGGATCGCCAATCTCGCGCCCTGGAAGTCCCCCAAACCTTCGTCGACGCCGTTCGGCGCTTGTTGACTGACGCCGATGAAGATCCGGCTTTTGCCGCCGAAGCACTGGCGCTGCCGGGCCCGGCATACATCGCCGAGCAACTCGCGGAGGTCGATCCCGAGGCCATACTTCGCGTGCGCACGGCGCTGCGCAAGCAACTTGCAGTGACGCTGGAAACGGAGTTGCAACACGCTTACGGGCGTTTCGTCGTGCTCGGCGACTATAGTCCCGATCCGGTATCGGCCGGCCGGCGTGCTCTGCGGAATCTGTGTCTGGGGATCTTGATGGAGCTGGAAACGCCCGCGGTGATTAAGCAATGCGTGGAACAACTCGACGGCGCAAACAACATGACCGAGGCGATGGCGGCGCTTTCAGCGCTCGCCAATTGCGACTGCCCGGAGCGAGATCAGGCGCTCGGAGTGTTTTATGAGAATTGGCGGGAAGAGTCACTCGTGGTCGACAAATGGTTTGCGGTACAGGCCGGCTCCCGCCTGCCCGGAACGCTCGACCGTGTCCGGGACCTGATGCGACACCCCGCATTTGACGGCAAGAACCCGAACAAAATACGGGCCGTGGTCGGCGCTTTTTGCCACGGCAACCATGCGCGTTTCAACGCGGCCGACGGTAGCGGCTATGCCTTCGGGGCCGATCAGATCATCGCGCTCGACGCGACCAACGCGCAGATCGCCGCCCGCCTCGCGCGCGCCTTCGACCGCTGGCGGAAATTCGACAGCGCGCGCCGGGAACACGCGCGCGCCGCACTCGAACGGATCCGTGGCAGCGAAGGGCTGTCGAAGGATACTTTTGAAGTGGTATCGAACGCGCTCGCTTAACGCTCCCGCACGGGCCGCGCGCGCTGGTTGTACAGCATCTTTCTGAGCGCACCCTTTTCTTCGTCGCTGAGTTTGTCGAGGTCCATACTCAGGTCGCTGCCGACCGCCATACCCCGCTGCACGGCCGGGCGCTCGCTCATTTCCTCAAACCAGCGTTTGAAGTATTTGAAGTCGTTGAGATCCTGGCCCTGGATCTCCCAACCGGTGGTCCAGGGGTAAGAAATCATGTCGGCGATCGAATACTCGTCGCCGGCGAGATAGGGACGGTCGTAGAGACGTTGATTGAGGACGCCATAGAGCCGGTTCACCTCGTCGCTAAAACGAGTCAGCGCATAAGACTGATCGCCCTGGCTGCCGTCGAGACGATTGAAATGCCCGCGTTCTCCCGTCTTCGGACCCTGGTTCGCCATCTGCCACATCACCCACTGATTGACTTCGTACTTTCCCCGGATATCCTGCGGCCAAAATTTGCCCTCCTTTTCCGCGATGTACATCATCATCGCGCCCGACTCGAATACCGCGATTGGTTCACCGCCGTCGGCGGGCGCACGGTCGACCAGGGCCGGCATCCGGTTATTCGGGCTGATGTCGAGAAAATCATCGGCGAACTGCGCGCCCTTGCCGATATTGCACGGGATCATCGTGTACTCGGTGCCGCATTCTTCGAGCAAAATCGTTACCTTCTTGCCGTTCGGCGTAGGCCAGTAATACAGATCGATCATCGGACCTCCTCATTGCATTGCAAACTGGGCGGGAACCCGCCGCCATTGTAAGAGGCGGAGAGCCGCCGCGACAGCCCACCGGGCGGACTACTTGCTCGGCGTCTATTTTCTTTACTGGGGCCCCAGGCGAAAAGAGACCGGCCGGAAGTCGGTATACTGTGTGGGAACTCACCCTTGGTACAAACCCGTATGAAGATCGGAACGGCCATTCGCAACATGGGCCCCGCCGCCAACACGGCGTGCATCCGCCACTGCGCGCTTAGGGCCGAAGCGATCGGACTCGACCACATATGGACGGTCGATCACGTCGCTATCCCGCCGGACGATGCGGAAGGATCCAACGGGCGCTGGCTCGATCCGCTCGCGGTAACGGCTTTCTTCGCGGCCACGACTGCAAACGTAGGACTCGGGATAAGCGTGCTTGTGGTGCCGTACCGGCCGCCGCTACCGACCGCGAAATGGATAGCGAGTCTCCAGGAGCTCTCGGGCGGCCGTTTGCTGTTCGGCATCGGCCCTGGATGGATGCAAGCGGAATTCACCGCGCTGGGGGTCGACCGACGGCAGCGAGGCAAGATCACGGACGACACGATGGACTTCATTCGCGCTTGTTTCGATGCGCCGGACGATATCGTCGAATCGAACGGTCAATCCTTTTTGTTCCGGCCGAATCCCAAAAGACCGCCGATCTACGTCGGCGGCATGAGCGATGCGGCGCTCGAACGCACGATCCGCTATGGCGACGGCTGGCTACCAATGGGCATCGACCCCGAGAAGCTGCGGCCGCGAGTAGAACGGCTCAAGGAACTCGCAGCCGGCGCTAACAAAGCCTGCCCGGATATCGTGCTCATCGGCACCCTACCGGACGAACAATCCGAGGCGATCGACATGCTCGCACGTTGTGCGGAAATGGGCGCAACAGACTATATCCAGGCGTCGCGTTATAGCGACGAGCACGAATTCGATCGCATCGCGGCGCGACTGGAGGACTTAAAAGGTCAGATCGATTGAAACGGTACAACGCGACCGAACTTCCCGACTAGATAACTGTTCCGAAATATCGATCACTTTCATCATTTCGGGGGTGACAGCGGC
>CAZFZX010000188.1:0-7704 GCA_964523765.1 uncultured Enterobacteriaceae bacterium
TAGCGCAACGGCATCCGCGGACTCCATTTCGTCCGCGCCGGCGCCGACCGGTCCATCGCGTTTGGCTTGGAGACCTGAATCGACGGCCGCGCCCTCGGATTCGCCCACCGTCGGCGCTACCGAATAAATTGCAATCGGCTCGCGCGGACGGGTGAAGTCGGGGATCGGCAAACCGGCATCGGCGTAAATCACACCCAACTTTTCTTTCGCCGATGGGTGGCCGCCGCGCGCAGCGTCACGATAGAAAGTTATTGCCATCGCGTCGTCCGGATCTACCCCGCGACCGTGCATATAACGCTCCGCGATTTCGTATTGTGCCGCGGCGTTGCCAAGATCGGCCGCTTCTCGCCGCCATTTCATCGCGAGTTCAGGATCGGTCGGCATCCCGGCGCCACGTTCCGCCATATCCGCGAGGAGCAGCGCCGCTTCACCGACTCCATCCTCGGCGAGTCGCGTCAGCTTACCGATCGCATGGTCGAAATTTTCGAGCGCCAAGGTCCTTTTCGCGCTCTCCAAACGCGCGGAGTAGTCGGCCGGTGCCCCAGCTTCCCGGACGGGAGGCGCCGAGGGTTGGGCTCCGGACGGTGCCCGAGACAGTCCACCGTCGAGTTCCACCTCTATGCCGTGTTCACGCGCAAGCCGGATCGCGCCCTCTTCGTCGGCCGAAACGGCTCCGATTGTTCTTTCAACGGGCGTTTCTATCGCCTCCAGCGTGATTATGGGCGCCGGGTCCACTTCCTGTTCGGCCACCTCGACCGCAGCATCGGAGATCTCACTCGCGAGGCTCGGGGGTTGATCTTCCGGCGCCTCTTCGGACATCTCGTCGTCCGGAACCGGGGAAGGCGCCGGCGCCGCCTCATCGGCCGGGGGTTTCGTAGCCGTCGCGTCGGCTATGGGTTGTTGGACAGTCGCGGCCGCCTCTCGCGGCGCTTCACGCTCGGTGGGCCCGCCGTCGTCCGGTACCGCGTCGACCGCCGTGATTTGTTCCGATTCGACGGCTGCGGTTTCCTCGGCCACCACTGGTGAAACGGCGGCCAACTCGTTCGGCGCGGTTGCGGACGCCGCGCCTTGACCAACGCCGTCCCCTTCGAGGGCCGGCGGCGCGATCCCGTTCGCACGGTATAGTTCCCGCATATTCTGCCCGGCCAGTTGATGTCCCTGTTTGGCCGCCAACCGATAGAAGGTCAACGCCCAATCTTCGTCCTGCGGCAGACCCTCGCCGAGGAGGTACATGTTGCCGAGGTTGAACTGGGCCTCGGCGTGGCCCAATTCTGCGGCGGACAGGTATAAGGCCACCGCCTTGTCCATATCGCGCACGATCCCTTCGCCGCGATGGTATAAGTTAGCGAGGCGAACCATTGCCGTCGCATTGCCGGCGCTCGAAAGTTCTTCGAATATTTGTACTGCGCTCGCGTAATCACCACGCATCAACGCCGAATCGGCGTCGCCGATCTCGTCTGCACCCGCCGGCGCGGATAGGAAAACGATCAGGAAAACGAGGAGGGTTCGTCGCAGCATTCGTTGGTGCCTCCATTGCGTAGCCGCCGCCCGTTCGGGCTTTAGGACGACCTGATGGCCAGGATTCTTCGCGAAGCCTACACAGTATATTGTGTCAGCGAACGGCCTGTCATCAAGATATCGGAGGGGGGGGAGTATTTGGCGGTCGGCGACGCCGCCGGCCGACGTCACGCGAGTGTCGGCACGCCTCTGTCCGCTCGCATTTAGAACTCGGCGACGGAGTCTTCGTAGCCGGGCACGGGCGCAGCTACGCCCAACACGACGATATTCTTTCCGTTGACCGAAACGTGCTTTTGTTCTTCCATGTCTTTCAGCACTTTCCCGACCATCTCACGCGAACAGCCCACCAATCGCGCCAATTCCTGGCGCGTGACGCGAACCTGCATCCCTTCCGGGTGCGTCATTGCGTCCGGTTGCTCGCAAAGGTCCAGCAACGTCCTCGCGACCCGCCCGTAAACATCCATAAAAGCGAGGTTGCCGAGTTTACGGTTCGTGTTGCGCAGACGCCGAGCGATTTGCGACGTCATAGCGATAATCAAATCCGGATACAGCTCCGTCAGCCCGCAAAGTTTCTGGTAGCTAATCTGGGCAATTTCGCATTTCGTCCGCGCCCTGACCAGCGCCGACCGATTCGCATCAGCGTTGAATAAACCGATCTCGCCAAAAAAGTCCCCGGGATTGAGGTAGGCCAAAACAATTTCGTGACCTTTATCGTCCTCGAGCAAGACCGTCACCGAACCCTCGATAATGAAATACAGATCGCCCGCCGGGTCGCCCTGGCGAATGATCGCCGCCTTCGCGGGGAATTGGCGCCGGTGACAATGGGTGAGGAATGTCTCAATGGATTCCTTCACGGTAGAATTCGAGTCGGTCATTTTGCTCGTGCCGTCCTTTGGTCAATGGGCGCAATATCGCGTCGGAGCCTGCTTGTGGCGATAACACCAGTATAGTAAACGGTCGGCATGCACGGCCCTAAACTTCAGTAAAATCAACAAAGTTTAACCGTGTTCTGCGAACTCGGTTCTTTTTCCGAAGCCCGGGCCCATAAAATGGGTCGATTTTCAGGGAGGTTCCGGCTCCCAGCGATTTTCGCCGAAACGATATTCGAATTCCGCCAACGCCCCGGTCGGAACCGCAGTCCCGTCGCTGTCGGCAAAGATCGGATAAGCGCGTCGGAGACGACCGCCGGTAACCGTAAATTGGTCGTTTCCGCGGTAATCAGGGCGCTGATCGGCGCCTAAATCGCCGGTCTTTGTCGAATTAAAATGGAAGCCCTGCCATTCGTGGACGTCGGCGGCGCCTATTTCGGTCCCCGCGAGCTGTGCCGTCGCGACTACGATTTCGAAAGCCCCGTCGTCGTCAAGATCGGTGATCCAGGCATCGGTCACCATACCGTCCCGGTTCACCTCGAGCCGTGCGAGGGTACGTAGCCCGGCCCTCACCACAACCTGGTACGCACGCTTTTCGTCGAACTCCGCGTCTTTCCCGACGACCTGAATGCTGAGGCCTTCTTTTTCGAAATTCCATTCCGCCGGCCGGTCGTCCGCCGCTGCAGCCGCGACCAGGGAGAACATCGCTATGAAGATCAATTTGTCCATCGATAAAAACGCTCCGGTCCCGTTGCATCAAGTCTAGCGTGCAATAGGTAGGCTAGTTCGCCAGGCAAAAGCGCCTGCGTCAACCGATCTTTGGCTATCTTCCCTTGACTTCGCAAATTTTGCCGCTATATTACCTGGCACTACTCAAGCGAGAGTGCTAATACCAATACCAAAACTCTCGCAAAAACATCAGGTTAAACGGATAATTGAGGAGAAGAAATCTATGAAAATCCGTCCATTACACGACCGGGTCCTGGTCAAGCGTACCGAAGAGGATTCGACGTCGGCCGGCGGCATCGTGATCCCCGATTCGGCTACTGAGAAACCCGCTAAGGGCGAAATCATTGCGGTCGGCAACGGCAAGATACTCGACAGTGGCGAGATCCGCGCGCTCGATTTGAAAGCGGGCGACAAAGTGTTGTTCGGCAAATATTCGGGCACCGAAGTTAAGGTCGAGGACGAAGAATATCTCGTGATGCGCGAAGACGACATCATGGCCGTAATCGACGCGTAAAGCCTTGAGCAGCGTCTAAACTATTTCAGAGGTAATGATAAATGGCAGCTAAAGAAGTCCGTTTTTCCGATGACGCCCGCCAACGTATGGCAGCAGGCGTCAACATTCTGGCCAACGCGGTCAAACAGACCCTGGGACCAAAGGGCCGCAACGTAGTGATCGACAAGAGCTTCGGCGCACCGACCGTCACTAAAGACGGCGTATCGGTCGCAAAAGAGATCGAACTCGAAGATAAATTCGAAAACATGGGTGCCCAGATGGTGAAGGAAGTCGCGTCGAAGACCTCCGATGTGGCTGGCGACGGCACCACCACGGCGACGGTGTTGTCGCAGGCTATCGTTCGTGAAGGCCTGAAGGCGGTTGCCGCCGGCATGAACCCGATGGACGTCAAGCGCGGTATCGACAAAGGCGTCATCGCGGCGGTCGGCGAACTGCAGAAAATTTCCGCGCCCTGTACCGACACCAAGGCAATCGCCCAAGTCGGTACGATCTCGGCGAATTCCGACAGCGCGGTCGGCGACATCATCGCCGAAGCGATGGACAAGGTCGGCAAAGAAGGCGTCATCACAGTCGAGGAAGGCTCGGGCCTGGAAAATGAGCTCGACATCGTCGAGGGCATGCAATTCGATCGCGGCTACCTGTCGCCCTACTTCATCAACAATCAGGAAACCATGGGCGTCGAACTCGAGGATCCAGTGGTTCTGCTGCACGATAAGAAAGTGTCGAACATTCGCGACCTGCTACCGATACTCGAAGCCGTCGCAAAGTCAGGTAAACCGCTGCTGATCATTGCCGAAGACGTCGAAGGCGAAGCCCTGGCGACGCTCGTGGTGAACAATTTGCGCGGTATCGTCAAGGTTGCCGCGGTCAAGGCGCCCGGCTTCGGCGATCGCCGCAAAGCCATGCTGGAAGATGTCGCGATCCTGACGAACGGTACGGTCATCGCTGAAGAGGTCGGCCTGAGTCTGGAGAAAGCCGGGCTCGACGATCTCGGCTCCGCCAAGCGCATCCAGATCACCAAGGAAGAGACCATCATCATCGACGGCGCCGGCGACGAGAAAGCGATCGAGACGCGGGTCAACCAGATCCGCGCGCAGATCGAAGAAACCTCGTCTGACTATGATCGTGAAAAACTGCAAGAGCGCGTGGCGAAGCTCGCCGGCGGCGTTGCGGTGATCAAGGTCGGCGCGGCTACCGAAGTCGAAATGAAAGAAAAGAAAGCACGGGTCGAGGATGCCTTGCATTCCACCCGTGCAGCCGTCGAAGAAGGTGTCGTAGCGGGTGGCGGTGTCGCACTGCTGCGCATCCTGGGTACGGTTAAAGCAATCAAAGCCGAGAATACCGACCAGGAAATGGGCCTGAAGATCCTGGCGCGCGCCTTGGAAGAACCGATCCGTCAGATTGTCGCCAATTCCGGTGATGAGCCGTCGGTCATCGTAAACCAGGTCAAAGAAGCCAAGGGCAGCTACGGCTACAATGCCCAAACCGGTGAATTTGGCGACATGATCGAAATGGGTATTCTCGATCCGAGCAAGGTTGTGCGCTCGGCGCTGCAGAATGCGGCATCGGTATCCGGTCTGCTCCTGACCACCGAAGCCATGGTCGCCGATGCACCGTCCAAGGATGAAGGCGGCCCTGCCGGCGGTATGCCGGACATGGGCGGCATGGGCGGCATGGGCGGCATGGGCGGTATGGGCGGCATGATGTAATTCTTGCCCCGACCGACTGCTCTTTGCACCACCACGAAAGCCCCGTCATAAGACGGGGCTTTTTTTTGCCTATCCTCACGGCCACTTCGGGGCGTCGGTGCCGGACTGTCGCCAATTTCGTCACCGTCCTTCAAATCCTGTTAGCAGCAATGAATTCGAGCGCTAACTGATCCCTTTAATTCAACGACATACATAGTTTACTTGATTAGGAATCGATTGGCCCGATACTTGTATGCACTTTCCTTGCGCGGTTGCGTTAAAGCGCAATTTGAGCATTGTCGATAGAACTAGTGAGCGTCTGTTAGTCAGCAAGTGAGGGCTTAATGATGAACTCTGATGCAACAGTTATCGTCTCGGAAAACATTCGCGAATACTTTCATGAGCAAGTCGGCACGGCCTTGCGGAAACAGGCGGTAAAGGTTGACGACACAACGGCCGTCTACCTCATCAATCTATTGACCGTATACACCGACGCTGAAGCACTGTTCGAAGCCACGGACGACGGCCTGGACATCAAACCGCTGGCAATGCACTACGCCGACGCCCTGAACGCGCCCAACTCCACCGAACGCGGCGCGGCAATGAGAAAGCTCGGCGATGTCGCTCTGTTCATCTCGGGGCTGTTTTCCGGCAGCCTGAATCGCAAACTCGTAGACATCGATTACTACATCTCGATGGGCGGCACGGCCTACAGTTGTGTCCACGATCTGGTGACCTCTCGCGCTGCCGGCCGAGACAGTCTATTTGCCGAGCTCGCCGAAAATTTTGCCGAGCTGGTCGACGTTCTGGGAGAAATCGGGGACTGCTCGAACCCGAGTTCCAACGGCGACGTGCTACGACTATATGAAATATGGCTGAAGACCGGGAGTACCAGAGCCCGCGACAAACTGCAGCGACTGGGCCTTAACCCTTCGCTCAACGCAACCAGCCGCGCAACCCATTAGCGGTTTCAGCCACGCTGCTGAAACGATTGCAAAACCATTTGGCGGGGCTTTATGAAGCCCCCACCAACTATGATATTTATGACTTCTTGATAACCGACGCGCGTCTCGCCGACGCTTTGACACCGCGCGGGCACTGCAATAATGACGAACGCCTGATCGTTTCAGAGACCGACGACCACCTCGACATCTCGATTTACGTCGATGGCGACACGCTCGCCCTGCTCAGGGATGACGACCCATTAGTCGCCCTACACGATGGCAACCTGTCGCCCCTGATGCTGGCATTAGAAGGCGTCTCCCATTTTCACTACTTGTGCTGGAACGCGGAATACGACAAGCCCGTGACGTTGCTGGAGCTCGAACTGCAAGCCGAGGTCGACAAATACGTTACTGCAGTGACACTGCTCGGCGCGCAGGGCGGCAAAGCCGATGCAGCGACCGTTCACGAACGTTTGTTCAATCAAATCCATTTTCATCAGGACCTGCCCGACGAACGTCTGGAACGCTACCAACACGCGAACCACTATGCAGCAAAGTATTGCCGCGCGCTCACTAGCAATTTCCCCAGCCACGGGCATCAACCGAAATTCATCAGTGAATTACGGCGGTTCTACCGTCTGACTCAAAATGAAAAGATCCGGAGAATCGAATCCGCGGGCTCGTGAGCAATACGCACAGCCGTCACGATGACGCCGGCAAAACCTCGTTCAATCAGTGACCTTCTTGTGCAGGTGGGGCAAGGAATCGGCGTCCCCCGCCTTCATATACCGTTGTTCGTCGCCGGTCCGCGTAACGTTTTCGTAGACACCGTCGTCACGTTTTACGAGCTTGGTGAATCCGACTTCCTTCAGTTTGGCGTTTCCCGTCGGTAGGCTGATCGCTGGTGGAGACAGCACTTTACGCACCGGAGCGGTGAACTCCGTCTCCCCGATGGGGACCTGCGCCGCATAACAGACTTCGCCCCACGTTGTCAGCACGACGTCCACGCCATGCCGGACTTCTACAGTCTGGCCGTTCGCTTCACAGTAATAATCGTAACAAGGCATCGCTTAACGGTTCAAAACGCCGATATCGAATCGCGCTTTTAAGTACTATGGAGCAAATCTCCCGATTTTCAATTCTCTCGGTTCCGGTCGGCTAAATATTCGATCCCTTCGCGCCGGTTTCCGGAGACGGACTCATGAATTTCACCGTTTTCGTTCAAGCATGGGTACGGTCTTCCTTGTGCTCGGCAGTATCGCGCGACAGCGGGATGCAGCCATTCAAACAATAGCCGCGAGTATTCATCGTCGCCCATCCGGCGATTGTTGTACAGGCCCGCCCGCTCACGCTGCCGTGCCGCTTCGAAAAGAATGATACCGGCTGCAACCGACACGTTGAGCGACTCCACCATGCCCATCAGCGGAACCTGAATGCGCCGG
>CAZFZX010000189.1:0-7641 GCA_964523765.1 uncultured Enterobacteriaceae bacterium
GCGCCGCAACGCAGACCGGGACGATTTTGGGCGCAAGGCGACGTTCCATGAATTGCTCAGAGGTTCCCTAGCTTAAACTAGCGAACAGGGCGCTCCCTGTGTATGCATGGTGTCGGAGTTGACTTATTTGACTGAATTTCGCATGTGTTGGCGCGAACGATCATTATCGGATTGCCTGCACAGATACCAAGGACCGGTGAAAGAGGCAAGGACGGCTGGAATAGGTCAACTCCGGCACTCTAATACGAGGACATGGTTGGAATGGTCTTATTCTTTTGTTCCCCACTTGCGTCCTACGTCAACGGCCAAGTCTTTATTGTCGACGACGGTCAAACTGCACGTTTGTGTTTCGTTGGGTTACGCAGCAAACCAAGCTGAGAAGCCGGCTCGCGGAACCGTATGCTAATCTTTGCTAGATGATTTTGAGACCGCTTCTATTAATTGTTCGTTCTTTCGGTTGCTGCCAGCCTGTGCTTGCGCCAGATTGAACGCCTCGACGAGGATTTTTTCCGATGCTGGGTTTCCCCGATATTTTTAGTCTCAAGGACCGCACCGCTGTCGTGACCGGAGCCGCTGGCGGTTTGGGCGCGAAGATCGCGCAAGGTATGGCCGAAGCCGGCGCTGCGGTCGTAATCGGCGATATCGATACCGATGGCTTAACGCAAACGGCGACCGCGATTCAGGCAGCGGGCAGCGAAACACACGCGTGCGAATGCGACGTACGAGACCCGAGTCAGGCGCGGGGGCTCATCGAGCAGGCGCTTTCCATGTTTGGCCAGATCGACATACTCGTTAACAATGCCGGTATCGCTGATCCGGAACCGGCCTTGCTGCACGAGACGGCTGGCGAGCAGTGGCACGAAGTAATCAATATCAATCTGCACGGCGTTTTCAACTGTTCCCAACCCGCCCTGGAACACATGGTTGATCGCCGTTACGGTAAGGTTATCAATATTGCATCGATGTGGGGACTGGCGGGTACTTCCAGTGTATTTCCGCTACCGGCGTACGCCGCAAGCAAAGGCGCGGTGGTCAACCTAACCCGGGAAATGGCGCTGCAATATGCGCCGCTCGGTATCAATGTCAACGCCATCTGTCCTGGGTTTTACCGAACAAACCTCGGGCCGTATGACGATCCGGATTTTGTTGAAGCGGTAACGGCGTTTACGCCGGCTGCTCGTATCGCCGAAGCGCATGAGATCAAAGGCTCGGCTATCTACCTGGCATCGCCGGCATCGGATTTCGTAAACGGGTTGATGCTGGTTGCCGACGGCGGCTGTATGGCGAAATGATACCGATGGCTGGTATTGCCCGACTGTCCCGGAATTAATCAGAGGTTCCTTAATGCTCTAGAGAACCGATCGAGGGCGCTTGGCGCCGGCGCAGTACTCGTCAGCTTGGGGTAGGATGCCGACGAGCAGAGAAAGGTTACAGTCGGCCTCCGGCGGTAACTGTCCTGAGTGGATTCTGAGATGACGGGAGGATCTGGCACGAAGACGAAAGTATTAGCTCGTTCATGAATCACCCCATACCGTATCCGCGACTTCAGTGACCAGCCGCAACTTTTCCCACTGTTCCGGCTCACTCAACAGGTTCCCCTCTTCGGTCGATGCGAAGCCGCATTGCGGGCTCAGGCAGAACTGTTCGATGGGTGCGAATTCACTTGCTTCCTCGATGCGCGCGCGGATCAGATCGGGCGCTTCGAGCTCACCGGTCTTGGACGTTATCAGTCCGAGCACTACGCGTTTGTCTCCTCGCGGCAGAAATCGCAACGGTTCGAAACCGCCCGCGCGTTCCGAATCGTATTCCAGAAAATAGCCATCGTAATCGGTGCCAGCGAGAAGAAGTTCGCCTACCGGTTCGTAGCCGCCTTCGGCGATCCAGCTGGAGCGAAAATTACCGCGGCACACGTGTGTGGTGATCGTCATGTCGGCCGGTTTTTCTGCCACGGCGTAGTTGATCATTTCCGCGTAAATGCGCGGCAGGGGCTCCGGATCGTCGCCGCGTTCGCGTGTGGCCTCCCGCTCCTTTTCCGAACACAGGTAGGCCCACACGGTGTCGTCGAATTGTAGATACCGGCAGCCCGCTGCATAAAACGCATGCACTGCCTTGCGATAAGCGCGCGCCGTGTCTTCGTAGAAAGCGTCGAGGCTCGGATACACCTCGGCGCTGATGGAGCGGCGGCCGCCGCGAAAATGCAATACCGACGGCGCGGGGATCGTCATCTTCGCCGTTGTCGATGTCGTCCGGTTCAGAAAGCGGAAATGGTCCAGCATGTAGTGCCCATCGAATTCGACCGGTCCGGATACTGCGATCGTCTCCGCCTTCGTCCGGACACCGTGAAATTGGATGCTTGTACCGCCGGAGACCAGATCGACACCTTCGAGACCGGCGAGAAAATCGAAATGCCACCATGAGCGCCGAAACTCGCCGTCGGTTACCACATCGAGGCCGAGCGCTTCCTGTTGCCGTACGACTTCTCGGATGCAGTCGTCTTCGATCTGAGTGAGTTCGTCGGCGTCGATTCGGCCCGTTGCGGCCGCCGCGCGGGCGTCATGCAGGCGCGGCGGCCGCAACAGGCTGCCGACGTGATCCGCGCGAAACGGTATGGCGGTCATCGAACTGGGCGCGCCGTACTCGAGCCGCCCGGGCCAGCGGTATTCCAGCGGCTCCGGGCCGGGTGTACGTCGTTGCGGGGCCTATCGAGGGCTACGCCGGCATTACGAGTGACCTGCGCCAGGTCATAGTCGCCGATTGCTTTGCGCCGCGCCTCGAAGCGTCCGTGCATTGGTTGCAGCCAGCCTCGGATCTGCGCCTCGGCGATGTCGTCGTGATCCCGGCGCTGAAATAGCCGGGCGATTCCGATTTCCATACCCGCACTCCTCCTCGTCGTTCAGTGCCGAAGAAGCCATTTCGCCTCCCGCGTGCTGCATGCACTGCTTATGACGAATTGCATCATAATGAATTGTACCGACCGCCGCATCGCCCGGGTTCAGACTTTCGTTGCAGCAAAAATGCCGTCCGGTCCCGGCGGGCGATGCCCGCGGCTATAATCGGAACCGTCTATACCGAGAATTCGAACAGCGAGGTGTGTCATGGCCAGAGTCGCGATCGTGAAACCAGACAACGTCGATGATCCGGTCATCCGCGAAATCTTCGACTGGGTAACCGGCGTCGAGAGCGCGGTACCGAATCATTTCTACGTCGAGCTGAACTTCCCCGAATTCCTGAAGGCGAAGCTTGGTGCCACCCAGGTATTGTGGCGCGCCGGGGAATTGTCGCTGCCGGAAATTCAGCACGTCGGCATCCTGGTGTCGCAGGCGAATGGCTGTCCGTACTGCACGGCGGCGTTCTGCACGATTTTGAATTACGGTCTCGGAACGCCGGAAGCGTACGTGCAGCAGCTCGTCACCGACGGCATCGATGTCGTCGACGACGAACGCCTGCGCACCATTGTTGCCTTCGCACTGAAGGTAAACGGCGACGCAAAGGCGATCACCGACACCGATACCGACGGGTTGCGCGCGGTCGGACTGACGGATAAGGGGATCGTGCAGCTCGTGCACCTGGTCAGCGATTTCGCCGCGTACAACCGGCTCAATCTCGCGCTCGATACGGACTACGATTATCGCGACATGTGGCGCGCATTCGCATTCGGCTGGGAGCAGAAGGCGGGGGAGGAGGCGAGCGCCGACAACACCCGCGGCGTGCGCCCCGACGAATCTGCGGCGAAGATCGCTTAACCGGCGGCGGGTATTTCGCTGTTATCGCATGTTGCCTTAGCATGTACTGGGAAAAAGCAGGAGGGCCCTCATGAGCGCAAAAGACGATATCTTGCAGTTACTCAACCGTTATGCCTACACCATTGACACCGGGGATCTCGCGGGTTTCGCGAGCCTTTATGAGCAGGGAGAGTGGTACGCGGACGGATCCCCGCGGCACCGCGGTCGGGACGGGGTCTTCGACAACGTAATGTCGCAAGTGATCATCTACGACGACGGCACCCCGAAAACGCGACACATCACCGCCAATGTCGAGCTCGAAATCGACGAAGAAGCCGGGACGGCAACAGGCCAACGCTACGTTACCGTGCTGCAACAGACCGATGCGCTGCCGCTGCAGGCAATCTTTTCGGGGCACTATTTCGATGAGTTTGTAAGGGAAGACGGGCAGTGGCGTTTCGCCAAGACCGTCATTCGCTATCCGTTGGTTGGCGATATGAGCGCGCATCTGAAAGGGTCCGTTTGGTGATCTCCGGATGGTGGAACGATCGGTGCCCAGCCGTCGGAACACGCTGGAGCAACAACCACCGACCGGTTAAGCCTCAAATCCGAAGATGGCGCTCTGTATGATCCGCGTGACGTAGACTATCTGTTCGACGGAGAAATACGCGCCGCGCAGGCGGTGCGTCGTTTTTCGATATTCGCGCGCGTGTTCTTCTGACCAGAAGAATACACTGTTGCGTCACAATGCATCGATGATGCTGGGGTCCGTCAAAGAGTATGGTTTCACTTCCGGCACAAAGACGATCGGCTTAGCATCTTTTTCGTCGACTCGACACGCAAGGTTGCTATCGATTTCCAGGTGCATCGCTTGTGAACAGTGCGCGCATTCGGTTTGCACCGCTACCGACAGCGCTTCTCCCCGCAGTTGCCCTTGCACGAAGGGCGTCGCAAAAGCGTCGGCCGCTCAGGCGGCGTAGAGCCGTTCCCCGGTGTTGAACGTAACCCGGTGCGGCGTTTCATCGACGGTCACGGGATAGGCCCATACCACTGCTCCCTCCGGGTTCCGGAACAGGAAGGTCATGTGCGCTTCCAAGTCGTCGAGGACGGCCTTAACGCGGTCCAGGGGAAGATCCAGACTCGCGGCGATGCTCTCCGGTGTCAGTGGCCCGCCAGCGCGCGGCAGTTCCCCAACAACCCAGTGATGGACCCGTCTGTGTTCCCGCATCATGAAGCCGAGTTCGACCTCGATCTGTGCCTTCATCGCGGCGATCTGCTTTTCCCACAGAAACTGCGGCACGCCGATCACGTAGCGCCAGACGCCCGCCATGAGTTTATTGTGCATAGAGATACTCCCGTGGCATCACCCCAATCGCCGTAACGCCGCCGCGGGCGGCGCGGTTACGCACTCTCCTGCAGGGTCCCGAATACTTCGCTGACCAACTCGGTGTCCAAGTATTCGCGCACTGCGGCGATCTTCCCGTCACGCAGCGTTATTACCATGCAGTAGATGTTGTTATAAGTGCCGCCTGCATTGGTGTCGGATCGGCCCAGGGCCTCCATGACCACCTGGTCGCCTTCGCCAATCAAGTTCGTGATCTCGATGTTGAGGGGTGTTGCCAGAGCCTCGCTGATCGGTACCAAAGCCTTTTCGACGAGTTCTGGCTTACCGTTGAAGGTTCGCGCGAAACGGTGCTTACCGAAAAACGTATAGGAGATGTCGTCGGTCATACAGTCCAAGAGCCCTTCGGCGTCGCCTCTACTGACCGCGGCGTAGGCTTGTCGGACAACCTCTTTGTTTGTTTCAATACTCATGGTCCTGCTCCTGCGGGTAGCATCCGATCCAATAAAACTGTCACTAAAAAGGTAATGTAAGGAATGGAAATCGAAGAAGCAATCCGCTCGCGCAAATCGGTGCGGGCGTTTACCGATGAGCCGGTTGGGCGCGAGCAGATCCAGCGCATCTTGGAACTATCTCAGCGGGCCCCGAGCGGCACCAATACCCAGCCCTGGCGTACCTATGTCTGCGCGGGCGAAGTGCGTGATGCCATCGTCAGCGATATCTGCGAGCGCTTTGATCGGGGGGAGGAGGGTAAACACTCGGATTCTAATTATTATCCGGCGACCTGGAAAGATATCCACCGCAACCGCCGCCGGGCCCTGGGTTGGCATCTCTATGGTCTAGTGGGGATAGAGAAGGGTGATCGCGAACGTTCCGCGAAGCAGGCGCGGCGCAATTATTGTTTTTTTGACGCACCGGTCGGCCTGTTTTTTACCGTCGACGCCTATCTCTGCCGTGGTAGTTGGATCGATGCCGGCCTCTATCTGCAAACGGTCATGCTGGCGGCACGCGGCGAAGGTCTGCACACCTGCCCCCAGGCGGCCTGGGTCCTCTTTCAGCAACCGATCTTTCGGCATCTCGGCATTCCCGACGATCAGGTGCTGGTCGCGGGTATGGCGATGGGTTACGAGGATACTTCGGCTATCGAGAATACCCTTATCAGCGAACGCGAGGACCTAGCGAACGTGGTCCAATTTCATGGTTTCGATTGAGCCGCTCAGCACCGTACCTCGAACAGCGAGATGAAATCGTTACTGCAGGGGAGTTTGCGCACCTCGCCGAAACCGGCTTCTGCGCACAGTTCGCGGACCACTTTATCGGACATGCCGAGGGTGCCGAGCCCTTCCCCATCGTTGGCGAGAGATGTCGTCATGCAGTAGGTCAGGCTCATGCCGTATTTGAGTGTCGCTTCCGCGCCGCGATTCTCGTGGCGCTCGTCGGCCGCCGAGATCTCCTGCAAGGTATAGATACCGCCCGGCTTCAAATGGCGGCGAATATTCGCGAGCGCGGCGCGCGGCTTCGCCATGTCGTGAATGACATCGAAGGTGAAAATGAGGTCGAAATCCTGTGGTATTTCCTCGCTCGCATCGAGAACCGCGAATGTCGCGCGTTCTTCGATGCCTGCTTCGCGGGCCTTCTCGTTGGCGCCGTCGACCTGCGGGGCGAACGCATCGAACCCCCAGAAACGGGAGTTGGGGTAAGCCTGCGCCATCATCGTCAAGGCGGTCCCACGGCCGCAACCGACGTCCGCTACGTCGACGCCGCTTTCCAGCATTTCGACCACCTCCGGCATGTCGGGCAACCAGGTGTCGAGCAGGAAATTGCGGTAGCGCAGGGCGCTCGATCGTTGCATCGCTTCGTACAGTCGCGGCGGGAACGCCGATTGCGGTACGCCGCCGCCGTTTTGGAAAGCGTCTACCAGCTGATCGAACGGCGCCATACTGTAGGTCAACAGCGACCACAGCGCGCCCTGGAAAATCGGGCTGGTGTCATCCGCCAGCGGGCGTGCGTGTTCCGCGGGCAGGGTGAAGCAGGTCGATGCGGGATCGAATTCCAAGTAACCCGCCGCGGCCATCCCCTCGAGCCACTCGCGGGCATAACGTTCATCGATGCCCGTGCGGCTGGCGAACGTCGCCGCGTCGGCCGGCCCGTTGCTCGCGAGATCCGTAAACAATCCCAGCCGATCGCCGATTGCACAAAAACGTACTGCGACCGATCCGGCGATGTCGCCAAGCACTTTGCCGGTGAATGCTCTTGCCCGGTTTTTGTCGAAGCTTTTTTTATCGCTCATCATCTTTCACCCGAAACTCGTCGTGGGTTTGGTTCTAAACCGCCCTGCCGCGGTAGCCGGCCGTTCCGGTCGCTCTTGGCATTCGAGCCCGACGAGTTGGTAGATCGACACCGGGACCGGGGTCCATACGTTAACACGCTTCGCTGAATTCATTGGTGGTCGAGTTCGATTTCGAAAAAATGTCCGCCGGCGGCCGTGCATCGTCACCGTCATACCGGCCCCGGATCGAGGCCGGGGTGACGGGCCCGGTATCCAGTGGATAAAGCCCGCCGCAGGCGGACATTAGG
>CAZFZX010000190.1:0-7627 GCA_964523765.1 uncultured Enterobacteriaceae bacterium
TGGGTACTTAGCGCCCGATGAATACGGGCTCCCGTTTTTCCACAAAGGCCTGCGCGGCTTCCTGGTGATCCTCCGTCAACTGGGCGTGCAAGTGGTGTGTCGCTTCCAGGTCCAGACATTCGTTCACATCGCCCGCCAGCGCCCGATTGAAGTTTTCCTTCATGTAGCGGTAGGCGATCGGGGGTCCGGCTGCTAACCGCGCCGCGGCGGCCATCGTAGTCGCTTCTAGTTCTTCCGCCGGTACAGCATAGTTGACGATACCGAGGCGCTCACATTCCGTCGCGCCAATACGGTCGGACAGGAAATAGATCTCCCGGGCTTTGGCTTGTCCGACCAGTTGCGACAGAAAATAGGTGCCGCCATAGTCACCGCTGAACCCGACCCGCGCGAAAGCCGAAGTGATGAAGGTATTATCCGCCATGTAGCGCAGATCGGCTGCCAACGCGAGCGCGAGACCGGCGCCCGCCGCCGGCCCCGGGATCATCGCAATAACGGGTTTCGGCATGGTGTACAGGCGACCGGCCGTATTGCGCTGCGACAATCGTTGCGCGTGGATGCGTTCATCCAGCGTGGGCCCTGCGCCCGCGTCCCCGCCTTCGGCGGCCATCGCCTTGACGTCGCCACCGGCGCAAAATGCGCTACCCGCGCCCGTCAGTACCACGCATCTCACCTCCGGCGCAGTTTCACAATATTCGAGGGCCCTCGCCAAGCCTTCGTTCATCTCGTAAGACATCGCGTTGCGGGCTTGCGGACGGTTGAGCGTGATGACGGCAATGCCGCCGGTTTCCGTTGCCAGACAATGGTCGGTTCCGGTTTCGATCATCTTCTTGCTCCTCTTTTCAAAACTCGATTCTTGTACAGGACCCCGGCTACTTGCGCGCGGATCCGATACACGACCCCTCTTTTGTCTCGGCCGGTGCCCTCGGAGCCCGACACAATAAACAGATAGTCCAGATCCGGGCCGCCGGCATCGACTCGAGCTACCCGATCCGATGCATCCACGACGGTCTCCGTTCATTGTAATCTGCTGATCGATCGGTCCGCTCGGGCGCTAGACAACTGTTTCGAAATATCGATCGCTTTCGTCATGCCGGACGTGATCCGGCATCCAGTAGAAAAAGTCCGCCGCAGGCGGACATTGTTTGACTGGACCCCGGATCGAGTCCGGGGTGACGGTAGACGGACCTACGAACACCGTGAAGCGCATTTCGGATCAACTATCTGGCACCACCAACCACGATCGAGGATAGCACCGGGCCGGGCAGGTGGAACAGCGATGCGGCCGTTTCAACGCCTCGCCCGAAAGTCCGCTGGTAACGGTTTTCGAATAGTGGGCCACCCGCGTACCTCGGACGCGATGGGCGCCAGGGCGAACCGGCCGGCACCAGGGTGCTATTCACCTGCACCCGATTACGTGATACAAACCGACCTTGATCGAGGTAAAACTCGAAACCCTGCAATACAAGAGCTTTGGCTTCGGCGGCCAGACCGACTCGACGGTCGCCACCGCCTACTGATACGGGAAGGAATGGTTATGCAAACTCGCTTTTCTGAACAAGATTTGGCGTTCCAGCAGGAGGTAAGACAGTTCCTGGAGGAGAATTACAGCGAAGATTTGAATACCAGGGTCCAGGCGCGGGAAACTTTTAAGCCGGCGATCATCGAGTGGCAGCGGATCCTGCATCGGCAGGGTTGGATCGCGCCCGGTTGGCCGGTAGAACTCGGCGGCACGGATTGGACCGACACCCAGCGGTTCATTTACGAAAACGAAAGGGCTCATTTGGGCGTCCCGGATGTCAATCCCTTCGGCTTGAAGATGGTCGGCCCGGTGATCTATACCTTCGGCACGAAAGAGCAGCAGGAGTATTTCCTGCCGCGGATCCTCGCCAGCGAAGACTGGTGGTGCCAGGGTTATTCCGAACCCGGAGCCGGATCCGACCTGGCCTCGCTGCAAACACGCGCGGTCCGCGACGGCGATGATTACATCGTCAACGGGTCCAAAATATGGACGACTAACGCGCAACACGCAGACTGGATGTTCTGCCTGGTCCGCACCGACCCGGATGCCGAGCGTAAGCAGCAAGGGATCAGTTTCGTGCTGATCGACATGAAGACCCCGGGCATTGCCGTCAGCCCGATCATCAGCTTGGACGGGCGCCATAGTCTCAATGAGGTCGCGTTCGACGAGGTCCGGGTGCCGATCGCCAACTGTATCGGCGAAGAAAACAAAGGCTGGACCTACGCCAAGGCCTTACTCGCCCACGAGCGAACCGCTATCGCCGGGGTCGCCGACAGCAAGCGCGAAATACGATTGCTCAAAGAAACCGCCGACCGCGAACTGAACAACGGCCGGCCGCTGATGGAGCAACCCGATTTTCAACGCCGCCTCGCGGCCGTGGAGACGGAGCTCATGGCGCTCGAGTATACGGAATTGCGGGTCCTGGCTTCTGTTTCCGCCGGCGGCTCGCCGGGGGCGGAGTCATCGATCTTGAAAATCAAGGGAACGGAAATACAGCAGGCACTCCAGACATTACTGATGGACGTAGCGGGCCTGTACGGCGGCGTGCACGGAACCGACTTGAGCCCGGAGGAAATCGGGCACGATTTTGGTAACAAAGCACGGATTAACTATATGTACGGACGAGCCTCCACGATTTACGGCGGCTCGAACGAAGTACAAAAGAATATTATTGCCAAAGCAATTCTCGGTCTGTAGCGACGACGAGCAAATCAGGAAAGGGTTTATGGATTTCTCTCTCAGTGAAGAACAGGCGTTGCTAAAAGACAGCGTCTCGAAGTACATCAACAACGACTACGATTTCGAGCAGCGCCGGGAGCTCGCCGCGACAGCGGACGGTTTCAGCACGCAGCATTGGTCCTCCTTCGCCGAACTGGGCTGGTTGACGATACCCTTTTCCGAAGATGTCGGCGGCTTCGGCGGTAACGTAGAGGATACCGCTGTGTTGATGGAGGAGTTTGGCAAAGGGTTGGTGTTGGAACCGTTTCTGGCCACGGTCCTGTTGGCCGGACAAGTGATCGCGCGCAGCGGCACAGGCGATGATCGCCTTGCTGACATCATGGCGGGCACGCACCAGAGCGCGCTGGCCGTACAGGAAAGACAGAGCCGCCAGAATTTCCAAGACGTGCTGACTACCGCGACGGCGGATGCCGGTGGCTACACGCTCAATGGCAGCAAGGTTCTGGTTCTCAATGGCGGGGCCGCCGAATCGCTGGTCGTAAGCGCGAGAACGAGCGGCGGGCAGTTCGACCGCGCGGGCATCAGCCTATTTCTCGTCGACGCCGGCGCAACGGGCGTCACAAAGACCCCTATCCCGATGATGGACGGCGGTCGGGCGGCGAATATTCAGCTAACGAACGTCGCTGTTGCGGCGAGCGCCCTTTTAGGGCCGGTCGACGACGGCTGGTCACTGCTCGAACCGATAATTCAGGAAGCCAGTATTGCCGTCGGCGCAGAAGCAGTCGGGGTCATGGACGTACTGTACCGCAAGACCGTGGAATACAGTCAGAACCGGCAACAATTCGGGGTGCCGATCGGGAGCTTTCAGGCTCTGCAGCACCGGATGGTCGATATGTTCATGGCTGCGGAGCAGTCGCGCTCCATGTTGTATCGCGCGATTTGTGAGTACCAGCAAGACGATAGTGACGCGGGCGCCACGATTGCCGCAATGAAGTCTGTGATCGGCAGGCACGGGCGCCACATCGGGCAGGAAGCGATCCAGATCCATGGCGGTATGGGGATGACCGACGAACTGGATATCGGCCATTACGTCAAACGCGGGATGGTGCTGAACCAATTGTTTGGTGACGCGAACGACAGCCTGCACAGGTTCTGCACTACTGCCTACGCGGGTTAGCCCGGATATTGCGCGAGGCGCGCGACGCGCTTGTGCCAAATGGGCGAAGTCAACGGCTTTTTCATAGGTTGGTGTCGGCTCGAATGTCCGCCTGCGGCGGGCTTTATCTACTGGATACCGGGTCAAGCCCGGTATGACGGTGACGATGCACGGCCGCCGGCCCTTATTCCAAAACTGATCGATAATTTGGAACAGCTATTCAGGCCTCGGGATCACGGCCGCAGCGGGATAAACAGTTGAGCGGCAAAGCGCCCGCCACTCCCTTTTCCTATTTTGTTACAACGCCTTGTTCGATCATGGTTTGCGCCATGTCGACGACCATCTCTTCGAACGTGTGCGGCTGCCAGTCCAGCATTTCCTTGATTTGCCTGTTGTCCATACTCCAATTCTTGCCGAGGTCGCCGACGACCGTGCGCACGGTCGGATCGAATAGCGCGACGAGACGCACCATGAAGTTCGGCAGCTTGCGGGTCGGGATCTTGTAGCCCTTCGGTCCGAAGTGTCGGTCGAGAATCTCCGCAACATCACCGAACCAAGCGTGCTCGATCGCGCAGCAGAAACGTTTGCCGGCGGCTTCCGGTACCGTCATCGCCTTGAGGTGTGCGCTCGCCACGTCGCGGACGTCCACCATCGCAAAACCGAGGCGCGCCGTCCCGGGGATCTCCCTGGTCATCATCTTGCGCACGATCTCGCCGGAAGTGCTGTAGTGAGAACCGAGTAACGGCCCTAATACGGCGCCGGGATTGATCACCGAGAGTTCCATCGGGACGTCCTCCGGCAACGCCTCGACGAAGTCCCACGCCGCGCGCTCGGCGATCGTCTTACTCTTGGCGTACGGCGGGCAGTCCTCCGGCACCGACCATTGACGCTCGTCGAAGACCTGCGTGTCGGCGTCGCCGTGTCCGTAGGCAATGGCCGCCATCGAGGAGGTCAGCACCACCCGACTAACGCCCGCCTCTGCCGCGGCACGCAAGACACGCAGCGTACCTTCGCGCGCCGGCACGACCAGTTCCTCGTCGGTCTTGGGCATATAATTCGGGAACGGAGAAGCAACGTGCAATACATAGGCGCATCCGCGCACGGCATCCGCCCAACCGTCGTCGCTCGTCAGATTTGCTTCGACGATCTCGAGCCCGTCACCAATCTCGACATGCTTCGCCAGTGCTGCGCGTATCTCCGGCTCCCGCGACAAATCGCGTACCGTCCCGCGCACCCTGTAACCCTGCTCGAGCGTGCTGCAGCACGCAGCGCATCGCAATGAATCCGGATGCGCCCGTGACGAGCACGGTCGTATTTTCTCTATTTTCGGGATCTTCCATCATCGATTCCTCTCGCGGCATCAAAAGATCAACCGGCCGACGTGACCATCGCGGGTGGCTCGCACGGATGTCATTCTACACGCTTACCGATAGGCTTCAGATCCCGACAACCCGAACTCGCAATGACACCAGAACGAACAGGACTCGCGCGGCATCGAGGCCTGCCTGGAGCCAAATAGCCGCCCCAAATCGTCATTCGGTCCCGGATGGGGCCGCCGGTTGCACATCATCACGGTCACCCTCGATCCAGAGCCAATTTACGCCAGGGACGGACTTCAAACTCCTTGGTAATCGCAGAGTATACTGTCGCCCGAACATCCTGCCGGAAACCGGCCGCACGAGGAAAACAATCATGAATCAAATCACGCTAAACAATGCGATCGGGACGTTCAAAGAGAAATTCAAGAAGTCGAGAGAACTCTGCGAACACGCAAACCAGTTTATCCCGGGCGGCTACAGCCGTAATAGTTTGACCTTCGGACCGCATGCCATCTACGTAGAACGCGGTGACGGTCAGTTCATCGACACCATCGACGGCGAACGACTGCTTGATTTTCACAATAACTTCAGCGCGAATGTCGTCGGTCACAATCACCCGAAGGTCCGTGAAGCGATCGAAGAGATACTAGCTAAAGGGTTCTCTTTCGGCAATCCCGTTCCCCACGAACACGAACTAGCGAGACTGCTTTGCGAGCGCATCGACGCTGTCGAAAAAGTGATCTTCTCCTGTTCTGCCACGGAGTCGTGTTTGAGCGCAATCCGTATAGCCCGCGCCAACACCGGGAAGAACAAAATCGCCAAGTTCGAAGGTGGCTATCACGGCATGGGTGATGAATTCATGATGTCGCTACACCCGCTTACCGAACTATTTCCCGGGCCCTCCAATCACCCGATCCCAGTACCGAATACCGCCGGATTACCGGAGCGCGTACGTCAGGAGGTCGTCGCGCTTCCGCAAAACGATCTGGCGAGTTGCGAACGGATCCTGCGCGCCCACGCGAACGATACGGCGGGTCTGATCATGGAACTGCAGACGGGTGCGGGCGGCGTCATTGTCCTGGACAAGGAATTCGCACAAGGGATCCGCGCGCTCACGCAGGAACTCGGCATCCTCATGATCATTGACGAAACGATCACGCTACGCGCGAGTTACCACGGCATGCAAAGCTTATATGACGTTAAGCCCGATCTGGTCGTCATGGGGAAAGCTATCGGCGGGGGCCTTCCGATCGGGGCGCTGGGGGGCCGCGCCGAATATTTTGAGATGGGATTACAGGGGCTCGTATATCATTCCGGCACCCATCACGGCCATCCGCTCGCAACGGCCGCGGGTCTGGCCTGTATGGAGGTAATGGACGAGCAAGCCCATTCGCGATTGAACGCCTACGCAGAACGTATAAAGACGGAACTGACGCGCTGGGTTAATGAAAACGACTACCCCTTCATTATCTACGGGATCGGTTCGCACCTGGGCTACGAGTTCACCGATGAACCCGGTCGACAGTACAAATCCTGCCGCGACATACTGCAGTTCTCCAACGAGGAGCACATGCAGACATTTGCGTTTGAAATGGCCAATCGCGGGATCTTCCCCATGTTTCGTGGCCAAATGGCGTTATCGGAACCCATGCGCGAGGCGGATATTGATCAGTTCGTCAACACCGCGCAAGAAATCATTTCGGGCATGCTTGTCGATGGTTGAAAGAAGCTCAGCATCTCCCGTCATTACGGTAATAGAGCAAAACACCATATTCTTAATCCCACCCAAGGACAGACGATGACGTTTAAATATGTAAGTATCGAAAAAGAAGGAGGCCTGGCCCTGGTCCGGTTCGACCGGAACGAAAACAAGAACGCCTTCAATCAGGATTTGGTCTTGGAACTGACGAGCGTCGCCCGCAGTTTTCACGACGACTTGGAAACCCACGCGGTAATTCTGACCGGAGCAGCGAACGCTTTCTCCGCCGGAGCGGACCTCCGGGATGCCGCATCCTGGGACATCAGCAATAAAACGGACCTTGAGCTTCGAGAGCGGTTTTATCGCGGCGTGCGTCTCTGCAAAGCGTGGGAAGAGATGCCGCAAATTACGATTGCGGCCATTGAAGGAATGGCGGTAGGCGCCGGCGTTGCGATTGCGATCGCGTGCGACTGGCGGGTGATGGCGCGCGACGCCTATCTTTATGTACCGGAAGTCAAGATCGGACTCAATCTGCAGTGGGGGGCGCTGCCCCGATTGATCACACTGGTCGGGCCAGCTCGGGCCAAACGGATCACCTTGCTGTGTGAAAGAATGGACGCCGAAACGGCACTTGCATGGGGACTCGTCGAGGAACTCGCCGAGGGCGGCGGGAGTGTCGAAAAAGCGAAAGAAATGGCGGAGACCACCCTGCAAATGCCGGCGACGACTGTGCGCATGGTGAAAGAAGCCGTCAA
>CAZFZX010000191.1:0-7613 GCA_964523765.1 uncultured Enterobacteriaceae bacterium
CCTGCGACCTTCGGGTTATGAGCCCGACGAGCTGCCAGACTGCTCCACCCCGCAATTGAGCAATCGGTGATGGTAATGATTACCCATTGTTTTTTCAAGCCGGGTGATAGGTGAGCTGTTATCAACCGACCGTCACCACCGGCACAGGCCACCGCCCGACCAGGAGCCTATATAGTACTGGGAATCGGCCTGCAATTCGGTCCTGCATAGGCCCCACCTCCGCCATTCGTGGCCTGTCGTCACGAGGCGAGTGGGAAATCGAGGACCGATTTTCGCGCTTTTGAGGCGAGTCGTGGTAAGGATATTTCACATTTTCGTCAATATTTAGGGAACCTCTGATTTTGAACCCAAGGCGGCGTTCCACGAATGAATCAGAGGTTCCTTAGGTCTGGCTGGCTGGGATTTCCCCGGGCAGGTCGACCACCATGCGGCGGCGCCCCCAGTTGCCCGGACGTTCCCGGAAACGCCCGGGGCAAATACTCCCGCAACCAGGACACCGACCGTCCGCACGGAGATTGTAAGCCCCGAGTTGATACCAGTCTCGCTCGATTAGAAGCTTGCCGCAGGTTTCGCAGTAAGTACTCCCACCTTCCGGATCGTGAACGTTGCCGGTATAGACATGACCAACCCCGAGCGTGCGCGCCACCTCGCGCGCGCGGGTCAAAGTCGCCGGCGGCGTCGGCGGTACGTCCCGCATCTTCCAATCCGGGTGAAAGGCGCTGAAGTGCAACGGTACACCGGAGCCTAGATGATCGACCACCCAGCGGCACATGGATTCCAGCTCGCCGGTACCGTCATTGTATCCGGGTATGACGAGGTAGGTGATCTCAAACCAGACATCGGTTTCGGCCTTGAGATAAGTCAGGGTATCGAGCACCGGGCCCAAACGACTACCCGTGATCTCGCGGTAGAATTTCTCATCGAACGCCTTTAAGTCTATGTTCGCCGCATCCATAGCAGCGAAGAATTCGCGCCGCGGGGCCGGTTCGACATATCCGGCCGTCACGGCGACCGTGGCAATATTCGAGTCGCGGCAGGCAGCCGCCACGTCAATCGCATATTCGTGAAAGATGATCGGGTCGTTGTAGGTAAACGCGACGCCGGCGCAACCGCTTTTTTGCGCCGCAGCCGCGATTGTCTCCGGACCCGCCGCAGCCGCCAAGGTTTCCGTTTCGCGGGACTTGCTGATGTCCCAATTCTGGCAAAACTTGCACGCCAGGTTGCAACCAGCGGTACCGAACGACAACACGGCAGTGCCCGGTAAAAAGTGATTCAGCGGTTTCTTCTCGATCGGGTCGACGCAAAACCCGCTCGATCGCCCGTAAGTCGTCAATACGATAGCGTCACCGTGCCGCGCCCGAACGAAGCACAGCCCGCGCTGCCCTTCTCGCATTTTGCAGAACCGGGGACAAAGATCGCACTGTATGCGGTCATCCGGCAAAGCATGCCAGTACTTCGTTGGTACCTGTGATCGTGAATCCGAAATGACCAGTACTCCTTTTGCGCGAGCCATGGGCCGGCCGCAGCGGCTATAATTAGGAATAGTCGATGCGTGAGGTACGCCATGCAGCACTCTCGCCCGCCCGCCGTTGCGGGCAGCTTCTACCCAGCGGACGCCACCGAACTACGGCAGCTGATCGGCGAATTCCTCGATGCCTACCCGCCAGCCAAGCCCTCCCCCGTCAACGCCGTGATCGCGCCGCACGCGGGCTATATCTATTCAGGCCTCGTCGCTGCGGCCGCTTATGCGGCGATCACGCCGCTGAGCGACCAACTTCGCCGGGTCGCGTTAATCGGGCCGGCTCATAGAGTTAGAGTACGCGGAATCGCAATTAGTTCGGCCGACACCTTCCTTTCGCCGCTCGGCCCGGTCCCCTTGTCGGCGCCCGCCCGGGATAGTTTGCTCGAACAACCGTCGATTTCGGTTAACGACGCTGCACACGAACAGGAGCACTCGCTGGAGGTCCATCTACCGTTCCTGCAATCTGTCTGCAGCGACTTCGTACTCATTCCGATGGTCGTGGGCGACGCGTCACCGCTGGAGGTACAAAACGCGCTCGCACCGTTCTGGGATTCGCCCGACACATTGATCGTCGTAAGCACCGACCTGTCACATTTCCACGACTACGAAACCGCGAAACGGATCGACGCCGCTACCATACAACGCATCATCGCACTGGATTACGAGAATATCCACGCGGAGAACGCGTGTGGTTGCCGCCCCGTGAATGGTCTACTGCACCTGCTGCGCGAGCGCAAGCGAGGTATCCGGCTCCTATCGACGGCCAACTCTGGAGATACCCGCGGCCCAAAAGATCGTGTCGTTGGTTACGGTTCATTCATAAGCAATGGACCATAAACTCGAAGCCGCCGACACGCGGCGCTTACTGGGTATCGCGCGCGCGGCCGTGGAATACGGTTGCGGTCCGAAACCGGCGATGCCGCAACCGCAACCGCTGGATACTTACCCCGAGGCCTTACGGCAGATCCGCGGAAGTTTCGTGACGCTCAAAATAGGAGGGCAGTTGCGCGGGTGCATCGGCACCCTGAAAGCCCTAAGACCGCTGGCGGAAGACGTCATGAAAAACGCGGTCGGCGCAGCTTTTCGTGACCCCAGATTTCCCCCCGTAGTAAAAGCCGAAGCGGCGGATTTGCACTTCCACATTTCCGTGCTTTCGCCGCAATCGGCCCTCGATTTCGATCGCTTCGAGCAGCTTCTGGATTTCCTGCAGCCGGGCACCCACGGACTCGTGCTCGCCCACGGCAACCGCCGAGCCACCTACCTTCCGAGCGTCTGGGATCTAATCCCTGACAAGCGCGCGTTCGTCGAGCAACTCTGTGCCAAAGCGGGGATCCCGTCAAACACCCCGCCGCAAAACCTCGAAGCCTGGACGTATACCGTCCAAGCTTTTGGCGAACCCACGCATTAACAGATCTACGGGTGCCTCGCGCTCATCGCGCGGCCCCTGCTTTGCGGGCGAGTTCGAGGGCGGCGCGATGCCGGGATACGTAGGGTGCGCCAATGTCGCCGGAGCCAGGGGTGGCGGAAACGACCATCCGCAGTCTTCGTGAAATGTGCCGGCCAAATAACGCCCCCCCTTTTTTGTCGACCGCGTTTCTTTACTCCTTGTCGACCTGACATATGCCGACCGAGTCACGACTGCAGCGCTCTCCGGACAACCATATTGCGTCCCCAAGCAGTGCGCCCGAGAGATCGGTGCCGTCGAGACGGGCGGCCCGAAGACCCGCGTATCGCAGATCGGCGGAACGCAGCTCGGCATGCGCGATATTGGCTTCATGCAGGTTCGCGCCGGTCAATTTCGATGCCGCGAGGTCGGCCAATTCCAAATTGGCTCCCCGCAGGTCCGCGTATGCCAAATCGGCACCGGCGAGATTCGCACCCGCCAGGTCGCTCGATTTGAAATGTGCGTTGCGCGCGCGCGCCGCGTATATCGATACGCCGCAAATCCGCCGAAGACAATTCGCACGACTCCCAGTTTACGCCTGGGAACGGGGCCGACTGACAATCCGGCGGTTCGAGCCGTACGGAGGGCATCAGAACACCGAGGCCGACAACGCCGAGAATAGCGATTGCCAGCGCCGGCCAGACGAATCTGGTATCCGGCGAGCGCTTTCTGAGACCGAGCCAGATCCGATTTGAGAGAGCCCGCCGGCGCACCATCTCTTCGGGTTCTACGGCGCGCCGGTCGCTCCCACGCCGGCCGATCGGTGACGAGCCCGCTTCACTCGCGGCCGAACTCCGTCGCTCGGATTTTCGTTCGTCTGCGTTGTTGAAATCGCGCTCTGCGCGTTCCGGCACCGAAACCAGTTGGAATTCCTCGGTGTTCGCGGCGTTTACCCAGGTTTCGCGATCCTGACTCAGGAGCGCATCAGGTTTGACCCGACCGAGCACAATGTTCCGCCGCATAGCGGCAACCGGGAAAGGCCCCTCGATCGTATCGCCGAGTTTCAGATACCAAAGCTTGCCGCTGGTCATAGTTGTCACCCGACTTCAGTTTCCCTCACTGTTGCCGCTTAAACACCAATGCAGGTGAGTCTATCCGGTATCAGTCTCGAAACTCCCAGACACATCCCGCCGCCTATTCGGAACTGGATGTTAGGGCAATTACTCGATGCAAGTGTTATCGGCCGTAGCGGCGAAAACTCTATCCGTCTTCGACTCGACGGTTTCGAGGTTCGTGCGGCAACCGCGTTGCCGTTGCGAGAGGGTGACCGCTTGACCTTGAAGGTTACTCAGTTGAAACCGGTGGTCACCTTGTCACCCGCCACCGCGCAGTCGCCGGAAAAAACCCAGGTCCGGGCGGCCATGAGCCAGGCGCTACCGAAGCAACAGACGTTGGCGCCGCTGCTCAATCGCATGAGCGCCATGTCGAAGCCCGCGACGCCGCAAACCGCCAGGCTCATCGCCGATAAGCCGTTACCGACAACTCTCGCACAGGCAACGCACAAGGTGTTGCGGACGATTCCTTCCCTACTCGAAATCAGCGATGCGGCGCGCCTGCCCGGCGCGCTGCGCCGCATCGGGTCGTTCGCGGAGAGCACCGTCCGCTACCAAGACCACCCCGCAAGCAGCCAGACGGAGCTGCCGGAGCGAGACCTCAAATGGCAATTGTTACGGTTACGCGGCGAGATCCGTACGCTGGCGAACCAAGTTGCGCCAAAAACCAGACGACCGCAGGGAACGGCGAACCCGCTACCGTCGACAAGGAAACCGCAAGGCGGCGAGCTCCGCGCCACCGCGGATCGGGTAACCCCGGGGACTCGGCAAACTTCGCCGCCGGCCAGCCCGACGCCAGCGACGGGAAAACCGCAAGCTCCGGTTGCTATTCCCTCTACTATCGGCGGAACCGCCGCCGTGGCCGCCTCGGAAGCGCCAACTGAAACAAATTCGCTGCGGACGTTGACGCAAATTGTGGAAAGCGCAATCGCGAAAATCGAGACCAATCAACTCAGGACCGTCGGAGCCCTTCTCGATGGCGATTTTCGACTCGTCTTTGATCTTCCGGTAGCGGTCGAAGACGCCCACGAGGTGATCCAAATGCAGATTTCCCAAGAGGGTGCCGAAAGTGATGGCGAAGAGCCGACGACGACAATAGTCATCGAGGTTCCCGTTAGCGCGGATACGACGCTGCGGGCGGTAGTATCGACGACGGCGGAAGAACTATCGATAAAATTGTGGTCGACCGATCTTCAATTACGCCAGACGATAGGGGCGCACCGGGAAACGCTGGAACAACGGCTCCGCGCCAACGGTTTGGCAAAGATCAATATTTCCCTTACCGAGCTGAAACCGTTCGACGAATGGGGCAAGAAGCTCGATACGCTGGTCGACGTGACGGCATGAGTACGATGAAAAAGAACAACGCCGACGTCGCCGTTGCGCTCCAATGGGAGGGCACGGGCGCACCGCGGGTAACAGCAAAAGGCCGGGGAGAGACGGCGGCACGTATCCTGGAACTGGCCCAACAACACGATGTCCCGGTGGAACACGAGCGGGAATTGGTCGAGCTGCTGGTTCTCGTCGACCTCAATGAGGAGATCCCACAAAGCCTATATGTCGCAGTCGCCGAAATCATCGCGTTCGCCTATTCGCTGAGAGGCAAATTCCCACCACTATCGTGACGTCCCTCGGCTTTAGTGCCGCCAGCGCTCAACTGCTTCTGCGCTTGGTCGTAGGCTTCGTTCGCCGCCGCTACGTCGCCGTTGAAGCGCTCTATATCTGCGATCAAAAACCAATTAGCGGCGCGCAATCGCGACGTCGCGCCCGGTAGCGCATTCGAACGGAACGCGGTGGCTTTCGCCTGATCATATTCTCCTTCAGCGAACCGCAATTTCGCGAGTCGATGCCAGGCCCAGGGGTCCGCCGGTGCGATTCGGATCGCGCGCTCGACATTCGCGCCGGCCGCACCATACTGCCCGGCTGCGATCGCTTCGTCGGCCGCGGCCAGAAGTTGCTCCGTCGCCGGAAGACCCGGAGCGACGGCCTCGTCCGGGGCCAACGCGGGTCGGGTCACTTCGTTCGGCGAATCGCGGTCGGCCACGACGTCCTCCGGAGGCGGGAAAGGGATCACCGGAAACGGTTCGATCGCCGCCCGTTGCGTCCGATCTTCGACCGGCGCCGGCGGCCCGTGAGCGCAACCGCTGACCGTTAGCGCCAAGCAAACGCTTGAGACAATACCTCTAAGGAACCTCTGATTCATTCTGGGACAGTCGGATTGTGATTCAAAATTGTTCGACTCAGGGCGCGGCGCGCAGGTAATAGCCGGGAGTATTAGCAAGCGCTGCAACACCGAGACGGACGGTTCTGAACGCAAGGCGGCGTTCCACAAATTAGTCACAGCTTCCCGAATACGACGGCCGTTCAATGAAGTAGTCCTCGCAAATAATCTAGCGGCGTCCGCTCAACGGGTCTGTCGGACGCGCATTCGCGCCGGTCGGGTAGCCCGTGCGGTAGCGCTAACGGTACCAAGGTCGCGCCTTCACATTCCCTGGCCACCAGCGCATCACCCGTCGGCGACACCCATTCCCATGCCAAGTCGTCAGGCCGTCCAAATTGGAAAGGGGTAACTCCGATCCGGAGCATCACTTCTGTCCAAATCGGCAGTGCTCCGGTCGCCCCCGTCAGGCCCGTCTCGCCGTTATCATCCCTTCCGACCCAAACTACCGTCAAATAGTTAGCGCCGAACCCCGCAAACCAACTGTCCCGCCCACCATTAGTCGTCCCCGTTTTACCGGCCAGCGGCAATCGTCCTTCTAATGCCGATGCGGCGCTTCGCGCGGTGCCCTCAGTAACGACGCCGGTGAGCAAATGTTGAATGAGATACGCGACCGACGCATTTGTCAGCCGCTCGACACTCGGAGGGTAACGAGTCAAAGTCCTATTGTGCGCATCGCTCACCGAACGGATGGCGCGCAGCGGTACTTTGAAACCGTCATTTGCGACGGTTTGGTAAAGCTGAGTGACCTCGACCGGGGTCAGGTCGATGGCACCGAGGAGAATCGACGGTAACTCACTGAGCCCGTTCTCGACGCCGAACGCTTGCAAACGCTTTACGACCGTTTTAACGCCAACGCTAAGACCAAGGTTAACGGTCGCCAAATTGTAAGACCGGATCAGCGCTCGTCGTAACGAGACCGCGCCGTGAAACCTTCCGTCGTAGTTCCTGGGCACCCACTGCTCGCCGGTCGCAGTCGACACGTTCACCGCCGTGTCTTCCAGAACGGAAAGAACGTTGAAATGCTTCCTCTGTTCGAGCGCCGCGAGGTACACGAACGGTTTGACCAACGACCCGATGGCACGCTTTGCATTCAAGGCCCGATTGAATCCTCCTCGGGAATGGCCGCGCCCCCCGACAAGTCCCGCGACCTCCCCAGTGCGCGGATCGATTATAACCACCGCAGCTTGCAACGGCTTTGCGTTTAGATTTTTGCGTTTTTCGATATTCCGTATGGTCTTATTCGCCGCATTTTGCGCCGCCAATTGGACCCCCGGGTCGAGCGTTGTATAGACCTTGAGGCCGGCGGCTTGAAGATCTGCCTCTTTGTAATCACGCCTTAGCTGCACGCGTACCAAATCCATAAAAGTACCAAAT
>CAZFZX010000192.1:0-7552 GCA_964523765.1 uncultured Enterobacteriaceae bacterium
CCACTGCGAATACTTCACCCAACGTCTTCAGACGCTCCAGTACCCAGGCTTTGCGATGGGAATAGGACCTGCCCGAATAACGATCCTCGCCGCACAGAAAAGCGCGTCGGACACAGCGGGAGATACAGTGGTAATACGGTGTCGCTTCCAATGACACCAAACTTCGGCGGGATCTTGTCATCTCGTCCTCCTTGACGTTTGCTATGACGATATCGTGAACCCCAGTCTACTCGTCGCTCCTTCCTAGTTCAAAAATTTCGTGGGTGTCCTTAAACATCCATTCAAGTTCCCGAAACGCTGTTATTGGGCGAGACATTTCTTCCTTCTCCCCGCGGATAGGAGTCGTCGAACTGTATAATCGGAGACTAACGAATAACGGCACGCGGCGCTTCACGGTGCGTCACCGATCTTACTGTTATATCTCGTGTTATCCTTTGACTTCCTGTAACAGAACGAGTGTTTTTTGACATCCGGGAGGCGCGGGTCGCCGGTTCGAATACTGTCACCCCGACCCATTAGAACAATAAGTGAGACGGGGATTTCCCGACGTTTCGTAGTCCGTGCGGAACCCGTGCAGAAAGTACCCGTTCGCGACGACTTGGAACTCAGTCAATCTTAACGAACCGATGCGGACTTAATCGTGGCGAACCCTGGATCACGGTTTCGTTTCGAGGTCCGCGAGAGTCGAATGAAAAACGAGGGACCCCAGAGTGAGTGACGAAAAGAACGCAAAGGACATTCCGGCGCACGACCAGGTATTAAACGAGGCCTTGCGTCAGGACAGTGTGACGCTTGATGTACAGGAGGCTTGGCGACGCCAAGAACGAGCACTCAATCGCCCTCTTCCGGAACAAGTAACGGCGCTTCGAAAGCTCGTCGCCTCTGGCGTCGAATTGTCCGACGAGGAATTGGCGGCGTTTCGGATCTCCCCGGAATACCTCGGGGCGACTCTGCTCCATAAAACCGGAATTGTGCGCCCGGAGGATACTGATCAGCTCGATGAAAACGAAAGGTGGAGTGCTGCTTATTCTCTCGCGGCCGCGGAAATTAATTTCTATTCGCGCACGAAACTGATCGTGAAACAAAAATGGATCACGGGGATGATGGCAGCGTGGGCGGTAGGCGGCACGACGGCGGAAGCCGCGTTTAACAAGGTCGTTCATAAGCAACCGTTCTGGTCGTCGGTAGAATATACGGCACTTCTGTTCGTAGTGCCGATTTTCACACTTGTGTGGTGGGCGCTTACGAGATTATGGTGCAAAGAATTCGTAAACCGAAAAACCCGGCAAGCAAGCGAGATAGCAGGCGCGCGCGGGCAAAACCGGGCCGAAGATTGAAGCTGTTGCCGCGCGCACTTACGCAGTTGGGCGCGCCCGGACCGCAACTTTAACGCCTCCGCGCTATTGGAAGATCGATATGACGCTCAACGCTCTCGACGAAATCAAGAGAAACCCGGTCAAGAACCCGAAGATCGGGTTCAACAAGTTCCTCTTCATCCTCCCGATTCACGAAAAGGTCGACAGCAGGAAGAAGAAACGCGAATCTAAGTTCGCCTTTCCGGCCGGAGTGGGTTTCCTGGCGACCCTCCTGCTCGAGGCGGGTATCGAAGTCGAAATCCTGGATGCTCATGTCGAGCAGATGTTTGACGAGGAGGTAGCCGAAGCCCTCGAAGGCAAAGACTTTGATGCGGTAGGGATCAGCGCGTTTTCGACGCAGTATTCCCATGTCAAGACGATCTCCGCGGCCGTCAAGAAGAAGTTCCCTGCCGTGCCAATCATCGTTGGCGGCCCGTTGGGTACCTACAGCTGGGATCTGGTGTTGAAGAAACTCCTAACGGTGGATGTCGCGGTCCGGGGCGAGGGAGAGCTGACGATTGTCGATTTGCTCGAGAACTTCGGCGACCTGAAGTCGGTACCGGGGATAGCCTGGAGAAACGAGAGCGGCGAGGTAATCGAGAACCCGGAGCGCGAGCTGATCAAGAATCTCGATACACTTCCGTTGCCCGCCTACCATCTGTTCAACATGGACAAGTACCTGTCCCAAAAATTGCTGGCCAACCCGAGAAGCCACGGTTGGAAGAACTCCCGGATCATCGGGTTCATGACGGCCAGGGGTTGTCCTTTTAAATGTACCTTCTGTTCTCGCAACTTCCCCGGTTTTCGGAAGATGTCGACGGCGCGGATCATCCGCGACATCGAACTGGTGAGACAGAAATACGGCGTCGATGCCGTCGCGTTTATCGACGAGCTACTCGTGATCAGCAAAAAGCGAATGAATGAGCTGTGCAACGCCCTTGAGCCCCTTGGAATCAAATGGACGGCTCAGGGCCGTGTCGACACCCTCGATAAGGAGACGATGCGATTGATGAAAAGAACCGGCTGCCTCGCCGTCGGGTTCGGGATCGAATCGGGCAGTCAGCAGATGCTCGACAACATCAAGAAAGGGATCCGGGTACCCGACATCGAACGGGCGGTGAACGATGCGGTGGATGTGGGACTGGAAGTGAAGATACAGCTGATGATCGGCAATCAGGGCGAAACGCGAGAGACGGTGATGGAGACGGTGGCGCTTTTTAAGCGGATCCACCACCCACCCCGACGGTTCAGCGTGCTCCAACCGCTACCGGGTTCACCCGTTTACGAAGACGCGATGCAAATGGGGTTGATCGAGGACGAGGAAAATTACCTGGAGAACCTCGAAGTTTGGATGACCTTGAAGAGCGTGCTCGAGGGGATCTGTGAGCTCAGCGGCGACGAGATCTACCGGGTGAAGGCCGACGCCGAAGAGCAGATGCGGCGGAATTGGAACTCCTACCTGTGGACCCACCCGCTGTTCACCCTGAGATGGTTGGCGCGGATCGTGAGAGACGAGGTGATCTTCCGCAGTCTGCATAGTAGAAGGCCATCGGTTCCCGCCCAATAGCCGGCGTGCGGCGGAGTTTCCCCCGGCGCCGCTCAACCGTACCCATTCAATAACCAGTCCACTTCTTCTGGTGGTAGCAATTCTGCGATCCGCGCGTCGAACGCGGCGAGTTCGTCTACGCTCAGTTTACCCTGCCATTGCCGATTGCTACCGCTCGCGAAAAAATTGGTATCCGCTTTCCAAAAGTCGGTTCCTGAAAAGGGTACGAAGTGTTCGGCGTTGCGCTTCATGCTGTCGAAGGAAGCCGCTTCTGTGAACTCCGCGAGTTGCGCATCATCGATTTCGACGTCGAGCGCTGCAGCCATGGAGGAGATCGTGCCTTTTAGATCGCGCACCATATTGGAGTAGTGAAACAAGTGGACGTTGTCCAGTACGCGATAAGGCCAGTACGTCTTGAAGAAGTGGGTTAGCGATTGCAGCACCGGCACGTCCCAGGTGCCCGGTTCCCGCTCCCGGCGGAGCCAATCGGGGAAAGCGACCGGGCCGCCGGGCGATAACATGAGGGCGAGTTTCTCGTCGCTCATGTTGCCCAGGTGGTTGAGCACCGAGAAATAGACATCCCGCGGGTCCCGGAATATCACGAGATAGGTACAAGCCGGAAAATAAGGAATGCCGTCAAACGGGGTGTGGGTCTTGAAAAAGCGACGATGGGATTGCGCCTCGGCCTGTTGCAGACGCTCTTCGATGGGCGCAACGGCGGCGTCGAGCCAGAGCGAAATGCTGCCCGGCCGCACTCCGTGCGCCGCCGTACCGAAAACCAGCGACGCGCAAATCGCCTGGGTCCACGTGGTCCCGCATTTGGGCGGGGTACACACAAAGATGTCGTCGGGCCGGTGCTGGAAATTGGTCCAGCGGCGAGTATCGGTGATCGGACCGCGATACGATTCGCCCTGCCGAGGCAAGCTTAAGGTCATGGTTTCTCTGCCTTCCTACGCTGAACGTGCCTGAAACGAAGCGCCGAAGCATAGAGGCCCGTGTCCCCGGCGTCCACGCCTATCGAGCGATAGGCCATCGACCCAGTATAGCCGGCCGCGGACGTATGCTAGGGTAGCGCCGCTCTTAGAAAGGATGGCGATAATGAATCGACTCGACGACCAAACCAGCCCGTACTTACTGCAGCACGCCGACAATCCGGTGCACTGGAACCCGTGGGACGCGGAGGCATTGGCGCTGGCAAAACGCGAAAACAAACCGATCCTGTTGTTCATCGGCTACTCGGCCAATCACATGTGCCATGCAATGGCCCACGAGTCGTTCGAGGGCCACAAAGTAGCCAAGTTCATGAATGAACATTTCGTCAACATACTGGTCGATCGCGAAGAACGCCCCGACCTCGATCGGATCTACCAGAGCGCCCAACAACTCTTGAATCGTCAACCCGGCGGCTGGCCGTTAACCATGTTCCTCGACCATGAGGATCAACTGCCGATCTTCGGCGGTACCTATTTCCCGCCTCAGCAAACCCGGAAAATGCCTAGCTTCCGCGACGTGCTCGGCGGCATAGCTCAAACCTACGGCACCCAGGGCGCGAAAATGAAGGAGTTCAAGACCAAGCTGCGAGAAGCGCTCGCTCCGCCGCCCGGCGGCGACGGCGGCGAGCTGGATCCGACACTGATCGAACGCGCGTGCGCTCAAATCGATAGCAGTTTCGATGAACGACACGGCGGCTTCAGCGAAGCGCCGAAGCTGCCGCACGCCGCCGGACTCGACATGATGTTAGACGCTGCCTCAGGTATCGACGAAGAAAAAAAATCGCAGCGGCTGCTGCATATGCTCGATTTTACGCTGACCGCGATGTCCTACGGCGGTCTTTACGACCACCTCGGCGGCGGTTTTTACGGGCACTCGGTGGACTCGAATTGGACCATCCCGCATTTCGAAAAAATGCTATACGACAATGGGCTATTACTGTCGTTGTATGCCCGGCGAGCGAGACAGACCGAATCGCCTTGGTTCAGGGAAGTGGCCAATCGGACCGCCGACTGGATGATGCGCGAAATGCAGCTCGAAAGCGGCGGAATTTGTTCCAGCCTGGATGCCGATGGGGAAGGGGTCGAAGGTCAATTCTACGTCTGGTCGCGCGACCAAGTGCAGGCCGCTCTCGGCGATGACTATGACACCTTCGCGGAAGGTTTCGGACTGAACGGCAAAGCGAACTTCGGAACCAACTGGCACCTTCGCTTAGACACGCCCGAATCCGATTCATCGAACTTACCGGAGAATCCAATCGCGAGCCTGGCGGATGCTTGCAAGACCCTGTTCCTGGAACGCGAGGCGCGCGTCCGGCCGGGACGCGACGACAAAATCGTAACCTCGTGGAACGCGTTGGCCATTCGGGGACTGGCCGACATCGGCCAGCAGCTCGATCGTAGCGACTGTCTCGCGGCGGCTAGCCGCGCGGTTGATTTCCTCTATCAGACGCACTGGCAACAAGGCCGCCTGTTCGCAACGAGTTGCAACGGCCAAGCGCGCCTGAACGCCTATCTTGACGACTACGCGTTTCTGATCGATGGCTTACTCGGATTGCTGTCGACGCGCTGGCGGGACAGCGATCTGACTTTCGCCGTCGCGCTTGCCGATGCTCTGCTCGAACACTTTGAAGACTCCGATAATGGTGGTTTCTTCTTCACCTCCCACGATCACGAAAGCTTGATTCAGCGCAGCAAGCCCTTGGGCGACGACTTGCTTCCTTCCGGAAACGGCGTCGCCGTGCGCGGCCTCACCGAACTCGGATCTTTGCTCGGAGAATCGCGCTATCTCGATGCCGCGGAACGCGCCTTGCGAGCCGGTATGACCGAAATGGAGCGCTGGCCGTCGGCGCACGCTACACTCATTCGCGCTCTGCTCGAGCACACCACCCCGCCGCCGCGCGTGATCCTTCGTTGCGGAGCAGACGCCGACGCCGCGCCATGGCTGAGCACGGCCGCCGAACGGCTCTCGGCGCGATCGCGCTGCTACGTTATTCCCAGCGCCAGCGAAGCCTTGCCTGGCGTGTTGACCGACCGCCCCGCCGCAGAAGGGGCGGCCGTGACCGCCTACATTTACGGCGACCGTCAGTGTAGCGACCCGATTATCAGCCTCGCGGAATTCGCGGAAAGACTCGGCGACTGATCTCGATGCGATGGGCCTCGACAGCAAAAGAGAGACGGCTTTTTGCGATGCGGAAACTGTCCGTGGAATTCCCGAGCATCAAAGAGCCGGTTTGATCTCGAGGCCTTCTCCCTCTATCGCCCGACGGATCGCATCGATGATTTCGACCGCATTGCTCATATCGCCGTGCACCTCGATAGATTCGGCATGGAACTTCATTTCGTCGCCGCCATCGGTAACGATATTGCCGGATCTGAGCCAGTTCCGGATCAGATCCGCCTCTTCTTCGGGGTCGCCCTCGTAGATTCGTTTTACCCCGACCCCGCCGTCCGGGCCGTAGACCAGGCCAGGGTAGATCTCCGGTACAACCCTCAACCCGGACCGCTCGGCTCCGTCGTGCAGCGGCGTGATCGGCAGCGCTGGCAGGTGCAGCGCTTCGAGATCCTTACCGATGCTCAAAAGTCCCTCCAGTACGGCCTGCGCACGGTCTTCCTGCTCGATAGCCCACAAATAGAATGCCCCGTGAGGCTTGGCAGTCCGGATCTTGACACCCTCATAATCAGCGAAATTCTTCAGTGCGCCAACCTGATAAATGATGTAGTCGCGGGCCTCTTCATTCGTGATCCCCATGAACCGCCGGCCGAATCCCATTAGGTCGGGGAATCCCGGGTGCGCGCCGAGGACGACGTCATATTGTTTACACCAGCGTACCGTTTGATGCATGACCAACGGATCCCCGGCGTGGTACCCGCAGGCGACAAACGCACAGTTAATGAGTTTCATTACTTCTTCCGGCTTACCGAGCACGTAATTCCCGAAAGATTCGCCCATATCCGAGGCTATCTCGACTTTTTTCATGATGCTCTCCGCTTTTCTACTTAACAGTTACTCATAGGTTGGATCTTAGCGCCTCAATCGAACCGTAGACATTGCCGCGTTGTACAAAACAGAACCACGAAGGGCACTAAGAACACGCAAGCGATGTTTTTGTATTGCAATTTCATATCTTTATCTCCGTGTTCTTAGTGTTCTCCGTGGTTAATCTCGATTGCTCGGGGTATTGCGGGTTTAAGAACTAACCTATGAAGTCACTAATCACCGAAATCCACCACCGGCTGCTGCTTCGGCCATACAACCGGTGCCCAAACAGTGATGTGTTAGCTACCGGCGTCACATCACGCCGAACGCTTACACAGACTCTATTGGGGCTTGCACAAAAACCGAACACACGTGCACTGTAGGTTGGGTTAGGCTTGATGAGCGCCGTAACCCAGCTATTCGATCATCATGTTGGGTTACGCCCTTCAGGCTAACCCAACCTACCGCGTTCGCAAATTATGAAAGCCTCAGTAGAAACTCGAGCATAGCAGGGTTGTTTTCGACGTTCCGCCGGTGCATCGTAACCGAATCCCTTCAACGGCGATTGATCAACCACACTGGAGTACTGGAGATGACTGATCTGGAAGCCCGAATTCGGCGGTTGGAAGACTTAGGGAACGTCTGAATAAGGCATCGATTTGAGAGCTGCGGTCGCGATTCA
>CAZFZX010000193.1:0-7530 GCA_964523765.1 uncultured Enterobacteriaceae bacterium
GGCGCGCGTCGACGAGAATGATCGCGAGATCGGCGGTGGATGCGCCGGTCGCCATGTTGCGGGTGTACTGCTCGTGGCCCGGCGTGTCGGCAATGATGAACTTACGCTTGGCGGTCGAGAAGTAGCGATAGGCGACGTCTATCGTGATCCCTTGTTCGCGCTCCGCCTTGAGCCCGTCCGTCAGCAACGCCGGGTCGAAGTCGCCACCCGTGGTGCCATGCACCTTGGAGTCTTCCTGCAAGGAGGCGAGTTGATCCTCGTAGATCATTTTGGAATCGTACAACAGCCGGCCGATCAGGGTGCTCTTGCCGTCGTCTACGCTGCCGCAGGTAATGAAACGAAGCAGTTCCTTGTGCTCGTGCTGAGCGAGGTATGCGTCGATGTCCGTTGCGATGAGTTCGGATTGGTGTGACATGATGGCTATTACTCAAACCTAGGACGGAAACCGCGGGCGCTGTCCATCAGAAATAGCCGCGCCGTTTCTTTTCTTCCATTCCGGCACCGCCCTCGTCTTGATCGATCACGCGGCCCTGGCGTTCGGAGGTCGTGGCAAGCAGCATTTCCTGGATGATCTCCGGCAGCGTCGTGGCGCTCGATTCGACCGCCCCGGTCAGCGGGTAGCAGCCGAGTGTGCGAAACCGGACCATCTTCTTCTGTGGTTTTTCGTCAGCTTCGAGTTTCAAGCGGTCATCGTCGACCAGGGTTATCACGCCGTTGCGCAGCACAACCGGCCGCTCGGCAGCGAAATACAGCGGGACGATCGGGATCGTTTCCAAGTGAATGTATTGCCAGATATCCAGTTCGGTCCAGTTCGACAGTGGAAAGACGCGGATGCTTTCGCCCTTGTTGATTTTGGCGTTGTACAGGTTCCAGAGTTCGGGCCGTTGGTTTTTTGGATCCCAACGATGGTTACGATCTCGAAACGAATAGACTCTTTCCTTCGCCCGCGATTTCTCTTCGTCGCGTCGGGCGCCGCCGAATGCCGCGTCAAAACCCCATTTGTCCAAGGCCTGCTTCAGCGCGTCGGTTTTCATGAGTTCGGTGTGTTTTTCGCTGTCTACCCACGGGTCGATATTGTGTTTCAAACCGTCTTTATTCGTATAGACGAGGCACTCGAGCCCGAGCTTCTTCTGCACGTAATCATCGCGAAACTCGATCATCTCGCGGAATTTCCAGGTTGTATCCACGTGCAGGAGCGGAAACGGCAGCTTTGCCGGAAAGAACGCTTTCTGTGCGAGATGCAGCATCACGGCAGAATCTTTGCCGATCGAGTAGAGCATCACCGGATTGCCGAATTCGGCGGCTACCTCCCGAATGATGTGGATGCTCTCGGCCTCCAGCTGCTTGAGGTGGGTCAGGGTATAGGAAGACATTTAGACGGGCTCTTTACACCTATGTGCTTGAAATACATCGTGAATGCATACGCCGAACTAAGAATATAAGGGCGTCGAAGTATAGAGAAAGCGCTGATGCGTCTCAACGGCGGTAGTCCGCAGCTTCGGCAACGGTAACAATTCGTTGCCGTTATCCCGTTGAATCCGGCCTGCGCGCGGTAGACAAAAAGAAACCGGGCGCGTGCGCCCGGTAAATTGAGGGGTTGGGGGGGGTGATCCGGTGCGGGCCGCGCCGAGAAGCGGTCCGGCTAGCGGATCAGAGGATCGGTGGGACCAGTCCGGTCGTGATTTGAACCGCGAGGTATGTCGTCATGGCGGCCGTCGCTAAGGTGGCCCCGAGCGTGGTGAAATTGGCTTTGAGCGTGCGCATAATCATTCCTTTCCTAGAAGCGTGTGAAACAGTTATTACGATGCGGAAGCCTCGCCGGGCGAATGCTCCGTCTCGGAATGTTCGGCGTATAGTAGGAGCCGAACAGCTGGGCGGATGTGTCATTTTCCACATAAAGGGGCGAATTGGCGCCGGCGCCGTCTTCAGGTGTCGACGACGTTCTCGACCATCTTTTCCAATCGGGCGACATCCTTGATCCGCAGGGCCCCGCGACCCCGCGCCACGATTCCACGGCGTACGAGCCGGCCGATTTCCTTGGTGACGGCTTCGCGTTGGGTGCTCACTCTGCTCGCAAACTCGGCGTGAGTGGGCGCTGGCCGGATGGTCACGGTATTTCCATCGGCCCCCTGATGCCGGGCCAATCGCAGGAGTTCCGCGTGGATCCGGTTAGCGACGCCGAGGGTGGATAATTCGACGACACGGTCGCTTAGCGACCGGACCATCGACGTCAGCCTTTTCAGCACTCTTTCGCCGACCGTCGGGTAGCGCGTCGCGATATCGAGAAAGTCCTTCGCCTTGATAGCGCCTACAAATACATCGGTAATCGCGACGACGTCGGCCGAGCGCGGCTCCCCGTCGATCGCCGAGAGCTCGCCGAAGCATTCGCCGGCGTGCTGGTCGCGGAATTGTACTTCCTTGCCCGGTTTCGAGTGGAACGTTACCCGCACCGTACCGCTGACGATAAAAAACACGTCCGTTCGATCATCGTCCTGCATCACGATATTGGCGTCCGCCGCGAATACGGCTCCGCGGCAGCGCGCAGCGATCGCTCCACGGTCCTGCGAGTCCAGGTCACGGAATGACTTAACCGCCAGTAGCGTGTCGGCGGTTATGACGGCGCGCTTGGCAGCGAGCATCGACTGTTGGGCGGAGTTGCGGGCACCGGCGTAGTCTATTGGACGTTCCTAACCGCTGCCACCGCGACGGAGAGAAAGGGACGCGCTCATTTTCATGACAGGCGAGCCGTACTGCGGCTACCATGCGCGAAGATCCATTTTGAGAGATCCCGAGACGATGATCCCGAGAAATTTGTTTGACGAGGGCCACGACGCCTTTCGCGAGACCGTCCGCCGCTTCATCGCGAAAGAAATTGAGCCGCATTACTCGACCTGGGAAAAGGAAGGGATTGTCAGCCGCGAGGTGTGGTTGGCGGCCGGTGAGGCGGGGTTGCTGTGCACCTGGGTCCCGGAAGCGTACGGCGGCGCCGGAGCTGACTTTTTGTACGGTTCTGTGGTCGTCGAAGAGATGGGGCGTTCGGGTTACGCGGGCGTCGCATTTCATTTGCAGTCCGAGATCGTCGCGCCGTATCTGCTCCATTACGGCAGCGAAGAACAAAAGCGCGAGTGGTTGCCGAAGCTGGTCTCCGGCGAAGTCATTACGGCGGTCGCCATGACCGAGCCGGCGGCCGGTTCTGACCTCCAGGGGATGAAGACTCACGCGTGCCGCGACGGCGATGAATATGTGATTAACGGTCAGAAGCTCTTTATCTCTAACGGCCAACTCGCCGACCTGGTCGTGCTTGCGTGCAAGACCGATCCCGCCGCAGGCGGACGCGGCATCAGTCAGATTCTGATCGAACGCGGAACGCCGGGTTTCGACCGCGGCCGGAATCTGGAGAAGGTCGGCTACCACGCGCAGGACACCTCGGAGCTGTTTTTCTCCGATTGTCGCGTCCCCGTCGAGAACCTGCTGGGAGAAGAGGGCAAAGGTTTCGTGCAGATGGTGCAGCAGTTGCCGCAGGAGCGTCTCGTGATCGCGATCCGCTCAGCCGCGATTATTCATTCGGCGATCGACTGGACGGCTCGCTATGTCAACGACCGCGAAGCCTTCGGGCGAACGCTGGCGAATTTTCAGAATACCCGTTTCAAACTTGCGGAACTCACGACCAAGGCCGCCGTTACCCAATCTTTCGTCGACGCCTGTACGGTGCAGCACCTGAATGGCGCGCTCGATGCTATCGACGCCGCTATGGCCAAACTGCACAGCACCGAAGTGATGTGCGAAGTGTTGGACGACTGCGTGCAGTTGCACGGTGGTTACGGTTATATGTCGGAATTCCCGATCGCCCGTGCCTGGGCCGACAACCGTATGGCACGCATCGCCGGCGGGTCGTCGGAGATCATGAAGGAGATCATCGGCCGAACGATGGTCGAGGCACGGTAGCCACCGCCTTGAACACGGACTATTTTGTCGCCGTCCTCATGAAATATCCGGGTCGGTCGGATCGGTTCGGCAAACGTCCACGAGTTCCCGCGCGATCCGCTGCACATGAGTGTCCAGTTCACTATCCGGACAGGTCGGAGCAAACAGAACGAGCCGGGCGCCGGCCTCGATATATTCGTTCAAGCGTGCTCGGCATTCGTCCGGGTTGCCCGCGAGTGCGTATTTATGCACGAGTTGACGGAAATCCTGAGCGTACTGTTTGCGGAGCATTTCCGCCGCCATCGCCACCGCCGTCTCGCTGTCTTCATGAACCGTAGTGAAAACGAATAGACCCGGTTTGAAGCCGGACATGTCGCGGCCCAAGTCGGCCCCATATCGTTTGATCTTTTCGATGCTGTCCGCGAGCTGCTCGGGGGTGTACAGGTATGGCAGCCAGCCGTCGCCGTAGCGCGCGGCGCGACGCATCGCCACCTCCTTGCGTCCGGATATCCAGATCGGTGGGCGCGGTTTTTGAATAGGCATCGGTTTCAAGCTGAAATCGCTCAGTGTCGTATAGCGTCCCGCGTAGGAAACGTTGGTGTTCGCCCACACACGTTCCAGGACTTCAAGGGCGTCGTCGGTCCGCGAACCCCGCTGCTTGACCGGCACACCACAGGCCTCGAATTCGGGCGGGTACTCCCCGCCGACGCCGACCCCGAGCATGAACCGTCCGTTTGATGCAATGTCGAGTGCCGCGCCCATCTTCGCGAGCAGGGCCGGTGGATACAGCGGGAGGAGCGTGATTGCGCTCATCAGCTTGATGTTTTTCGTCACACCGGCTGCCACCGATAACGATACGAGACCGCTGGCCGAATCCCGGTGGAACATCACGTGCTCGCCGCACGCCAAGATGTCGAAGCCGAGTTGCTCGATGCGCATCGCGGTTGTCGCGACGTCGTAGGGTGAGCGTACCGCGGCGCCGAACTGGATCCTGTTGCCCGTCAAGGTGTGATTCTCCCAATGACCGAATGGAAACTTGATAGCTGATCCGAAATACGTTTCAATTTTACCGTCATTCCTGCTTTCGCAGGAATGACGGTAATCACATTCATCAGTCAATCCCGGATCAGAAAGCACCGTAGGTTGGGTTAGGCGCACAAGCGCCGTAACCCAACGATTTGGCCATCGCGTTGGGTTACGCCCTTCGAGCTAACCCAACCTACAATGTGCACGAATTATGAAAGCCTCAGTGGTATCCGAGTCTCGCCGCCTCTTGATCCATAACGACGGCCACGCGGCCGATAGCCCGCCGTTCCAGGACCTCATCCATGGCCTCGCGAAAGCCCTCCAGCGGGTAAGTCGCTGCGACCGACGGGTTAATGCGGCCTTCCTCGAACCACCTCGACAGTTGGTCCATCGTCGCGCGCATCAGGTCTTCGTATTCATAACGCCGGTCCTTCGGCGTCCAGCCAAAATAGAGACCCATATTTAAACCACACACGGTGAGGTTCTTGACCAATAGGATGTTAGCCGGGATCTGCGGGATCTCGCCTCCCGCGAAGCCGACCGGCATGATGCGTCCCTCCGGCGCCATGCAGCGCAAGGACTGCATGAAAACATCACCGCCAACCGGATCGTAAACCGCATCGACGCCGCGTCCCTCGGTGATTTCGAGAACGACATCGCGGAAGCTTTGCTCGCGATAGTTGATGAGGTGGTCGGCGCCGTGTTCGCGCGCGGCCTCGAGTTTCGCCTCCGAACCGGCGGTCGCGATGACGGTCGCCCCCAGGATCTTGCCGATCTCGACCGCCGCGAGGCCGACGCCGCCACCGGCGCCATGCACCAACAAGCATCGACCTGGCCGGACGTCGAGCAGACGCGGCCAGGTGAGTGCCGCGCAAGTGGTTGCGTAGGAGTTGGTAAGTCCCACTGCGCGCGCGAATTCGAGGCTATCTGGCAGTGCGAATGCGTTGACTTCCTGGGCCGCCGTTTTTTCGGCCAGCCCGCCCCAATCGATAACAGCGACCACCCGGTCGCCAGGTTTGAATCGCGTGGCCTCCCTGCCGCTATCCACGACAATACCGGCGACTTCGGTGCCGGGCACGAACGGCAGCGGCGGTTTGCGCTGGTACTTGCCCTGAACGACGAGGCTCATGGCGAAGCTGATACCGACGGCCTGGACGCGGATCCGAATTCCGCCAGTTTGGATCGTGGGTTCGGGCACCTCGGTAAGCGCCAGCTTATCGAACGTCGTCCACTCTTTGACCAGAACACCTTTCATACCGTTATTCGCGAGGCCGTAAGTTGATGGATCTTCTCTTCGTCGCCGGTCGCAGGCGTAAAACGACTGGGACCCAAACAAGGAACCGGGATCGTCGAGGCATTACGCCATTGTGCCAGTAGCGTCGTTTTCAAACCATTCTCGATGACCCCAAGCGCTTCCCCCAACACCGGGTTGGTACAGCAGATGATCGGCTAGTCGGCCCTCAGATTTCGAGAGAGCGTCGACTTGGGGGACAAAAAAATCGATGGCGTGAATTGTTACCAGATCGCACCGCGCGACAATTGTAGGAAATGCTGGCGCTACGTCGGCCGGAAGCCGCCGAGGTGGAAGGAATCAATACGGTGGCTACCGAGGGTAAAGGCGTAGGTGACGCCGCGGCAACGGTACAGCGACGCATTGACAATGCGTCACGACCCTCAGGTTCGAAGCACTGTGCGACGGTGTGATTGCGGGTGAGTATGAACCGGAAGAGGCCATCGAGCGGTTACTTGCGACGCTTTGAATACGATGATATTAGCGTCTGTTTATCTTTCGTCGACGCCGCCGCTGGACACAAACAGGGTCGCAGCCCTGCGGGTTTCCCCTACGGGTTTTCTCAACCGGCCATTGCATGTGGTTCACCTATCATTAGGTAGGTGAAGGTGCCTGACGGATTGAAAGAACATTACCTTACTGAAACAATTGGCCTTTCAATATGGGCCGGTCCTCCGCGGCAGGATTTCCACGCAGTCGAGCAATGACTTGGAATGATCATATCGCCATCGACATACACACCCACGCCGAGGTCTCCTGCCAGCGTCCGCTTGATCCCATCCAGCAGGAGTTCGACGAGGCGGCAAGCAAGTTTTTCAACACGGACGTGCAACGCCCCACCATTGCCGAGACCATCGACTATTACCGGGAAAGGAAAATCGGCTTCGTGGTGTTTACCGTGGACAGCGAGGCGGGGACCGGGATTCAACGCATCTCCAACGAGGAAATCGCCGAGGCGGCGGCGGAAAATAGCGATATTATGCTGGCCTTCGCCTCCATCGATCCCAACAAGGGCAAGCCCGGCGCCCTGGAAGCCAGGCGGATCATCAACAAATATGACATCAGGGGTTTCAAGTTTCACCCGCCCATACAGGACTTTCATCCGTACGATCCCATCGCCTGGTCCATCTATGAAGTTGTCGTTGAGCACGGCCTGCCGGCGATCTTTCACACGGGCCATTCGGGCATGGGTTCCGGCATGCACGGCGGCGTTCCACGAATTAATCAGAGGTTCCTTAGGGAACGTCTGAATAAGGCATCGATTTGAGAGCTGCGGTCGCGATTCATGA
>CAZFZX010000194.1:0-7464 GCA_964523765.1 uncultured Enterobacteriaceae bacterium
CGGGGTGACGGCGATTGGTGTAACGACAAAAGTGATGCATCGTTTGAAACGCTTATTTAGACCGCATTTCTCGCCGTTCGGCGCGATACGCGCAGTGACGAATTGCATGAATACGAACGAGTGGATAGAAGCTTGTCTTTGTGAGGGCGAACAAATTTCACGCGATTCAAGGGCCGACTGAGGGCGCGTCGCGCTGCCGGGAAATGCGGTCCGGATCGCGCGGGCAAAACTCGCCATTGAAACGCTCGTTGGCGCTTTTCAATCCCGTCGCTCGCCTTTTTCATAGGTGTCCTTTTGCACCGGCACGCCAATTGCGTTGGCGCCTAAGTGGGTTTCGGCTGTTCTTCCTCGTCCTCAATGAGGCTACCGCTAACGCGATAGGTCCGACCCAAGAGCTGTGCTACTCGTTCGCCGGCGGCGTCTGTTACCGCAACGCTGTAGGTCGCCGTCCGCCCAGCGCGGTGCTCCTCGGTGGCGAGTGCCGTGATCCTGTCGCCGAGATGGGCGGGCGCGAGAAATTCTATCGATGCGCTCACGGCCACATAGCATTCGTCACGCGAATTGCTCGCGAACGCCATCGCCGTATCTGCTAGCGTGAACAGCAGGCCGCCGTGGCAAACATCATTCCCGTTCGCCATCGATGCTGTGATCTCCATGTCCATAACGGCTTGGCCCGGGCGGATCTCTTTGAGCCTGATCCCGAGCTCACGCGCTGCGTCGTCGCCCCTCGACATGACCTCGCCGCAACGCACCGCCTTTTCGTCCGGGTCCATGGTCTTTTCTACGTCAATCTGTTGCGCCCTGTAGGATTTAACCGGCCGCCCCGATAAGCTATTGCCGATGTGCCGGCGAAAAAAGATATGATACAGAATCTCTTCGGTGCGACAAGATTATGTAGTATTTTGACAGACTGACACGAAGACAACGCGGGAAACACCATGAGCGACGTATTTGAACCCATCGAAATCGCCGAGCCCGAGGAACTCCAGTCGCTCCAGCTCGAGCGCCTGCGCCGGAGCCTCGAGCACGCCTATGAGCATGTATCGGTATACCGTGAAAAATTCGACGCCGCCGGTGTCCATCCCAAAAACATCGAGTCGTTAGCGGACCTCGCGCAGTTTCCATTCACCACTAAGAAGGATCTCAGGGACAACTATCCCTATGGCATGTTCGCGGTCCCAATGTCGGAAATCGTACGGATCCACGCTTCTAGCGGAACAACCGGACAACCGACAGTCGTCGGATACAGCCGCAACGACATTGCGATGTGGTCGCAGACGATGGCGCGGTCGATTTTTGCCGCGGGTGGGCGGCGCGAGGACAAAGTCCACGTTGCTTACGGCTACGGCCTGTTTACGGGCGGGCTGGGCGCTCATTACGGGGCCGAGTTTCTGGGCTGCGCGGTTATCCCCATGTCCGGGGGTCAGACCGCTCGGCAGGCGCAGCTGATCCGGGATTTCGACCCGGACATCATCATGGCGACCCCGTCCTACATGTTGAGCATTGCCGACGAACTAGAGCGCCAGAATATCGCGCCCGCGGGGCTCTCGCTCAGGGTAGGGATTTTCGGCGCCGAGCCATGGACGAATGCGATGCGCGCGAATATCGAGTCTCGCCTCGGTATCGATGCGGTCGACCACTACGGCCTGTCGGAAGTCATCGGCCCAGGCGTCGCCCAGGAGTGCGTCGAGACGAAAGACGGGCCGACAATCTGGGAAGATCATTTCTATCCGGAGATCATCGACCCGGGCACCGGCGAAGTACTACCCGACGGAGAATTCGGCGAGCTCGTATTCACGAGTTTGACGAAAGAGGCGCTGCCGGTAGTCCGCTACCGGACGCGCGATCTGACGCGTTTGTTACCGGGAAGTGCGCGCACGATGCGGCGCATGGACAAGATCACGGGTCGCAGCGACGACATGCTGATCATTCGAGGCGTAAACGTTTTCCCATCTCAAATCGAAGAACAGATCCTGACCGTCGCCGACCTGTCGCCCCACTACCAGATCGAAGTCACGCGCGCCGGGAATCTCGACCGGGTTACCGTACTCGTGGAGCTGAGGCCCGGCGCGAACCCCCGTAATTCCAACGACGCCGCCACCTTGCTGACCAAGCGCATCAAAGAAATGGTCGGCATCTCGACTACCGTCTCCGTCGTCGACGAAGGAAAAATTGCGCGCTCAGAAGGTAAGGCGCAACGGGTAGCGGATTCGCGTTAGCGGTTTCGGGCTTCGGGATTCAGAACAGAAACCTGCACTACCGGAATCGCGGCATCACCTGCTCGGCGAACAAGCGCAGAGATTTCTCCAGATCCTCGGTCGGAATGCCGGGAAGTTGCATACGACAGATTAGTTCGCTGGGCTGCAGCCGATCGACGGCGTCTTTAAGTTGTTCGCACGCTGACGCCGGGTCGCCGATGACATATCGGGAAGCGAACGTTCGAAAGTCGACTTGCGCTTCATCGGTAATCAGTTGTCCTTTATCGTTTCGCAGTTGACGCTCTCCGGCAGCCGATTTTCGCCCGTAAAGACTGAACAGGTGAGTAACCGCCGGTCCCGCCAGCGCCTCCGCGCGGCGCGTCGTCGGCGCTACGAAAACCTCGCGGATCACCGGCCGTTCTTTCGTTGTATAGCCGACCTCGGCCGCCTGCGAGTCGTAGCGCGCATAGTGTTCCACGAGCTCGTCGACCGTGTGTCGCGGCGAAGCCGTTACGGGACAACGGCGCTCGGCCGCTCTTTTTAGTAGCTTCGGACCAGATACGCCATACCAGATAGGGATCGGGCTTTGTACGGGGCGCGGTATTACCCGGGTCGGGGGAATGCGATAAAAACGTCCGTCGTGTTCGAGTACTTCCTCGCGCCACGACTTCTCGAGGATATCCAAGATCTCCTCCGCCCTTTGAAAACGTTCCTCATGTGGAATCCCGTAAGCGGCGAATTCCTCCGAGACATAACCCGGCGACACCCCGAGGGTAAGGCGACCTTCGCAGAGATTATCCAAAGTGACGACGTCTTCAACCAATCGTAACGGATCGTAGAGCGGCAGTACCAGAATGTTGCTCACCAGCCGCATCGTTTCACTGAGTCCCGCCGCCTTAGCCAGGATGACCAAAGGACTGGGCGCCCAGCCGTTGTCTTGGAAATGGTGCTCGGTAGTTTGAAAGGAATCGAACCCCAGACTTTCGGCCAGCGGGACGAGATCATTCATTTCCCGAAAGGTATCGAGATGGGTCATACTTGAACCCGGTGGAACGACGAAGCTGTACATGAGGCCGAATTTCATGGTGCTCGCCGGGCGTCACTCAGTCGGTTCGCGTTGCCACAGCGCCCGCAACCACGGCACGGTTCTTTCGAGAAGCGGTACGAACGCCGAGATGTCGTAATGATCGACGCCATCGACGAACTCGACTTTAGCCTCGCGGCTCGCGGCCGCCATACCGTCGATCAATCTTTGCAACTGATCAGCATCAAATATCGAATCTGATCTCGAGTGGAGCGCGTACATCGGCGTCTCGGGACTTTCCGGCGCGATCGGTTTGAATCCCGAAATCGCGATCGCGGCTGAAAATCGATCCCCGTGCCGCGCAACCATGTGCCAAGCACCGACACCGCCCATGCTGTAACCGGTGACGAGACGGCGACCCGGATCGGTAAGGTAGGTCCGCTCTACCATAGCGAGAAGTTCCAAAACGGCGCGTTCGTTGTCGCCCGTGGTCCAGTCGCCGCCCATGGCGACCGGCGCAATGATCACCGGTTTCAGGGCGGCCAATGCGGGTAGCACTAGTAGCGTGATCAGGGAACGGCCATAAAACCCGACCGGCTGACCACCATAATGCAACACGAGGACGAGCGGTTGTGTCTTATCGCGGGGGACGACGGTCGGTAGATAGAGCGTGTAACGCAGCGGTTCACGAGAGCCGATTTCGAATAGGAGGTCGTGCGTTCCTTCGTCGGATGGCATTGCACCCGATATTTCTGCTGCCAACGCGGTCTCCAGGATTGCGGAACCAGCAGATATCATCGTCCCATTACCGGCGCCGATCAATACCGCGGTGTAGTCTAAGGTCGGGCAACGTAGAAATTGAATCGCCGTTTTCGTTATCTGCAAACACACAAATAGCCGAAATGGCACCGACGGGGAACCCTCGTAGACGTCGCGAAATCCTGAGCTCGAAGCGGGCTCCGCGATTCGGAGAGAGAAATCGAAACTTGGAAACGCGGGGCGCGTCCGCTTGGTTTCAGTTGCACGGGATGCCTATTCGTTTCTCAAAGACTTCCGGTAATTCGTGGTTACGACCTCGTCTAGGTTCGCCGGACCGGACTCCTCGGCATCGGCGGTGTCGTAAATTTCCATAATTTCGCCGTGGCGAAACAGGGGTTTACCGAGGCGTGGAAAATCCGATATATTCACCGGGCAGCGCTCGCCGCCGACGAGACAGACGAGGCTCTTGTTGAACGGGTTTTTCAATTGACGGGGTAAAGAGCGGGCCGGGAACCCGGCGAAATCACCGGGGCCTAATAGGTGCTCCTGGTTGTCGATGTCGATGACACCTTGTCCCTGCAAAACGTAAAACCACTCCTCCTCGCATTGGTGAGAGTGATATACCGAGGCTTCGCCGCCGCCCGGGATCCGGACGACGTTGACCCGTGTTCGCTCCAAGCCCACCATCCGGTCCAGCCGAGTCCCCGGTATGATCGTGTCAGGATTCCAAGGAAGAGATACCGTATGCTTGAATTCGAACGCCTTCTCGGCCCTGATGATGTTCACCTTGTCGGTCATGGATTCGGTGGTAACCTCGATTCTAGGTCTGAAAACGACTTCCTGTCGCCGCGGCGGTAGCTTAAAAAGGACTCCAGCCACCGAAGGTTACCATATCTCCTTCGGTGGGCCGCAATTATATCCCCGGGAACCTCTAATCAACTCTGAGATCGGCGCATCGCGAAGTGAATTTGTTCAACTCAAGGCGAGGCGCGCCGCGAACAGTGGCACTGTTTGTAAAAGCCGAGTCGCGGGAATCCAAAATTTCGAAAGCACGACGGCGCTCTATCAAGCAGACAACTATTCCTCAAGATCGAACGGCCGCTGCCGATACCGAAGGTTCCGCCCAGCGTGTCGTATTTGCGGGAATTTTTCGTTTACACTGAGCCGTCAAAACCTCGAGATACCAAGTGTCGCGCATGAAAATCGCTGTTACCCCGGTTACGCCATTTCAGCAGAATTGTTCCGTCGTCTGGTGTGAACGCACCTCGCGCGGCGCGATCATCGATCCGGGCGGCGATCCCGACGCAATTCAAGAGGTCGTTGCCGAGAACGACGTGACACCGGAGAGGATTCTTCTTACCCATGCTCACATCGACCACGCCGGCGCCGCCAAGCAGTTGAGCCAAGAACTCAGTATTCCAATCGAAGGACCACACGTAGACGATCAATTCTGGATCGATGCGCTGCCGCAGCAGAGCCAACGGTTTGGCTTACCACCGGTACGATCGTTCATCCCCGGACGATGGCTCGAGCAGGGCGATGAAGTGACCTTCGGGGATGAACGGATGGAGGTGTATCACTGCCCAGGTCATACGCCGGGACATGTCGTATATTTTCATCGCAACGCGAACCTAGCGTTCGTCGGCGACGTACTCTTTAAGGGCTCGATCGGCCGTACGGATTTTCCGCGCGCCGATCACGCGACGTTAATCCGTTCGATTACCGAACGCTTATGGCCGCTTGGTAACGACGTTACTTTTGTCCCGGGTCATGGCCCGACGTCAACATTCGGCGAAGAACGCCGATCGAATCCCTTCGTCGCCGACCAATTGAAAGACTAGGCGCCTGTCGGCGCGATGCGTGCGGTCATTTGGAATGCGTGGAGGTTTTCGGATCGGGTGGAAAGAAGATTTCCGTGTGCTTCAAGGGGCGGCTAAAGGCGCGTCGCGCTGGTGAGAAATGCCGGCGCGGTGTCTCGGGCGCTGTACTTAGAACCTCGCTTCTTCCGTCCGGCCGCTAACGATTGTAAAAAGTGGCAAAATGCGCCCGCTTGCTGCGGTGCATTGAGGTAATCCGGCATCCGAGCTGCTACTATTAGTAATAGGTGGCCGTCCAATCGTTACTGCACCGAACCGGCGAGGGCAGCATCGAAGCGGCCGCTTAATTGACGCGTCACATATGAAATTGCCGCGCCTCATCTAAAGGAAGGACCTTGCTTGGCAAGGCCAAATCGTCGGTCGTAAACCCCGCCTTAGTGCGGGGTTTTTTGTACTCGGGCGCCGGTGCCGGCGAACACTGGTCAAGATTTCTTCCGTTACCGCCGCTACAGACCCAGAACCCTTTGTCCAATTGGAGAACGTCACTTGGCGATGCCCGACGAGCGACGCGATTCGCCACCCGGTATTGACCGCGACGATGCGTTGCGCAGAGTGCGCAATCTGCCGCCGTTGCGGCATCTGAGCGATCCCGAATTCGAGCGTCTCGCCGATGCCACGAGCGTCGAAAGTTACGCCCCGGGCGCCGACCTCTTTCGTGCGGGCCGGGACGACAAGTCCATTTTCTATCTACTGTCGGGCCTTGTCGTCATCACGGACGTGGAGGGCCAGTCCTTCGATGTCGATGGGGGTTCGATCGAATGTCGATATCCGCTGGCACCCCACCCGAGGACGCGTATCAAAGCGACGGCGCGTACCTTGACCGAATATGTCCGCTTTCCGGCGGAGTTGATGCAGCTTCAGCGTGAGAACGCAGGCGAAGACATCACCGTCGACGAAATCGGTGAAGGCGACGAACGATTCGATAACAAGGTACTCTTCGACGTCTATCACGCGCTGATGAGCGATGAGCTCATTTTGCCGACCCTACCCGACGTAGCACTCCGGATCCGTGAAGCCGCAAACGACAAAAGCGCGTCGGTCGAAAACGTCGCTCGCGTCATCCAAGCGGATGCGAGCACGGCCGCCTACTGCATCAGTATTGCCAACAACGCTATTCACGCCGGCGTCGCGGAAATCGATAACGTACTCGACGCGGTCGTGCGTATGGGTATCCAGCCGACCCGGGATGTGGTTGTCGCCTATACAATCCGGAGCCTCTTTGCCAGCAAAGATCCCGGTTCCAAACAATTGATGCGCGAGGCCTGGAAGCACAGCTGCCGCATCGCGGCACTCAGCTACATTTTGGCACGCGACGGCGCGCGGCTGAACGCCGAGCGCGCACTACTGGCAGGCCTTCTGCATGATATTGGTGTCACCGTGTTGATCAACGAGGCGGGGGCATATCCGACGCTATTGAATGACCCCGACTCGTTCGCGGAGTTGTGCCGGGAGTTGTCCGGCCAGATTGGCGCCACGGTGCTGCGCGCGTGGAATTTTCCCGAGGTATTCCCCGCCGCGGCACTCGAGGCCGAATTCTTCGCTAAACCCATAGCCGACCGACTGCATTTGTGCGATGTCGTCGTGCTCGCGCATATCCACGACCAGC
>CAZFZX010000195.1:0-7423 GCA_964523765.1 uncultured Enterobacteriaceae bacterium
GAGTCCGGGGTGACGGACCCGGTATCCAGTAGAAGAAGCCCGCCGCAGGCGGACATTGTTTGACTGGACCCCGGATCAAGTCCGGGGTGACGACTACTAGTGCAAGTGCAAAAGTGAAGCATTTTTCGGAACACCTATTTGGGCGAACGGGCAGACAAAAGGGCGGCAGCTCCAAGCGGCCCTATTCGCCGGCGGGCAGACCCAAGATGCTCGGCGAGCAGGCGGCGGCACCGAGCGCGGCAGGGCGACTGAACAAACTGTGAGGAAAACCAATGAAGCGATTCCGATCTGTTTTCTCAAAGTGGCTGCCCGCTTGTCTGGCGGCATCGCTATTTTCCATTTCCCCTGTTCTTTACGCCGATGCGGCAGGCCAATGGCGTGACGGGGCCCATGTCTACTCGAAAATCTGCGGCTTCTGCCATGAAACGGGCATTGGTCCGGTAATAAAAGGTCGCGAACTACCACCGGAGTATGTCGCCGCGATCGTTCGAAACGGTTTTCGGGCGATGCCTACGTTTCGCCAGTCCGAGATCGATGACGAAGCTTTGGCCAAGCTATCGAGCTACGTGAGCACGGCACCCGTCAACAGCCCGTAGCGGAGAGCAACCGTGACCATAGCGAGAAGAACTTTCCTAAAGAACGTTGTTACCGGTAGCAGCCTGATAGCGGGCGCTGTGCCGTTGGGTTTGGCCGCCGAGCGCGACCGGGGGTCGTCCGGAGGTGTTTCGTCCGCGCCGATTGTTTTCCTGCGCACAAGAACATCTTTAGACGATGTCTTTCGTCACGGGATGGCGGCGGCGACCGATAGAAATGGTCGTTGTCGGGTCTCGACGCGACTACTGGATCCGCTGGAACAGACCGACCCGGTCTTCCTTGGCCGGCTCCTTGTCGGCCTGAAAGGAAGGAGGCTAGTCGGATTGATGGAAGACGCACCGTATGCGCTATTCGAGGCGACCGCCCGCACCCTCGGTGCCAGATCCCTGTTCATCGGACAACACAGCTGGGGCGGCGGTCGGACCGATCATTCCAGCCATCGTCTGGTGACGGTTCCCCAATGTCGGGGGGTCAGTTCGGTGCTAGCGGGCGCGCTGAGGGTGGGGGATCAAGGCTACTCGATCTCCGAAACGAGCCTGGGGTCGATGCGAACTCCGGAAAGTGCCGATCCGTTGGTGATAACGAACTCCGGCCATTGGGCTGCTGTGGCGGGAGAGATGCTGGCGACGATTTGTAGGGGGCGCTGGCAACCCGCACCGGCAGGAAGATTTCAACGCGCTCGGGGCAAACACGAATACGGCAACAGTGGAAGCGTGGTTTCTTTCGTTATCGATGCTTGATAGGGGCAACCTAACGCACGGAACCGTTCTCAAAATTATTCGGGAGCACGATGATGGATAGCCGCTATATCGCCTTACCCAAAGGTGTCAGTGAAACGCAGTTCGGTAAGGCGATCGAGGAATTCCGTACGATCCTCGGCAAAGGGAACGTTCTGGTCGAAGCCGAACAATTGGCCCCGTACACGAAAATCATGATGCCGGTGGATGAGTCCGAACATACGCCGTCGGCGGCTATCACCCCGGCCAGCGTCGAACAAATCCAGGCGATCCTCGCCGTATGCACTCGTTACAAGGTCCCCGTATGGCCGATTTCAACCGGTCGTAATCTCGGCTACGGATCGGCGGCGCCGGCGACGCGTGGGCAAGTTGTGCTGGATCTGAAACGCATGAACCGAATCATCGAAGTCGATGCGGATCTCTGTACCGCGCTGGTGGAACCCGGGGTTACCTATCGACAAATGCACGACTATCTCAAAGAAAATGAGATCCCGCTGTGGCTCGATCCGCCTGGCTCATCGGCGCTCGCCGGAATACTCGGTAATGCCTTGGACAGGGGGGTTGGATACACCCCTTATGGCGATCACTTTCTCTTCCAGTGCGGCATGGAAGTCGTATTGGCGAACGGTGAGTTGCTGCGAACTGGTATGGGCTCGATTCCGAATTCAAATACCTGGCAGGTTTTCAAGTGGGGATACGGTCCTTATCTGGATGGACTCTTCACCCAATCCAATTTCGGGATCGTGACGAAACTGGGGATGTGGCTGTTGCCGCAACCCCCGGCGTTCAAACCGTTCGTCGTTCGTTTCAACGAAGAAGGCGACATTAACAAAATTGTCGAAACACTGAGGCCTTTGCGGATAGCCATGGTCATTCCGAATGCAGTTGTGATCGCCGGCGCCTTATGGGAAGCAGGCGCTTTCCTGAAACGCAGTGATTATTACGAAGGACCCGGTGCGATCTCGGACGCGGCGGTCCGTAAAATCATGAAACAACACGAGCTCGGTCAATGGAATTTGTACGCGGCGCTTTACGGTACGCCTGAGCAGATCGATGTCAATTGGAAAATTGTTCACGGTGCTTTCACAGCAGCCGGGGGAGAGGTCCTGACCGAAGAACAGGTCGGCGACAGCCCGATTTTCAGCTACCGCCGCGATCTCATGCGGGGCGACATGAATTTGCAGGAATTCGGATTATACAACTGGCGTGGCGGGGGCGGATCGATCTGGTTCTCGCCGGTGTCGCAATCGCGCGGCAGCGAGACCCACAAGCAGATGGCTATGGCCAAGGGCATTCTCGCCGAGTTCGGGTTGGATTATGTCGGCGAGTTCATCGTCGGTTGGCGGGACATGCACCATATCATCGACTTGCTGTATGACCGGTCCGATCCCGAGCAAATGAAAAATGCGTATGCCTGCTACGACAAATTACTCGATGTGTTCGCCAAGGAAGGATATGGCACCTACCGCACGAACACCGCGTTCATGGGTAAGGTCGCGCAAGCTTATGGCTCCGCGCAGCAGAACATCAACCAGCGTCTGAAACAGGCGCTCGACCCCGACGGGATCATCGCGCCGGGTAAATCCGGGATCTTCAATTGATTCTGCCTTAAGCGTTGCGCTCCGACCACCATCGGGCCACCGACTCGTTGACCTCCGGTGCGCGGAAGCGCGCCACCTGGTCACTCGGATACAACGGCTCCTCGTAGAAGAAGGCAGGTAGTTCGTCGTCTACCACGGTGAAGCCGGCGGCCGCGTTGAACGCCGCCTCGTATTCCAGGGTCTTGCGGCCGAGCGTGCTAAAAAATGACCCATCGAAATCGGTCCCGAGGGCGTCGTTTATCGACCCGACGATGAAATCGATGTGTTCGTTGGTAACTGAACGTCCGAATACGCACAAACCCAGTGAATCTGCCGCCGCACATAAGGTCTGCATCTCCATACTGATGTCCACCAGTTCGTCGACCCCTTTGCCACTGCATTCGTATTTCGGCGCGTTACCGGTCGTATGATCGGCACCCTGAGCCGTCATCATCATCGAGATCCCCGTCACCTCGATGACCCGCGGGTCATAGGCGCTGATCCCTTGTCGCTTAACCACCGGGACTCGCTTTACTTGGTAATGGTCGCCGACGCGAGCGGTGCCCTGTGCCCACAACAGACCCCGCTCGCTGCCGGCGCGGATCTCTTCCAGGACCGACGTGAGAAACGAGACGTCTCCGAATTCGGCCAGGCCGGCGTCGAGCAGCACACCCATCATCGTACCGGTTTCGATCGTATCGATCCCGAGATCGTTGGCGATGTAATTCAAGCGTGCCAGATCGTCCGGATCGGTTATCCCACAGTTGGTACCCATCAAGCCGAGCGTCTCGTATTCCACCGGAGAGGCGATCTCGCTACCCGATTCGTCCATATAAACGTTGCTGCACTCGATAAGACATCCGGGCATGCACGCGTGCGACGGGTCTCCGCCGCGCTCGATATTGCGTTCGCGGATAAAATCGCCGCCCATTTTTAGGGGGCCGGCATCGGCGGCCACCTGCTGGCCGCTACTGAAATTGTTCACGGGAAGACCGCCGACGTGATTCGTGTAATCGGCCATCATCGCGGTGCCGTAATCCCTTAACACCCCGACCGCCGCGTCTTCTTTCATCCAGCCGGCGTAGGTCTTCACCCCGCGGATCACCTTCTTGCGGTCGTGGAACGTCGGCAGCTTGTGGAGATCCGCAACCACGGCCTTCACCTTCTTGCTGCCCATGACCGCACCGACGCCGCCACGAGCCGCGAACCGGACGGGTCGACGCTCGGCGTCGCTCATGGCAATGCCGGCTAGCAAACCGAGACGTTCGCCGACGGGCCCGCAAATTGCCAGTGAAACTTTCGCGCCATACTTTTCGTGGAGCATTTCGGCGCACTCGAAGTTTCCCTTACCGACATAGTCGGCGGCGTCATCGAAACCGAAAGTACCGTCCTTACGCAGGTGTAGTACAACCCAATTCTCCGAGACTCCTTCGAGGGTGAAACCGGCCAAGTGGAGCTGGCCGAGCGCAAGGCCGAAAGTACCGCCAGAATTGGCTTCCTTGATACCGCCGGTCAATGGGCTCTTACAGCCGACGCTGGTCCTATTGGCGTTCGACCAGTTGCTCCCGGCGAATGGCCCGGCCGAAAAAATCAGTGGATTGTCGGGCCCCAAGGGGTCCGCTGTTGCGACCGCCATCTCCGTCAAGGTCTTGGCGATAAAGTAGCGGCCCGCGCGCGCAACCTGTTCACCGGAGAACTCCTCTTCCTGCACAACTTGCTGGTCTAAGTTGATTTGGAGGTACTTTCGCATGAGATCTTTCCTTCTAATTTCCGAACTCTGTAATCGAATTGTATCGCGACGCCGATATCGCGCCTACGGAGGTCCAAGACTTGGGAACCAGGACAGCCCGGCCGGTCAGACGCGTTTACCCAGCGTACTGGTCAACCGCTCGAGTGCGGGAGAGATATCGTCCGCCGCCAGATGTACGTGGATGATCGCCAACTGCTGAGCATCACCCAGCGCGGCGCGGATTGCGGCGACGAACTCGGATTCCGTGTCCACCGAGTACCCGCGCCCCGCACCGATCAAATTCGTGATCTCGGTCACCGCCCACGGGTGCACGTCGTTGAACGGTCCATCCAGCATCGGGCGTTCGGTGCCGTAACCCTTGTTGTCCAGCACCACCACTATCGGCGTCAAACCGTACCTCGCTGCGGTCGTCAGCTCCAGACCGGTCATTTGAAACGCACCGTCCCCGACCAGAACGAGGGGCCGCCACCCGGGTTTGGCTAATTGTAAGCCGATGCTGGCGGGGACCGCGAACCCCAGCGAAGCGTAGTAGGCGCAGCCGATGAATTCGCTGCGTGAGTGGATGGTCAGATCGATCGCGCCGAACAATGCGTCACCCGGGTCGGCGATCACGGCGACGTTTTCGGTCAGCTCCGCATCCAGACACTCGAACAGGCGCGACACCGTGATCGGTCCCTCCGGTAGGGAATCGAATTGGGCGATAGTGGCATGGCGGCTTTCCGGGAGGGCCATACGCCTTTTGAGCGGCACGGCGCATAATGCGTCGAGAAAGCGGACGAGGTCGATGCCCGGGTATTGGTGCCGGCGTATGGTCAGGATCTCGGCCGTCGCTGCAATGATGCGCGACGGTTCCAGAACCGCGGTAAAGATACCGGTATTGAGATCGGTCAGCATCGCACCGAGGTTCAGTACGCAATCGCTGCCTTCGACGGCGTCGCGTACCTCCGCATCGGACAAGCTGCCGGCATAAACGCCGACAAAACCGGGCGTGGATTCGGCGACCACGGATTTGCCCATGATCGTGGTTACGAACGGGATCCCGGACCGCTTGATGAGTTCGAGGAGACGATCCTGCACACCAAAACGATGAACCTCAACGCCGGCGAGAATGATCGGCCGATCTGCGGCGTTAAGCATCGCCGCTGCCTCATCCAGGGCCTCGGCGAGGCTAGCGGGATCGGCAGTGTTCGGGTGGGGCAACGACACCGGCGTGGTGTCGATCGCCAGCGATCCGCAGTCTCGCGGGATTTCGATGTAGACCGGACGTTTCGTGCGTTCGGCCGCGTTCAGCACTCGTAGGATCTCGCGGTAAGCCGAACCAGAGTCGTTGAGTACCGTTTGTGCGACCGTTACCTCTTCGAATACGCGCATTTGTGTTCCGAAATCGCGTACTCGATGGTGCAGTAACGCCTCGCCGTTCATTTCCGCGATACCCGGTGCGCCGCTGATCACGACCACCGGCGAGCGCTCCGCATAGGCCTGGGCCGTCGAGTTGATCAGTTTCAGACCACCGACTCCGTACGTTACGCAGACGACCCCGAGTCCGTTTACGCGCGCATAGGCGTCCGCCGCAAACCCGGCCCCCTGCTCATCGCAGGTATTGATGACGGTAAGCTCCGAATGCGTCATCGCGTCGAACAACCCCAAAACATAATCGCCCGGGATCCCGAACACGTGGCGTACGCCGCGCCCCAGTAGCTGCTCAATTAGCGTGCTTGTAATAGTCGGCTGCATACTCACAATCGTATTGTCCTCCGAGAATGGATGCTTTACTAATGCAATTTCTTCGGTGATTTTTCCGATAGTTTCTTTTGTCGCGAGAGTTTCTCCCTCTCCGAACGAGTGTGAAGGAAGAAACTCTTAAGCAGGCTAAGCACTGCCAGTAAGGCTAGAACAACAAGAGCAGTTAGTAAGTAGTCCATTCATGCGGCCTGACGATGACGGTAACCGATCGGAACGGCAGGGAAGGCGAAGGTGTCGGCTGCGGCACGCGGTTCGGCGATCCGGTTATGTTCGAAAACGTTTCCCTACGAGTCTCCGCCAATTCCGCCGCTGGTAGCCGACGAGGCCCATATTTGCGCACTACGTAGCTGCTCTCTGCCGGGCCTTAAACGACGGTTTCTGGCCGCTGAGTTTGCCCTTGTTCCACGGGACTCGCATGCGTTTGAGCTCGATTAGTGGGGTATACCAGTATATTCCACAGTATGGCTCGGGGAGCTACTCTTTTAGTCGACGATCAGCTGGATGCGCTTAGAGAAGAGCTGGTCGAGGCCCGCCGGCTGGCAACGGACGATAGTGGCGAAGTGTTGGTCTGGATTGGTGGACGAGAAGCGCCTCCCACCCCGATGGATGCTCCGTCTGAACCACAAACACCACTAGGCTACACGCCACCCCGTCTGGCCGAACGGATCCACCTACGAACTGGTCGCCCGCTCGGATCGGACGCGTTTATCGAGGATCTCGAGCAAGTGACCGGCAGACCATTGAAGAAGCAAGAACCAGAACCCCGGCCGAAGCTGCGGAACACAACCGCCGCCACTCCGAATTGAGTATTGTGTCCCCGGAATTTCTGTCCCCGGAATTTCCAGCCTTTCATATATTAGTGAGTTTGATAATCTTGCCTTATCTGAGAGTTCCAGCTCACTAGGAGGCGTGGAAAATTGCTACGAGAATTCATTAAAACCAAATATGCTTTACTTGCAATTGTTGGTGTTGGACTAACTTTGACCATTGCCATTATAGAATTGCAACCACCGATGAAA
>CAZFZX010000196.1:0-7421 GCA_964523765.1 uncultured Enterobacteriaceae bacterium
TGCGCAGGAATGACGATGAAATTGAAGCGCATTTCGGATCAATTATCTAGCATGGATTTCGAGCAATTTGCCGCGGATTTCAGCATCGCCGATGGTCGTTGGGCCTTCGGGATCACGGGTAGCGGCACGAGTCTCGAGTTGATGGACGCTCTGGAGAGAAGCGGCGTCGCGCTCGTGACCCCCGGTCACGAAGCAACCGCTGCTTTAATGGCCGGCGCTTACGGTAGACTGACGGGCAAGCCGGCGCTCGCGGTTGGGATCAAAGGGCCGGGATTCATGAACCTGCTGCCCGGACTTCTAAGCAACGCCTTCGAAGGCTATCCGTCGCTTTCAATATCAGAATCCTATCCAGCCGAATACGCCGGTTCGCGTTGCCACAAATGGCTCGATCATCGGCGCGCCGGCCAGGAGTTTCTGAAACGTCACCGGTTTTTCGAAAGCGAAGCGGGTTATCTCGGCGCTTGCTGGTCGATGGCCCGACAGGAATTCCCCGGTCCCGTCCATATTGAATTGGCGACCGGCACCGAACATTCGGAGGATGTGCAGGCAGCCCAGACCGGAACGGTGTCGACCGAGTTAAAACGCACGGTAGAACGCGCCGAACGGCCGCTATTGATCGTCGGCTCACTCGGCCTCCGCGCCGAATGGGGAGCGTTACTGCCCGAACTCACGATCCCGATCTTTACGACCGCTGCGGCCAAGGGCCTGGTGGATGAATCGGGTCCATTCGCGGCCGGCGTTTTCACGGGTGCGGGCAAGGCGCCCACCCCCGAAAGGACGCTGCTGGAAGAAACGGACTTACTCATAACGCTCGGTGTGCGCGGTGGCGAATTGCTCGATACTGGACTCGAAACTTCGGTTGCACTGCATATCGACACCATCCCGGTCTCACAAGACAGATTATTTCCAGCCAGGCCCTTGGATGCGCCAACCCTGGTGTTGAGCGATGCGGCCATCAGCTGTCTGGTGGGGGTTTTGCGGGAAAAATCCTGGGGTCTGGATTTACTCGGCGAGTGTCGGCAAAGACTCGACGATACCATTGCCGGGTACCCGTGGAGTATGGTGCACGCCATCCGGGCGACCCAGTCGGCGTTGCCGGAAGCCGTTCACGTACTCGACACTGGGAATTTCACGGTCCTGGCCGAGCATTTCCTGAAAGCCGCCACACCCGCTTCCGTGCTCGGGACTCCGAATGGGCGATACATGGGTGCCGGCCTGGGCTACTCGCTGGGCGCATCGATAGCGCGGCCCGATGCACCTGTCGTGCTGTGGGTGGGCGATGGAGGACTAAGGTCGTCGATTGGAGAATTAGCCCTGGCCGCGGACCACCGCTGCAAACTGCTGGTAATGGCCGTGAAAGACGGCTATTTCGGCAGCGTTCGCGCTACCGCGATGGCAAACGGCCTGACCCAGACCCCGGTCACTTTATCCGATCGTTCCCTGGTTGCCATCGCTGAGGCCATGGGTCTGGACAGCGGCACGGTAGCGGACGAATCCGAGCTGGATACGGCGCTCGGCGAATGGCGGCGCGATCCGAAACCGGCATTATTGGAGTGTGTGATAAACCCGGATGAATATGTCGAACAAGCGGCGCGCGTCAGATGACTGAAACGAAAGAAGTATTGGTCGTTGGAACCGGCTCTGCCGGCAAGCGGCATGCGCGCAACCTGCGGGACTTGGGCTGCCGGATAAGCTGCTTTGACCCGCGCGCCGACCGTCTGGACGAGGCCGCCGCAGAAGGCGCCCTGGCGGGTCGCTTCACGGACCTCGGTACGGCAATATCCGAGCACACTTGGGATGGCGTCGTGATCGCTTCACCGCCCAATTTTCATGTGGCGCAAATACTCGAGGTCCTGGAAACCTGTGTCTGTCCGGTATTGAGCGAAAAGCCGCTGAGTACCGATGCGGGATCGGCTTCGAAGTTGGCGCCATACGCGAACCGCATTTTGCTTGGATACACCTATCGCTGGTGGCCGCCACTGGCGGTTTATCGTCGCAAACTAACCGAGGGTATCGTCGGTCCGGTTCGAAATATGCGTTTCGTGATGAGCGCCCACCTTGCCGATTGGCACCCTTGGGAGCCATATCAAGACTTTTTCATGGCAAAGCAGAGCCTGGGGGGTGGAGCACTCCTCGACGAAAGCCACTTCATCGATCTGATGTTGTGGTTCCTTGGAACGCCGGCCGGCGTTTACGCACAAGTCGGCAAAATCTCGGATCTCGAAATCGACAGCGACGACAACGTGGATATCCTGGTTCAGTACAGTTCGGGAGTTCGGGTCAATCTGCACCTGGACCTGATCGGCCGGCCGCATGAACGCAGCATCACGGCCGTCGGCGAGGACGGCACGCTCGTATATTCCTACGAAGATAACACGATCGCTCATGGTCACACCGGTGAACGGGTTTGGGACAGGCAGACGTTTGATTGTGAACGCAATGAAATGTTCGTCGCGGCGACGCGTGAATTTGTCGAGTTGATCGACGGCCGGGTAGGAGACAAAACCTGCACGGTCGAAGACGGCATAGCGGCTTTGCGGATCGTGGACGCCTGTCGGAGAAGTTCGGCAGAGGGTCGCCTGATCGAACTTTGAACGCCGTGTTTCGCTGAATCTGGCTGGCCTCCGTTCAAGTGAAATTCGAGCCTTATTTCGGAGGACCCGACCAACCTCCCGGGTACCTTAGAGATATCTTGAGCGAACGCATCGCGGCCGTTCGCCGTGGCGGCGAAATCGACTGGGTCACGTACTACTTCCGAGATCGCCGGCTGGCCGAGGAATTATTGCGCGCGCACCGAAGAGGCGTACGCGTCCGCCTGACGATCGAAAAGACTCCGCGCCTCAGGCATGCGAATGAACGAGTGTTGTCTATGCTTCGCGGGCCGGATGGTCTCGGCGAGGGTCTGCGCGCGATCTCGCACAGACTGTTGCCGGGATTGAGATGGAAGCCACATCTGCATGAGAAGATTTATTGTTTTTCGGAGCCGAAACCGGTCGCATTCGTGGGGTCGTTCAATCCTTCCGGCGACGTGCCGGAAGCAGAGCCACAAATTATCAATGACATCATGGACCACGACCGCGGGCACAATGCGCTAGTCGCCTTGCACGAGCGCGACCTCGTTAACGGTCTAACCGAACACGCGCGGCGAATGCATACGGCACCTCATGGAATTCTGGAACGTTTCGACAGAACCATGAACCAACCGATCGGCGCTGAGGAGACGGTCATTCACTTTTTGCCGCGGCTCGGTCCGGATCCGGTCTCGGCACTTCTCGCGCGGTTCGGAAACGGCGCTAAAGCGAAATTCGCCGCCTCGCATATCAAAGGGTGGGGCGCCACATCCGGTTTTGTCGGGTTGGCGCGGCGCGGTGCAGATGTCGAGGTGCTGGCCGAGGACAGCCGGCGCCGCGTACCCCCGTCAATCGATCGGCAGCTCGCCGATGCAGGGGTCAAACTGACGCGTTTCCCCCATCGCACCAACCTCCCCATGCACCATAAGTTTGCACTGATCGAAGATCAAAGGGGATGCTGGACCGCATTCGGCAGCTACAACTGGACAACGCGTTCGCGCTGGCTCAATCATGAAGTCTGCGTCATCACACCCGACCGCGACTTGTTTGAAGCCTTTGCTGAGCGCTGGGAGGTCCTGACAGACCTGGCGGCGGGAGCGACGGTCGAAGCATGAGTGACGGCTTCCGACCGTTCGCTTAATCGCGCGGTGGGCAGGCACTCCCGACGGGGCGTCGGGGCGTAAACGCGCGGATCGCCCAAAAGGCTCCCGGCGACGCTCGCAACGGCGCACCGAGTCGTGAAAGCGACCCGATTCTACAGTACACTTTGCCTCTTTTCGGGCGCGCAGTCCCGAACGGAATGAGTCGCAATTTTCCTTACAAATGTGATGTCGAGACAACCACCACATTCGCGCGCACGTCACGTGCGCCGTCAAAGGCTCTTGCGGTCGGACATGCACGGGAGATAATGAGAAGTGGCCGATACCTGGCTCCATAATCCGCGGGACGGCGCGCCTTGCACGGTCATTGTGGAAGTCGGCCAGGCGCATGACGGCAGTCTGGGCATGGCCCACGCCTTCATTGATGCGATCGCCAAGGGCGGCGCGGACGCCGTCAAATTTCAAACCCACATCGCGGAAGCAGAAAGTACGCGCGATGAACCCTGGCGGACCAAGTTCAGCTCCCAGGATGCGACCCGGATCGATTACTGGCGCCGCATGGAGTTCAGCGAAGCGCAGTGGCAGGAACTCAAAACCCACGCGTCCGACAGGAGCTTGCTGTTCCTGAGCTCGCCTTTTTCACTGGAGGCGGTCGGTCTACTCCAGACGATCGGTGTTGCCGGCTGGAAGACGGCGTCGGGAGAAACGAGTAATCATGCGCTAATCGATGCGATGGCAGTCACGGGCCTGCCGATGATCGTATCCACGGGAATGAGCACATTAGCCGAGGTCGACGAGGTCGTAGCTCGCATTGGGGCCCAGGGGGCCGCTTTGGCTCTCCTACAGTGTACCTCTGCCTACCCGTGCCCACCGGAACTCGTCGGATTGAATGTGATCGGGGAGTTTCGGGCTCGCTATGGTTGCGCCGCCGGTCTGTCCGATCACTCGGCGACGATCTACCCGGGGTTGGCTGCCGCCGCACAGGGTATCGAGATTCTCGAAGTACACTTGACGTTGAGCCGTGAGATGTTCGGGCCGGACGTACCCGCATCGGTCACGCCCGCCGAGTTGCGTCAACTCGTCGACGGGATCCGTTTTATCGAAACCATGCGCGCTAATCCGGTGGACAAGCAGATTGTTCCGGAGCCGATCGGCTCACTGAGAAAGATTTTTACGAAAAGCGTCGTGGTCACCGAGGCGCTGAAGTCGGGCACGGTCCTGGAGAGGACCCATCTGGCCGTTAAGAAACCCGGCTCCGGCATTCCGGCAAATGCCCTTGAGGAACTGATCGGGCGGCGGCTAGCGCGCGCGGTCGTGCCCGACCAGCTACTGTCCTACGACGACCTCGAATAGCCGCGATGACCCGCAAAGTATGCGTAGTAATCACGGCGCGACCCAGCTACTCACGCGTCCGCTCGGTATTGGCCGCGATTCGAGCGCACCCAGACATCGATTTGCAGCTCGTCGTCGCCGCATCGGCGCTGTTGAGCCGTTACGGAAACACGGAAATCACGATCGAACAAGAAGGCTATCGGATCGACCGGCGCGTCTACATGATCATGGAGGGCGAAAACCTCGTGACGTCCGCCAAGTCCACGGGACTCGGATTGTCCGAGCTGGCAACCGTGTTCGACGACCTGCGACCCGATGTGGTGGTAACCGTCGCGGATCGTTTCGAAACCATGGCGACCGCAGTCGCGGCCAGCTATCTCAACATACCGCTGGCCCACGTTCAGGGCGGTGAAGTCACCGGATCCATCGATGAGAAAGTACGCCATGCGATCACAAAGCTCGCCGATCTGCATTTCGCTGCGTCGACGGAAGCATCCAAGCGAATCATCAAAATGGGCGAAAATCCCGATCGAGTGTTCGTTACGGGTTGCCCGTCGATTGATGTCGCGAAAGAGGCATTAGAAGATCGCGATGCTGATTTTGATGTATTCGCGCGCTACGCGGGAGTCGGCCCGGTGTTTGATCTGTCGAACGGATACATCGTAGTCATGCAACACCCAGTGACGACGGAATATGCGGAGTCCCGTTATCATATCGAACAAACGCTGCAAGCGATCGCCGACGTCGGTGCGCCGACCCTTTGGTTCTGGCCAAACGTAGACGCGGGAGCCGATGGCGTTTCCGAGGGGATCCGAGCGTTCCGAGAGATTCAAGCGCCCGAGAACATGCATTTTTTCAAAAGCACGGCGCCGGAGGATTTCATCCGCCTCCTGGACCGCAGCGAATGTATCGTCGGCAACTCGAGCGCCGGGATCCGTGAATGCGCCTTTCTGGGGCTCCCAGCCATCAACATCGGGAGTCGCCAGACTGGCCGGGACCGCGGCGATAACGTCACTGACGTCGACTACGACCGCGAAGCGATCCGAGCTGCCGTGTCCGCGTGCCGCGGCCAAAGGCTCGAACCGAATTTTTTGTATGGGGACGGTGGCGCCGGAACGCGCATTGCCGAACTCCTCGCAAAGGTCCCATTGTCAATCGAGAAACGGCTCGCCTATTGAGGCCCATTTCGAGATTGTCCGCCGACTAGAATCCCTTTTTCTGTCGCCGCGTATAATACGAACCTACTACAAGAGCAGAAATGGAGCCTTTCGATGACCGACATCAAGCCTTTCCGTATTGACATACCCGAGAGCGAGATCGACGACCTGCGGCGGCGCCTCACGGCGACGCGTTGGCCGGAGCGCGAGACGCCGGAGGATTGGAGCCAGGGCATTCCGCTCGACTACGTCAGGGACATTTGCGCTTATTGGCTCGAGCAATACGATTGGCGACGATGCGAGTCGTGGTTGAATGATTTACCGCAGTTCACGACCGCAATCGACGGACTCGATTTCCACTTCCTGCACATCCGGTCACCGCATGAGAATGCCCTGCCAATCGTGATGACACACGGGTGGCCGGGATCGATCATCGAATTTTCGAAAGTAATCGGACCGCTCACCGATCCCACCGCGCACGGGGGCGATGCCGGAGACGCATTTCATCTAGTCTGCCCAACCCTGCCTGGTTTTGGATTTTCCGGGAAACCGACCGCCCCCGGTTGGGGTGTCGAGCGGATAGGGCGCGCCTGGGGCCAGCTGATGGCGCGCCTGGGCTACGATCGTTATGTCGCGCAGGGCGGTGATTGGGGCGCCGCCGTCACTTGCAGCATCGGCATGACCGAGACCGATCATTGTGCCGGGCTCCACACCAACATGCCGATCCTCAGCCCGAGCCCGGCGGTGATGGAAGACCTGACGGACTTCGAGCAGAAAGCGCTCGCCCGGATCCAATACTATTGGGATTGGGATTCCGGCTATTCCAAAGAACAAAGCACTCGACCACAAACAATCGGCTACGGCCTCGTCGATTCACCGGTCGCCCAAGCCGCATGGATCGTCGAAAAGTTCTGGGCCTGGACCGACAGCGACGGCCACCCGGAAAACGTTCTCGCCCGCGACGAACTCCTCGACAACGTCATGCTGTACTGGCTGCCATGCGCGGGTGCGTCGTCGGCCCGGATCTATTGGGAAAGCTTCGCTATCCTCGGAGAGCAACAGCCAGCGATCGATATCCCGGCAGGGATCAGTATCTTTCCGCTTGAAATCTTTCCCTCATCCCGACGCTGGGCCGAAGAACGATTCACGAAGCTCGTGCACCACAACGTGTTGGACAAAGGCGGTCATTTCGCTGCTTTCGAGCAGCCGGAAATCTTCGTTGACGAACTTCGTACCTGCTTCCGGCAGATGCGTTGACCTAG
>CAZFZX010000197.1:0-7304 GCA_964523765.1 uncultured Enterobacteriaceae bacterium
CACACAAATTTGCGGTAGCGGTTGATCCCAAAGTAGAAGAAGTAAAGGAATCGCTGCCGATGGCGCAATGCGGCGCCTGCGGATTTCCGGGTTGCGAAGGCTATGCCGTCGCCGTCGTTAAAGATGAGGATGTTTCACCGAACCTTTGTTTCCCTGGAAAGAAGGACGTGGCGGAAGTAATCGCCGACCTGACCGGCAAGGAACTGAATTTTCAAGAAGGTATGGTTGCCAATGTGAAATGTAGCTGCATTGACGGCAACGTCACGAGGAAATCAAATTACACCGGGTTTACCTCCTGCCTTGCTGCCGAACTTGCCTTCGGTGGGCCCTCTGCCTGTAGCTTCGGCTGTACGGGGCTCGGTGACTGTAAGCTCAGCTGCCCTTTTGACGCCATTATAATGGTGGACGACTTTCCGGTGATTTCGGATGTGCTATGTGTAGGCTGCGGCCTGTGCGTCGAAGCGTGTCCCAAGAATATTATGGAGATGACGCCGATCGATGCGCGCGTAGTCATCCAGTGCAGTACCAAGGAAGTTGCCGGCAAATCGAAAAAACTCTGTGGCTTGAGTTGTACTTATTGTAAGAAATGTGTCACCGAGTGTCCGGCCGACGCCATTACGATTGAAGCTGATTTAATGCAGATCGATCATGAAAAATGTGTCGCCTACGGACCGGATTGCAACCAGGTCTGTAGGGAGTGTTGCCCGCGAGATATTGTTCTCGTCAATCCCTACACCGAGGGTGTTGAGAAACGCGTTGAATTGAAAATGACCGGTTGATCGTTCGATCGTTCGGGGTGTTAGAAGCGCAACCACAGCGGCGAATTTTGGCCCAAGCTATCATGCTTGCTCCGACAGAAAGGGCTTTTTTCGATGGGAGGAGATAGCACTATGACGGCGATGCTCGCAAGCGTGCGATCGAGTTGGGAAGCCCGACAAATCGTCAGCGCCGGAGTCGACATCGTCGATCTGAAGGAACCGTCGCGTGGCGCGTTAGGGGCACTGTCCGCCAAGACCGTCGCGGAGATAGTGAATACGATTGGTGGAAGGAAGCCTACGAGCGCGACAATCGGCGATTTAGTGGCGGAGCCGAAAACGGTTTGTAGCGCGGTCCGGGCGATGTCCGAAACAGGTGTCGATTACGTCAAAGTCGGACTTTTTGCCGGTGCGTCGGACATTTCCACAGTACAAGCCCTGGGAGAAGAGTGCGCCCGCGGCACGCGCGTTGTGATCGTGTTATTTGCGGATCGAAACCCAAACCTCAAACTGTTACCATTGATAGCGGCGAGTGGGTGTAGCGGCGTGATGCTGGATACGGCAAACAAGAATTCCGGCAGCCTGCGGGACTGTCGTACGCAGGCCGAACTCGCCGAATTTTTATCCAGAGCCAGAACTCTGGGACTGCTAGCGGGGTTGGCAGGTTCGCTGCGGCGCGACGACGTCTTGCCGCTACTTGAGTTAGACCCGGACTATCTTGGTTTTCGCGGAGCGTTGTGCCGCGGGAAGGAGCGCGCGTCGCTAATCGACCGCGGCAAAGTACAGGTCATCAGGACGCTGATCGATCGGTATGCGACCCAGCGGCGAGGGGGAGAAACCGCAAGCTCGCTAATTTGAAAGGGGAGAGTCAGTTTGCGTTTGATTCGCGCGCTGCCCATTTGGCGCGGCGAACTCGACGGTTTATCGGCAGGAGCACGTTGGATGAGTGAATGCATGAGATTGATCCCGGGCCGCACCAGTGAACAAGGAACGGCGCTGAACGCCGGAAAACTGAAATCGAAATACCGCGAAGTCACCTCGACCGTCGAGATTAACGCCGACGACATGAACCGCCTGGGTTTGAAGGAGGGTGACAATGTCCGGCTTCGATCGGCGGCGGGCGAAGTCGTCGTTACATGCAAGGGGCGCGAGGCAACGGATCTGCCGTCCGGGCTCTTATTTATCGCTTACGGCCCGGCATCGAGTCAACTCATGGATGGCGATACCGCGGGCACCGGCATGCCACTTTCGAAAGACATAGAGGTCGAAGTAGAAGGTCCCGTGGCGCCAGAGGAGAAACGCTGATGGCTGGTAACACGATGGTCGTCAAGAACGCGACTTGTACTTTTTGCGGGTGTGTCTGCGACGACATGGACCTGACCGTCGATCTCGACCAAAAACGTATCACGAAAGCAAAGAACGCGTGTGTCCTGGGGCGCTCGTGGTTTTCCGAACACACGATAGAAGATCGCCCCCGCGCACTGATCGACGGCAAGGAGGCGACGACGGAAGAGGCGGTGGAAGAGGCGTCTCGAATTCTGGTGAACGCCAAATTCCCCATCATCTACGGCTTGAGCGACACTACCTCAGAGGCGCAGCGGCAAGCCGTCGCCATAGCGGATTACCTCAAGGGTAATATCGATACGACCTCGTCGGTCTGTCACGGGCCGTCCGGCATGGCGTTTCAGGGGGTCGGGGAAAGCACGGCCACGCTCGGAGAAATCAAGAACCGTGCCGACCTCGTGATCTACTGGGGAGCGAATCCTGCGGCGTCCCATCCCCGGCACTTCACACGTTATTCGGTGACCCCGAAGGGCATGTACATTCCCAAGGGCAAGAAAGACCGCACCGTGGTACTGATCGACGTGCGCAAGACGAAGACTTTGCCGGTGTCTGATATGTTTATTCAGGTCAAGCCGGGTAGCGATTTCGAGATGCTGTGGGCCCTTCGGGCGTTGGTGAAGGGGCGGCGGCTCGACGCGTCGATCGAAGACAAGACCGGGGTGCCGCTCGCGACTCTGGAAGATCTTGCCGAGCGTATGAAAAACTGCCGTTACGGCGTGCTGTTTTACGGTATGGGCTTGACCATGACGCGCGGCCGGCACTTCAACACGACCGCGCTGTTCTCGTTGGTTACCGACTTGAACGAGCACACGCATTTCGTCACCAGACCTCTCCGCGGCCACGGCAACGTAACGGGCGCCGACACCGTCCTTTCCTGGCAGACAGGATATCCGTTCGGGGTGAACTTCAACCGAGGTTTCCCGCGTTTCAACCCGGGCGAATTCACTGTCGTTGATCTGCTGGTTCGAGGCGAAGCGGACGCGGCGCTAGTCATCGCCAGTGATCCGGCGTCCAATTTTCCGCGTAAGGCGATCGAACATCTGAAGAAGATACCGGTGGTCGTGCTCGACCCGAAGTCGACCGAGACGACCGAGATAGCGCGCGTGGTGTTCACAACCTCGACCTATGGCATCAATACCGGCGGGACGGTCTATCGCATGGACGATGTTCCGATCCCCTTGCGGCCGGCGTTCGAGTCACCCTATCCTGGTGATTTCGAGTTGTTGCGCGCGATCAAGGATCGGATCTTGGCACTGAGAGCGGCCGCCTGATGTCCACGCCTCTACGTATCGTCAATGGTCGAGTCTACGATCCCGCCAACGGCATAAACGGGGAAGTGCGGGAGGTTTGCGTCGATGGCGGCAAGGTTGTCGATCAGGCACCCGATGGCGCAAAAGTGATCGACGCCCACGGCATGGTGGTGATGCCGGGCGGCGTGGATATCCACTGTCACATCGCGGGTTCGAAAGTGAATTTGGCGCGCAAGTTACAACCCGAGGATCATCGCAACGATGTGCAACCCGGTACTCGGTACACGCGTTCGGGAACAGGCGGTGTGGTGCCCTCGACGTTTACCACCGGTTATCGTTACGCAACCTTGGGCTATACCACGGCGATGGAGGCGGCCGCGCCGCCGCTCGGCGCCCGTCACGTTCTCGAGGAACTGGAAGACACCCCGATCATCGATAAAGGTTTTTATACCTTGCTCGGTAACAATGTGTTCTTGTACCGCTTGCTGGAACAGGGCAGGCACGAAGAGTTTCGTGATGCCGTCGGTTGGTGGATTAATGCGGCAAAAGCCTATACGGCGAAGCTCGTCAACCCCGGCGCCGACGAGATGTGGAAGGGTGGCAGGAACAAAACGATCGTCGATCTCGACGAGAAGATAGCGTCTTTCGAGCTTACGCCGCGAAAGGTGATCAAGGCATTGATCGATGCGGCGAACGATTTGCAGTTACCGCATCCGGCGCACATTCATTGCAACAACCTCGGGCACAGCGGTAACTACAAGACGACGCTCGAAACAATGCGTACCGCCGAAGGGCGCCGGGCGCACATCACCCACATTCAATTTCATAGCTATGGTGGTGAGGTCGGTAAGAATCCGACGTCGAAAGCGGCGGAGATCGCCGAATACATAAGCTCCAACAGCAACATCAGCGCGGACGTCGGGCAGGTAATGTTCGGCAAAGCGACTATCATGACCGGCGACGCGCCGCTCGCCTGGTTGCTCCGCGGGATCACGAACAATAAGTGGGTCAATGCCGATACGGAATGCGAAAGCGGTTGCGGGATTTTGCCTTTTTCGTATCAAGAGCACAGCTACGTGCACGCCATGCAGTGGGCCGTAGGGCTGGAGTTGTTTCTGCTCTGCGAGGATCCGTGGCGCCTCGTATTATCGACCGACCATCCCAACGGCGGCTCATTCATGAATTATCCGCGGTTGATCCGATTACTGATGGATCGAGATTACCGTAAGGAGCAGGCTGGCCTTGTCAACAAACGCGCGATCGCTAAAACCAATCTGTTGGATCTGGACCGCGAATACACAATGGAGGAAATCGCCATCGTCACTCGCGCCGGTCCGGCGCGTTTGCTGGGAATGACGAACAAGGGGCACATCGGAGCTGGGGCCGACGCGGATATCACTATCTATGATAACCATGAAGACAAGGAACAGATGTTCAACGTCGCCCGCTACGTGATCAAGGACGGTAATCTATTCATTAGGGATCACGAGTTTTGTGACGACCATCAAGGTCGCGTGCTGCACGTGAAACCCACCTATGATCCGGATATCGAGAATGCGATCAGACCCTTTTTCGATGATTTTTATACGATCCGTTTCGATAACTATGCGGTTGCCGACGATTATCTGCACCAACATGAAATCATACCGACCGGAACAACTGGCTGAAGTGGATCAGACGATGCAGGTTAGTATTTAGAGAAGGGTCCGGCCGACGATGAGAATTCAATCTACTGAAGTTGTCGACACATTCGCCGAAGCGTTCAAGATGTGGGGGGCTCGTGTCATCATCACGGCCGAGAACAGTAAATGGGCGATGGCGGCTGCGCGGTCGGTGACCGGTTTCGGAACCTCCGTGATCGGATGTAAGTGCGAAGCCGGAATAGAGCACGAAATACCGGCTACGGAAACGCCGGATCACCGTCCCGGTGTCAGCGTGCTGTTGTTCACGATGGACCGCGACTCCATGGGCCAGCGTCTGCTCGATCGGATTGGGCAATGCGTCATGACCTGTCCCACGACGGCGTGTTTCAACGGACTCGAAAGCGAGACCGATTTTGTCGTCGGCGGCAAACTGCGTTTTTTCGGTGACGGCTATCAGATCAGTAAAATGCTCGACGGCCGGCGCCTGTGGCGCATCCCGGTGATGGACGGCGAATTCGTCGTGGACGAGAGTTTTGGGGCGCAACCGGCTATCGGCGGCGGAAATCTATTGCTACTGGGTGAAGATCTCGGTGCGACCCTGCGGGCCGCGGAAGACGCGGTCGACGCCATGGGCGCGGTACCCGGGGTCGTAATGCCGTTTCCTGACGGCGTTGTGCGCTCGGGATCGAAAGTGGGTTCCAAATACAAAGAACTGATCGCTTCGACCAACGATGCGTATTGTCCGACTTTGCGTGGTTTCGCGCCGGAGACGCAGATACCAGACGGGCTGAGTTGTGTCCTGGAGATCGTTATCGACGGACTCGATTTGGCGGCTATCGAGCAAGCCATGCGGGTCGGCGCACATGCGGCGGCGGACGCGGGCATCGCGCAGTTGTCCGCCGGTAACTACGGCGGAAACCTGGGGCAGTACAAGATAGGCCTACATGACCTATTGAATGCCGGCACTGGGTAGACGCGTATCGATTGGGTGCCCATCGCGATGAAACTAAGTTTACATACAGAACCGGAAGTACCGCTCGAGGCCGAAGTGATCTGTCCCGACCGACTGATCGGGTTGAGCGAAGCGCAGGTTGCCGCGTTGCCGGTGAGCTTCGGTAACCGAAAGGCATCACTCGGTGACTTTTTTTCGGTGTCCGGGAAGTTGAATTCGACGCTGGAAGTGACGGGTGATTTAAGCGGCGTCAAATACATTGGCGCCGCCATGACCTCAGGTCGCGTGATCGTCGACGGCAATGTCGGTTTGCACGTCGGCGCGGCGATGTCCGGCGGAGAGATAGAAATCACGGGTAACGCCGGCGACTGGGTAGGACCCGAAATGAGCGGGGGCCGCATCGTCATAAAGGGCGATGCCGGGCACCTGGTCGGCGCCGCCATTCGAGGTATGCGTCACGGGATTTTGGGTGGCGAAATCATCGTGCACGGAAATGCGGGAAATGAGATCGGCAATGCGATGCGCCGCGGACTGATTGCCATCGGTGGACGGTGCGGGGATTTTGCCGGTGCCGGCTTACTGGCCGGTACAATCGTCGTTTTGGGAGAACTCGGAGCACGTGCCGGGGCGGGGATGAAACGCGGTTCGATCGTATCGATGTGCGGTGCCGAGTTATTGCCGACCTTTACCTACGCATGTGCATATCGCCCGGCGTTTCTAAGCCAATATCTGTTATACCTGCGCGGGCTCGGCTTAAGCATCGATGACGACTACATTACCGGTCAATACCGGCGGTGGTCTGGCGACGCAATTGAGTTGAATCGAGGAGAGATCCTCCTCTACCAAACCTGAGGTTCCCTAAGTCCGACAGATCCATCTTTGCCATCAACTACCCGTACGAGAGACCTCCAATATGACTACGATTGTTACCGACAACTGCAAGAACTGCCGTTTCACCGACTGCGTCACCGTTTGTCCCGTCGACTGTTTTCACGGGGACGATGAAATGCTCTATATCGATAACGAAGTTTGTATCGATTGCGCGGCGTGTATTCCGGAATGTCCTGTTGACGCTATCTACGAGGATTCCGACATACCCGAAGATCAGAAGCATTGGATCGAGATCAATGCCGAACGCGCGGCGCAGTTGCCGGTCGTCGACGAACAGGTAGATCCGCTGCCCGGCGCCGAGGAACGCAAGGCCGAACTCGGGTTCGACTGAGTCCGGTCACGGCACAACGGGCTACCGAGCGCGGCCTAGCTCAGTCAGGCGTAAGCTTAGCTGCGAAAAACAGTGCGTGCCGCGGGGTAGGTCCGCCTGCCGTCACCCCGGACTTGTGACCTACATGGCCGCTCTCTG
>CAZFZX010000198.1:0-7198 GCA_964523765.1 uncultured Enterobacteriaceae bacterium
AGCACCGATGGATTCGAGGTTCAATTTGTTGATCGATTCACTTGTGAGTATCGAGAGAATGGTAAAACGATAAAGATTGAAATAGACAACGGAGTTCGTAGCGGCAAAGCCGTGATTTCGTACAGCCGATCCAGTTTCAAAACGTGGCAAGTATTTTCAAAATCGATTTCGCAGGAGGAACAGGAACGGGTTATCAAGAATTTTCGGGACGCGCTTGCGTTTCAAGACCTCATAACGGAGGAATACGATTGATTCACCCAACACCTATGAGGCCCCCTGATGTCAAGGGCAAAAAGTGCCCGTCGAACGATGTTCGATAAAACCCAACGATTTGGCCATCGTGTTGGGTTACGCCCTACGGGCTAACCCAACCTACGGGGGTTACGAATGATGAAAGTCTCCTTAGGTTCAATAGCTTAGGTGGACGAATCGGGGATGGGAGCCCATGATTCCTGAATCAGATGCATGGTCGATCTTGGTAGAGCCGGACCTCGTCGCCGAATACCGGAAGTTCAGGGACATTGCGTATAAGTGGTACGACGAGGCCAATGCGAAGGCATGAGTGTGACAACATTCCCCAAGATTTCCTCAAGAATAAGCCGGGCCTCAGGAGCCCGGCTTTGGTTTCTGGGTGGAGACGGGGCGGCTTTACTGGTTCGCCGCTGCCCGCAGTAGTTTTTCGTCAAATCTCACCGTGACGTGCATCGGCTCCATGGTCGAGTCAGTGCTCGCTAGTGCGGCCCGGTAGCTCTCACCCCCGCGCAAGGTCACGATGTGTTCGCTCGCCGGACGTCCGGAATCCGGATCCTTGGGGGCGATAGTGGTAACGACTACGCGCTCACCTTGGGCATTCTCATAGTAGAAAATCACGGCCCAGTCTTGGCCCAGGTCGTAAATCGCCGGGTCCTCAGGCGTAAACCGACCGCTGTGTTGCGGCCCACCTTGGAACGGCATTTCCGGATTGGCCGCGGCCAAGCAAGGCGTAGCTATGGCGATGAGGCCGGCAATCGTAATAAGTTTGGCTGTCTTGGTCATGGTCTGTTTCGTGGTTCGGTGGTCAATCGTTGTAAAGCTTGGAGGGAAGTTTGGTTGAAAGAGCGGGCGGGCAGTAGTTTCTGACCGTTAGTAACAGGTTAACTATCGGAAGAATAGCGATAAAATAGGCGATCTCAGCGGCTCTGCTAACGTTGGGTGAGCGCTTTCAACGTCGGCAAAGTAGAAAGGGTAAGGGGGGGAGCATTTTTCATCATCGAAAATGGGCTGGAGGCAGAGGCGGAGACCGCCGCCACCGAATTCTCGCGCCTGTCTCCGAATTTCTCGCTGGATGTCGCGAGACAGACCTGGCCGTGCAAGGATCGGTCGGTCCTCGAGCGTTACATCGCTGCGCTGCACAAAGCCGGATTGGAGTAAGGCACGACGGAAGGCAGTGTCGAGGCCGGATCCGCCAAAACGAGCCAGTACAATAGAGAAATGATAATCTAAGAGGCCCGGCCCGATTCCATATGAGGCAAAGACTATGAGCGTTAGAGTAGCCGGTTGTGATTTAGGTAAAGCATTCGTCAAATTCGCGACGGCAACGGTCCAACCCGACGGTTCGCTTCGATTGGAGGATGTGGAACGTTACCCGCACGAAGGCCGTCCATTCGACTTCTTCCGCCGCTGGTACCGGGACCAGGACATCGCTTCGTGCGCGGCCTTGGGCGCTACCGGCGTCTACGCCGACGAGTTGGCACGACCGGCCCTGATTTTGCCGGAAGATTCCTGCCAGGAAGCGGCGCTATCGATGATCACCGGCCTCGAAGATGCGCTCAATCTGGTCAGCGTCGGCGCTCGCGGATATAGCGTGCTGACGAGAAAGCCTGCTGCCGGGGATTCGTCTACGGGCGGGAGGAACTTCCAATACCAATATCTCGAAAACGACAAATGCTCCTCAGGAACCGGAGAGAATTCGCAGAGAATGGCCGGCCGCTTTGGTCTGGACATCGAGCAGGCGGACCGTCTCGCGCTGGCAGCCGAAGGCAGCGTTCCAATAACGGCCCGCTGCTCGGTCTTCGCAAAAAGCGAAATGACCCACTATGCCAACCAGGGGAAACAGACCAGCGACCTGTTCAATGGCTTTTTTGCCTCGGTGGCGAGAAATACGCGGGCGCTGGTCAGTCGCAATGAAGTGGAGGGCCCGGTCTATTTAATCGGCGGCTGTTCCCAGATCGAATCGCTGAAACGCGCGTTGGCGCAGTACATGGAGCGCGACGTCCGACTGCCCGATCATTGCCTTACGTTCGAGGCGGTCGGCGCGGCCGTCCTCGCCGCCGAGCAAGCGCAGGAATCGACGCCACGTCCACTGCCCGGGGATGCATCGGAGATCATCAAGATCAGGGAAAAACGATTTTCGGCCCTCGAACCGGCCGCGAATTGGAAGGACCGGGTCACCATGATGGATGAGACCGAACCCGTAGAGGACTGGGCGTCCCACCCGGCTGTCCTCGGGTTGGATCTCGGATCCACCGGCGCGAAAGCGATCCTGACATCCATCGAAACGGGCAAACCGCTATTGGACGTCTACGACACCACCAAGGGGAATCCGGTCGATGCGAGCCGGCGTCTGATTAAAGCTATCCTCGATCAGGGAACCCCGGATGTCCGCGCGATCGGCGTCACCGGATCGGGCAGAGAAGCGGTGGCGACACTGTTGCGGGCAGTATTCTCCGGACTCGAGGATCGGATCCTGATCCTCAACGAAATCGTCGCCCACGCGACGGCCGCGGTTGCGCTCGACCCGGACAAGGGCGAGGACCTTTCGGTCATCGAGATCGGCGGTCAGGATGCAAAATTCATCCAGATCAGCGGCGGGCGAATCACCGAAAGCGACATGAACAAAGCCTGCAGCGCAGGCACCGGTTCGTTTCTAGAGGAGCAGGCGATTTTTTATGATGTGAACGATATTCGCGAGTTTATCGAACTTGCGAAATCTGCGCAGAATCCACCCGATCTGGGCCAGATGTGTACGATATTTGTCGCCGACGCGGCTTCGGAGGCCCTGAAGGAGGGGTTCGAACTGGCCGATATTTTCGGCGGATTTCAATACTCGGTCGTTCACAACTATCTCAACCGGGTCATGGGACAGCGAAAGCTCGGCGAGAAAATTTTTTTCCAGGGGAAACCGGCCTCCAATCCGTCTCTCGCGTGGACCCTGGCGGCGGTAAGCAAACGCGAAATTGTCGTACCGCCCAATCCCGGCGCCATGGGAGCATGGGGGATTGGGATCTGCGCGATCGAACAACTGGGCGCCGAAGAATTGGGATCTTTTCCCGATTTGAATCTAGACGCCGTCCTGCGCGCCGAGATCACCAACCGCGAAGAGTTTCACTGCAAAGACCCGAATTGCCAAACGCTTTGTCCGATCGAAAGAACGACGATCCAGGTGGGCAGCGAAACGCGAAAAGCCGTATCGGGAGGCGCCTGCCCGAAATTCGAAGTGTCGACCAAGACGATGCCAAAACTCGCCAAGGAGACGCCGAATCCTTTTGAAGCGCGCGAGCAACTGCTCTTGAGTTTCGTCAAGGAAGACCCGAGCAAACCCGCGATCGCGATCCCGCAGACCGGTGCTTTATGCGGCCATATTCCGTGGCTGGCAACCTTGATTTACGAACTCGGATTTTCCGTCAAACTGCTCCAGTCGGATGCTAAATCTCTGGCCAAAGGCGAGCAGCTGTGTTTCAGCTATGACTCCTGCGGTCCAATGAAAATCGGTCACGCCATCTGTGATACCGATGCGCCCTTTCTCTTCTTTCCGACCATCATGGACATCGAGGATCGCTGCGGCAACGGCGGCGATACCTGCATGACCGAACAGGCAGAACCGGAAGTCATCCAACAATCGCTGAGCACGCGCGGTCGCGACGTGACGATCATCAGGCCGGTCCTTTCTTTTCGGGAAGGGGCGAGTGCGGATCTCGTCGCCAACTTGAACGTCTTACAGGACGAATTGGGGGTGGAACTAACGGAGATCGAACGCGCGGTCGAAAAGGCGATGCAAGCCCAAAAAGCCTATGACGAAGGACTCGAGAAGATCGGGCAAGAAATCCTGGCCTATGGTCGCGCCCACGATATCCCGATGGTGCTGCTGTGCGGCTACCTGCACGTGATTCACGACCCCGCCATCAACGCGACGATCCCCAATCTATTGCGCCAAAACGGCGCCCTCGCCATCCCGATGGATTGTTTCCCGATCGACCCGGCGACACCGCCCATGAAGAAAGTGTACTGGGGAGAGGCGAACCGATACATGCGGGCGGCCGCGACCGCTAGGGAGATGCAGGATGTCTTCCCGCTGGTGCTGGCTTCGTTCGGTTGCGGCCCCTCGTCGTTTCTCGAGCAGATTTTCCACAGCATCACGGAGGGCTATCCGCATACGATTCTGGAAAGCGACGGCCACGGCGGAACCGCGGGATTCGTGACCCGCATTCAAGCATTTATGCAATCGGTCCGGCAGTTTTCTGCGCAACGCTCGGTCGAGGGAGCGAAGGAAATGGTCCCGGATAATGCGAAAGCGATTTCCTTCACCGACAGCCCGCCGCGGAACGGCCCGTATTTCAACAAAGACGTCAAGTATGTGTTCGCGCCCAGTGCCGATTACCTCGGTAACGTATATGTGGCGGTCTATCGCTCCGCGGGCTACGACACCGACCTTGCCGCACCGCTTTCCGAATCGAGCTACGCCTGCGGGAAGCGCGATTGTTCGGGCAAGGAGTGCATCTCCTACCAGTTCCTGTGGGGTTCTTTTCGCGAATATCTTGAAAAAAACCCGCCGCAGAAAGAGACGCGACTCGTGCAGAATACGGCCAAGCTGTGCCGTGCCGGAATGTTCGCCATCAAGGACAACATTTCGGTCGCAAAGATGGGACTCGACCATATCGTCTCGCTCACCGGCATGCGCTGGCAAGGTAACGCCGTACTCTATACCCAAACCGTGTTCGGAATGGCCGCGGTCGACATTGTCAAACAACTCTATCTCTATCATCTGCCGGTGGAGACGAAGCCGGGCGAAGCCGAGGAGATCTATCACCGCCATTGCCGCGAAGTTATCGCGCTGGTCGAGCAAACGACCGACGAAACCGCGTCCGCTGCGTTAATGAGCAGCGACGCGGCAGACACCGCGCGGCGCTTTGGCCGCGAGGTCCTCGAATTGGATAACGTCGAGGCGCTGACGGAAGACGCATTACTCGCGCTGGCGCACCTGAACCGGAAATGGCCGGAACTGACCCGGGTCCTGCAAAGTGCCTCGGACGCATTTGCCGCGATCGAAAAACGCAACGAAAGATCCGCGTCCTATCGTACGGTCTTTGCCTCCGGCGACATGATGTCGAAAGGCAGCGAGTTTGCCTACAAGAATCTATACACCCTGCTGCGCGATCAGGATGTTCGCGTCGTTTTGGAGCCGGCCGCCGATTGGATGGGGTACGTGGCGCACGCGCAACCGGATCTGGTTTTCGGTAAGAGCACCGAGCCGACACGCAGAGAACTCTATACAAACCTTTTAGACGCTATCAACAAGGTGCTTTTTTCGAGCGTGTCCCAAGACCATTCGTGGCTCCCGGTGCCGGATCCCAAACGGGTCCTCGAGCAGGCGCACGAACTCCTCGATACGAAAACCATCACGACGGCGGTCCTGCAAGTGGGCAGCGTCCTTCACCAATGGGACAGCGGACGATATGACGGCATGATCCTCTGCAATCCCTGGGGCTGCGACGCCGGATTGGTGGTCGAGAGTCTACTGCGGCATCAGAAATCCATTCCGTTTCTTTTCGAATACGACGACGGCACGCCCATCGATGAAAGACGGGTCAGCAGCTTCGCGTTCCGTCTCCACCGAAACGGCGCGAAACAGGTTGCCGCTGTCGCCTGATCGCGGCTACGACGTTGCGGCCGGCGGCTCTGGCAGCCGCCGTTCTCGCCGCAGCACCATTGACGGAATCAAGCGATGACGTTCAGCGAACAAAAAGCGGAAGCTTTTGCCGAATCCATGATGGCATCGTTCAACGCCGGCGCGCTCTGCCTCATGGTGTCGATCGGACACCGCACGGGTCTGTTCGACGCGATGGCAGTACTGGAGCCGGCGAGCAGCGCCGACATCGCCCGCAAGGCGGGCCTCAACGAGCGCTACGTTCGCGAATGGCTGGGCGCAATGACCAGTGCCAAAGTGATCGAATGTGTGCCGGCCGGTCCCAAATACCATCTGCCGCGCGAGCACGCTGCCGCGCTGACGCGCGATGCATCTCCGAACAACATGGCCGTCTTTGCCCAATACGTCCCGCTATTGGGTCAGGTCGAAGAAGAGATCATCGACTGCTTTCGCGCAGGCGGCGGCGTACCCTACGAGAAGTACCCTCGCTTTCATCAAGTGATGGCCGAAGAGAGCGAACAAACGATCGTCGCCGCCCTCGAAGAACACATTCTACCGCTGGTGCCGAACATTTTGGCTGGACTCGAACGCGGCATCCGGGTACTCGACGTGGGGTGTGGCAGTGGCCGGGCGCTACACCTGTTGGCGGCGCGGTTTCCGCGGAGCCGATTTGCCGGCTACGACCTGTCGCCCGAAGCGCTAGACCGCGCTACGCAGACGGCTACAGAGCGGGGATTGACCAACCTCGTGTTCGCGCAACGGGATCTGAGCGATTTCCATGAAAATGAGGAGTCTGAACGGTTCGACTTCGTGACAAGCTTCGATGCGGTGCATGGTCAGGGACAGCCCCTCAACGTGCTAAAAGGCATCGCCAAGGCGCTGAGGCCGGACGGGACCTATCTGATGCAGGACGTCGCCGCCTCGTCCTATCACCACGAGAATGTCGACCACCCCCTTGGACCCTTGCTGTATACCATCTCCCGCATGCATTGCATGACGGTGTCGCTGGCGCAATCGGGCGAAGGTCTCGGCGCAATGTGGGGCCGGGAGAAAGCCCGAGAGATGCTGGAAGCGGCCGGTTTTCGTTCCATCGAAATCCGCAGCCTACCGCACGACATCGCCAACGACTACTACATCGTCAACAAGTAGAATGGCGTCCCTACACGGAGAAATCGTTCGATGGTAAACGCAATCATATTGATTCAAACGAAGTACGGAAAGATCAACGACGTCGCCGAAAGTCTAGCCCGCATATTGCATGAGTGTCGGTGATGCAGCTGCATATGGGTTTGATTT
>CAZFZX010000199.1:0-7168 GCA_964523765.1 uncultured Enterobacteriaceae bacterium
ACCGGATTAAAGGGGCTTTGCCTTTCTTATTCGTGCAATATTCAGGTTAGCCCGGTGCCACAGCAGCGTAGGGTTGCCTCGAAACATGGGTCGGGCCCGACAAACCGTGATCAATCGCCGAGGTAGACCCGTTGGCGCGGCGCATCGTTACAGTCGGTTCAGCGCAGCCGACCGCTGTATTGGACGCGGCTTTTCTGCTTGTCGGTGCCGGGCTCGATTTCCCCGATTTCGACAACGGATTCACCGAGCGCGGTGAGGGCTTCTGCGATTGCCCCGACTTGCCCGGGGGGCGCGACGACCGCCATGCCGATACCGCAATTGAACGTTCGCAGGAGCTCGAGCGGTTCAATGGGCCCCGTATCGGCCAGCCACGCGCAAATGGCGGGCACAGACCATCTTTCAAGGTCGACGGTGGCGATCATTCCGGGCGGCAGGACGCGCGGCAGGTTTTCGGTGATCCCCCCGCCTGTTATATGCGCGAGCGCGTGGATCTCGAACTTACGCAGGGCCTCGAGCAAGGGTTTTACGTAGATTCGGGTCGGTTCCAATAGCACGTCGATCAAACCTTCACCGTTTATTCTAGTCGTCAACGGGATCCGTTGGTCGGCGAGTATGCGGCGCACGAGAGAGTAGCCGTTTGAATGTAAGCCGCTCGAAGCTATCCCCAGAATCTTGTCGCCGATCCGGACGCGTGTCGCATCCAGCAGCCGGTCGCGTTCAACGGCGCCGACGCAGAAGCCGGCCAGATCGTAATCGTCGGCGTGATACATATCCGGCATTTCGGCCGTCTCTCCGCCCAACAAGGCGGCCCCGGCAATCTCACATCCCCGTGCAATTCCCTCGATAATTTCGCGCGCCGCGCCTACCTCGAGTTTACCGCTGGCAAAGTAGTCGAGAAAGAACAGCGGCTCGGCGCCCTGGACGACTATGTCATTGACGCACATCGCGACAAGGTCAATGCCGACGCTTGTGTGCCGCTGCGTTTCGATGGCGAGCTTGAGCTTGGTACCGACGCCGTCCGTTGCCGCCACCAATAGCGGGTCGTTAAAGCCGCACTCCCGGAGGGCGAATAAACCACCGAAACCGCCGATGTCGCTCGCGACCCCGCTCCGATAGGTGCGCTTTACCGCTGGTTTGATCTGCTCGATCAATGCGGCGCCGCGCTCGATATCGACACCGGCATCCCGATAGGTGATGGTTTTTTTGCTTTGGTCTGACATGCGCTCGATAGTAACGGGACTCGCCGGCATTTTGAACTAAGGAACCTCTGATTCATTCGCGGAACGCCGCCTTGGGTTCAAAATCGTCCGTCTCGGCGTTGCGGCGCTTGCCCATAGTCCCGGCTATTACCTGCGATCTGCGCCTTGAGTCAAGCCATTTTGAATCACAATCCGACTGTCCCAGAATGAATCAGAGGTTCCCTAAAGAACGGCGGGTAGGAAATACCGTTTCCGGTCGAATTGATGCCGTTTTTAGCCGGCTGGCCAGCAACTTTCATGAAGGGAGCGAAATTCGGGGGAGATTTGGCCCAAAAGGTTGGAGAAAGCCCCAACAAGCATTGCCGACCCTTTGGTTGGAGGGGATTTGCTCAAGATCCGCGGTCAAATTCTTCTGGAAACCGTTCCCGTGCGAGCCATCTCGTCGGTAACCGCTCGATGATGACACGAAGCCGTCGATTGACGGCGCGCGCAAACCGTTTCGAAACCGCTTTCGCGAAATATGCGGGCCAGAACCTTGACTTGCTAAATCGCTTTCGCATAGCGTTCGCCCATGCGTTTCGAAATCGGTATCCCAACCGTTTTTCTCTTCCTTTGCGCGGTCGGGGCGGGGGCCACGGACGTCGAGGGTCTCAACAGCGCTCGCGTTGCGGTCGTCGACCGATCGGACGCCGAGTTCAGGCGCGCGATCGCGAAGGCCCTGGAATCCGTCATCGTTAAACTCACCGGCGATGGTGCCGCGGCTCGAAGCAAACCCGGGCGGGGGGTCGTCGGGCAGGCCAAGCGTTTAGTTCAGCAATTCGGCTATGAGAGACCCCGCAATAGTGCGCCGAGTTCCGACGAACTGGTACTACGCGTAGAGTTCGACGCCCGCGTGTTGAACAAGGAAATGCGCGAGCGCGGCCTCGTGGTATGGGGAAAGGAGCGTCCAGACACGCTGGTTTGGCTGGTCGTGGAGGAGGCTGCCGGGCGCAGATTGCTCGGCGCCCAGGACGAAAATGAATTGCTGAGGGTGATGAGGGAGACCGCGGCCGCGCGTGGCATACCGCTCGTGTTCCCACTCGTCGATATCGCAGAAACGAACGCGGTCGCGACTGCCGTCTCATCGCTCGAGTTGGAACGGATGCTGCAGCTAAGCTCCGATCGATACGGCGTCGGGTCGATTTTGATCGGGTATCTGCGTCAGGCCATCCCCGGCCTGTGGGAAAACCGTTGGACCTTGATGGTCGCCGACGAGTCGCTTACGTGGGAACAACAAGGGGATCTCGTCGAACTTCTAGTCGAGGAGGCTACCGATAGTCTGGCGGACGCGCTGGGGCGCCGCTACGCGTCGCCGACGATACACGCGCAGACAGACGCTGTTGCAGTGATTGTCGCCGGGTTGACCTCTCCAGAAGACTACGCGCGTACGGAGCGCCATTTACGTACGCTCGATAGCGTCACGAGTCTTTTCGTGCGCCGGGTAGACGATCGAGGGATGACCTTTGATCTTACTGTGCAAGGCGGAGCGGCCGCACTGAGCGAAAGCATTTCGTTTGGTCAAACGCTGAGTCCCGACCCCGTCGACGGTTCGTTATTTCATTTGATCCGGAGATAATCTGTCCGTGGCCCTGTCCGATTCACAGAAATGGTTGATCCTAGCGGTACTCGTGTTGACCGGGTGGCTGCTCTATTTGCTAGCCCCGGTGTTGACCCCATTTCTGATCAGCATGCTGTTGGCGTACCTGGGCGATCCTTTAGTCGATCGCCTGGAGCGGCACCGCCTTTCCCGTACCGTTTCGGTCTTGATCGTGTTCGCCGGCATGTTGTTGTCCGGATTTGCCGCGGTACTCGTGCTGCTCCCGGCTCTACAAGCGCAGGTCGCAGTACTGATCCTGAACATCCCGACGGCACTCGATTGGGTCCAGCAATGGTTGCTGCCGAAAATGTCCGCGCTGTTTTCGACCGGTGAAGTATCGATCGATGTCGACGCGGTGAAGACAGCGTTGCTGGGGCATTGGCAGGAAGTCGGATCGGTAGCCAAGAATCTCATGTTGCATATCGGTCGTTCCGGACAACTCATCGTCGGATGGGTCACGTACCTGCTGTTAATACCCGTCGTTACGTTTTACCTCCTTCGTGATTGGGACATTCTGGTAGCGAACGTGCGCGACTTGTTGCCGCGTAAACTCGAACCGACCGTAGCTCGGCTGGCGCAGGAAATCGACGCCGTGGTAGCCGAGTTCCTGCGCGGTCAGCTCACCGTCATGGCGGCTTTGGGTATTATCTACGTGGTTGGACTGTGGTTGGTAGGCTTACAGCTGGCGTTCATCGTCGGCCTTCTTGCCGGTGTGGTCAGTTTCGTCCCGTATCTCGGTGTTATCGTCGGCGTGATCGTCGCGGGGCTGGCCGCGGTGGTGCAGTTTCAGGATCTCATACACCTTTTGGGTGTGGTCGCCGTATTCGGTGTCGGTCAAATCCTCGAAGGGATGGTGCTCTCGCCGCTGCTGGTTGGCGACCGCATCGGTCTCCATCCCGTCGCGGTCATTTTCGCCGTTCTCGCAGGCGGGCAGCTATTCGGCTTCCTCGGCGTGTTGCTGGCGCTTCCGGTAGCCGCCGTGATCGTCGTTTTGCTGCGGCATTCTAAGCAGGAGTACCAGCAGAGCCAGCTTTACGCGCCGGTTGCCGACTCGGCCGACGACGGCTGAGGGGCGACGAACATCTGCGTGGGACTGCGATATTGTTGCGGGAGCACTCACCTTCCTTTACCACCGTTGAAGCCCCACCAGCTATGCCCCTATCGCTCCCGCAATTGACGCTCGCGCTGTTTGACGACGCGCAGGTTGATCTGGAGGATTTTGTTCCCGGCCAGAATCAATTGGTCGTGGATGCCGTTGCGCGCTGGTCGGCGGGCGATGGTCCGTGGTTCTTGATGCTATGGGGTCGATCCGGCACCGGTAAATCCCATCTCATCGAGGCTGCCGTGCGCGCCACCGGTCGAGACAGCGGCCGCGCGATGTACATTCCCTTGACGCATGTGCTCGAGTCCGGACCCTCAATCCTCGACGATCTCGAATCCATCGACTACCTCGCGATCGACGACATGCACATCGCTGCCGGCGATGCCGGTTGGGAACGGGCGTTGTTCAATTTGTTCAACCGTACCCAAGATGCACGAGGGCGGTTGTTGGTCAGCTCTGCGAACGGTCCGTCCGGATTCCGGTTCGAACTCCCGGACTTGAGATCAAGGTTGAATTCGGGGCTCCTCTATCAGCTCGTTGAACTCGGCGACGCTGAAAAACAGCTTGTATTACAGAAACGCGCGGCCAGTCGCGGACTGTCGATGCCAGATACCGTAGCGAGCTATCTCATCCGCCGACTCCGTCGCAACATGCACGAACTCAACACGATTTTCGATGCTATCGACGCGGCTTCATTGAGCGCCGGCCGAGAACTCACGATACCTTTCGTGCGCGATGTTCTGGGCCTCGATTAGTCTCTACCGCGCCCGGGCCGTTTGCCCGCGACGACGGCTGGTCGCTCGATCACGATGGGGTCATCGCCCCTTGCCTCGATCAGTTCGTCGGCAGAGAGGTGGGTGTCGGCTAAATCGAGGTCGGGCTATGTGGTGTTTTCAGATAATCGATTATTGTGGGAGACACGCCTCTCGCCGCGAGTAATTCCAAGGTTTGGCGTGACTTGGAACAACGCGGGTTATGGTAGATAGTACTACTCATGCATAGTTACCTTTCCTGCGGCGTCCAGCATCGTTCAGGCCGAGATGTCTCGATATTGTAACGGTGAACGCGTCACCGTACGGCGGGCTCTGATAACCGCCACGTTGGCTTTGATGATTCGATGCTTGCCCGCTGCGGCCGATGAACTCGGGGTCGAATTGAGTACGCCTGCGCCGGGCGCGGACGCCGCCGTCGTGGCGTTGCGTCGAGCGGAGCGCGCGATCACGAAAGCCGTCGACGCGGGAAACTTGTGGTCTGGTACCCGGGCGCTGCTATCCGCTGCCGCCGCTCGCGCCGACGTCGGCGACTATTCACGGGCGGTGGTATTGGCCGGCTCGGCCGAACGCGAGGCTCGGGCGGCGCTCAACCAGGCGCGGCTAGAACGCGCCCGCTATTTACTTGGCGCGCTCGCCGATGATGAAGATCCCGAAACACTGAGCGCTATTCGGGGTCTGTTGCGAGCTTACGACGGCGATGCAGCCCTGCGGCTTGTGCGAAAATCGAGCGGTCGTTGAGTGGTTTTGGTTTAAAAAAGTGGATCGGATAAGCGCCGCGTTCCTAGAATTTGTCGATTTCTGCAGCTATTTGAAGCAGCGGTTCTTCGCCGACCATTGTATTCGCTCGGCCGCGTCGCTGGCCTATACTTCTTTGCTGGCCTTAGTCCCCTTATTTACGATTGTCTTCGTCGCGCTGGCTGCGTTCCCGCCCTTTCAAGAGTTGCGTGAAGACTTCGAAGACTTCATTTTTCGCAACTTCGTTCCGGCTCTCGGTGATCAAGTCAGAGGCTATCTTCTCGAGTTCAGCGACAAGGCTAAGGGTCTACAAGCGGCTGGCACGCTCGTCCTCTTGATTACCGTACTGGCCTTGATGTCCACGATTGAATCCACGTTCAACGTGATCTGGCGGATTCAGCGTCGCCGCCCTTTCGTGGTGCGCTTCTTGGTTTATTGGGCCGTTCTGACGTTGGGTCCCTTACTGATCGGCGCCAGCATATTCGTTACATCCTATCTCGTATCGCTTCCACTACTGCCGTCTTCGATGGAAACACTGGGGTTGAAGATACGCATGCTCGGTGCTGTACCGATCCTATCGACGACGCTAGCGTTCGTCATGTTCTTCAAGCTGATCCCCTACCGGCCCGTGCCCTTCAGGCACGCCATGGTGGGAGGTCTGGTGGCCGGTATTCTATTCGAAGCGGCCAAACGAGGTTTTGCGATCTACGTCACCAGTTTCCCGATGCAACAAGCGGTTTACGGTGCGTTCGCCACGTTGCCGATATTCCTGCTCTGGATTTTCCTGTCATGGGTTATCGTATTACTCGGGGCCGAGATCACCCAATGTCTGACGACCTACAAAGCGGTTTCGAGCCGTAAGCGATCGAGTTTGTACGCTAATCCAGTCTATGCCGCTTTCAGAGTTCTATTGAGGCTTTTCCAAGCACAGGAAGCAGGCGAACCATTAGCGGACAAAAAGCTTTTCGCCGTTGAGCCGGACCTAGGGTTCGAAGCCATTAACCAGGCGTTGGAACGGCTGGATAGGGCCAATTGGATCAGCCGAAACGACGCGTTTCAGTGGGTTCTGATCCGCGACTTGCACCGCGAGACGGTCGTCGATTTGATGCAGATCGCACCAACTTTCCCTCATTCCGACGATGCGCCGGCGGCAGAGTTCGATGGCGCCGACGAACGGTTTCTAAGCGCTTTGAGAACTCACGCCGAATGGCTCGACCAACACATGGCGACACCGATTGCCGACCTCATTCTCAATGAAGATACGCCGGTAGCGGGCGAACTACCGGTTCGCCCGCTACCGCCCTGATGAGTGCTATAGCGAAGCATTACCGCATCTTAGGCCGCGTGCAGGGAGTCTTCTACCGCGGTTCGGCTCGCGCCGAAGCGCTGGCGCTCGGCCTCGTCGGTTGGGTTCGCAACCTCGCCGACGGCAGCGTGGAGGTTTACGCTTGCGGCGAAGCCGAGGCAATCGGGCAATTCGAAGCCTGGCTCAAAACGGGCCCGCGCCAGGCAAAGGTAACGGAAGTCGTCGTCAACACCGCGCCCGTCGAAACGTTGTCGGAGTTCGAGGTGCGGTGACCCGTATAGTCTGCAAAAACTCAGATTTGCTCTTACAGACGATTCTAAGTTTCGACCGTGTCAGACAACCGTCGGACGTCTCAGCCGCTCTAGTGCCCGAAACGGACATTCGTCCGACCTCGGGAAAGCTGAAGTTCAAGCTACG
>CAZFZX010000200.1:0-7130 GCA_964523765.1 uncultured Enterobacteriaceae bacterium
CCACCGACCCCCACCATGTCAAGGTGGTGCTCTAACCAGCTGAGCTACGCGCCTGTTGAGATTGAAGCCGAATCTCGAAATGAACCGAGCCGATCGCTATGCGGCTACCCCTTGCATTTCGATTTTCTGCCCCCTTCGCAGGGGAGCGAAGAATACAGGAAAACTGACCCGGCAGCTATAGGACCGGCGGCGTCAGTTCCTTGTGCGAAAAAAGAAAGACCCGCCCTCAAGGGACGGGTCGGTCGCTAGCGATAGCGCTTCTTATTCGTTCGGCCGTGACGCGGCGTAGGTGATTCTCCGAGATGCGGCCGCACAAAACAGCCCCACCACAAGTAAGGCCCAGGTTCCCGGCTCGGGGACGCGCGCGGCGGCGGCTTGGGCCGGGGTTAGCATGAAATCGATACCGAATGCGCTGTTCCCATGATTGTGAATCATCCACGGGAGGGTACCGCCGATCAGTAGGGAACCACCGGCGCCCCAAAGCGGGTCGAAGGTAATCTCCGCGCTCGTCGCACGCGCCGACGCGCTCACGTTCACGGTCGGGTCGGCATCGCCGATCGCGATGAAAGTCGCGCCTCCGGTCAGTCTGATCGAGAAACCGGGCCAGCTGACCGCCGTAAGGTTGTTGAAAATCGCGCTCGTCGGGATCGGACTAAACGGGTCGTCGTCCGCTTCCAGCAGGACGGATAACGAAACGGGATTGAGATTATTGAAGCCGAGGTAGAAATCCATTTCATTCATTCCCGGACTGTCCCGCTGGATGAAGGTGTTGCCGTTAAGCGTCGTGGCATTGATCAACACGGCTTCGGTGTTGGCCGCGCATAACGCGAGGACGACAGCGAATATCCGCTGTACCGCTTGTCGTCGTGGCCGTTGTTTACACATCGTCTTTCTCCGGGCGTTCGTTATTAGCCCGGGTGTTGCAATTGGTAGGCCATCTGGTAGCACCACCCAATAAATTCAAAGAGTTACAACTGTTATAGATGATGAAGGAGACGGCGGAGGGTAATCGCGCCGAAGTTGTAAAAAGGATTGACAGCAAAAGTGTGATGCAAGTCCGCTCCACCGCTTCGAAATCACGCGCAATGAAAACAATACTCTGGAATTTCTAATAGTTATAGCATTCGTTATCCAGCTGGCCTTTGTAAAATTCCTGGACCGGCCGCTACTGCGCGAAGGAGCTGGCCCTCCCGCTATCCGCTGATATGGCTCGGCATCGCCAAGTATCTGGCCTTGATGTCCTCGATTTGGTCACGGATCACCGCCGCCTGTTCAAACTCCAGATCGCGGGCGTGGTCATACATCTGTTCTTCCATGCGCTTCACTTCATCCATGAGTTCGCTGGTGCTCAGGTACGCATATTGGCGGTTCTTTTCGGCGACACTGCGCGTCGGTCGCACTTTTCCCGTATTCGAGGAATAAGCGCCCTCCATGATATCGGGCACCGCCTTCTGGATCCCGATCGGGGTGATGCCGTGCACTTCGTTGAACGTCACCTGCACAGCGCGCCGGCGTTCCATCTCTTCCAGCGCTCGCTCCATCGAGCCGGTCACGCGGTCCGCATACAGAATGGCGCGTCCCGATAAGTTGCGCGCGGCGCGACCGACGGTTTGGATCAACGACCGATCGGAGCGCAGAAACCCTTCCTTGTCGGCATCGAGGATCGCAACGAGCGAGACCTCCGGTAAATCGAGGCCCTCACGCAACAAATTGATACCCACCAACACGTCGAATTCGCCGAGACGCAGATCGCGAATGATCTCGACCCGCTCCACCGTATCGACATCGGAATGCAAATAACGCACCCGCACCCCGTGTTCTCCGAGATAGTCGGTCAGATCCTCCGCCATCCTTTTCGTCAGCGTGGTCACCAGGACTCGCTCCCGTCGTGCAACTCTCAAACTGATCTCCGACAGGAGATCGTCGACCTGGGTGACGGCGGGACGAACCTCGACGTCCGGATCGATGAGCCCGGTCGGGCGCACGACCAATTCGACCACCTGCCCTGCGTGTTCGGCCTCATAAGACCCCGGCGTTGCCGAAACGAACATGGATTGAGGCGCCATGCGCTCAAATTCGTCGAACCGGAGCGGCCTGTTGTCGAGTGCGGAAGGCAAACGAAAACCGAACTCGACCAGGTTTTCTTTGCGTGAACGATCGCCGCGGTACATACCTCCGAGTTGCGGGATCGTGACGTGACTTTCATCGATTACCAGCAGAGCGTTCTTCGGCAGATACTCGAACAGGGTCGGCGGCGGCTCTCCGGGTTCCCGACCAGACAGGAAACGCGAATAGTTTTCGATACCCGCACAATAGCCAATCTCGATCATCATCTCGATGTCGAAACGCGTCCGTTGCTCGAGGCGTTGCGCCTCGACGAGTTTGTCAACCCCACGCAACTGCTCTAGGCGCTCGCTCAACTCCACTTTGATTGCCTCGACGGCGTCGAGGATAGTCTGCCGCGTCGTTACATAATGAGTCTTCGGGTAAATCGTCAGCCGCGGCACGCGCCGCAGAACTTCTCCGGTGAGTGGATCGAAATGGGCCAGCGATTCGATCTCGGTGTCGAACAACTCGACCCGCACGGCGTGGCGCTCCGATTCCGCGGGGAAGATATCGATGACCTCTCCCCGCACGCGGTAGGTCCCGCGCACGAGGTCGAGATCGTTACGCGTGTACTGCAATTCGGCGAGGCGCCTCAAGATCACCCGCTGATCGATCGTATCGCCGCGCTTCAAGTGCAGAACCATCCCGTGGTACTCGTTCGGATCGCCGAGTCCGTAAATCGCCGACACCGTCGCGACGATAATCGTATCCGGCCGCTCCATTAGCGCCTTCGTTGCCGATAGACGCATCTGCTCGATATGATCGTTGACAGACGCATCCTTCTCGATATAGGTGTCGGAGGATGGCACATAGGCCTCAGGCTGATAGTAGTCGTAATAGGAAACGAAATATTCAACCGCGTTGTGCGGGAAAAAATCGCGCATCTCACCGTATAGCTGCGCGGCAAGAGTTTTGTTCGGCGCCAACACGATTGCGGGGCGCTGCACTTCGTTGATCACGTTAGCGATCGTGTAGGTCTTGCCGGAGCCGGTAACGCCCAAAAGGGTCTGATGCGCGAGACCGGCGTTAACGCCCTCTATTAGCTTTGCGATCGCTTCGGGTTGTCCGCCTGCGGGATTGAAATCGGCAGTAAGCTGAAAAGACTTGACCACGGTCAGTAACGAAATATCGGGATCGCGTATAGTACAGCACTCGGTGGGGTCGTAGCAGACGGTTGCAAATCACGAGTCCGTTCGCCTTCCGTCCGGCAGCCACTACACACGGAGAAAGCCGCCTGTGGATATTCACCCGTCGCATCGCGCCCAATCCGTGAAGGCATCACCGACGCTCGCCGTCTCGGCCAAAGCCGCCCGGCTGCGCGCGGACGGCCGCGACATTCTCAGCCTCGCCGCCGGAGAACCAGATTTCGAAACGCCCGAACATGTGAAGACCGCCGCGATCGACGCGATCAACGAGGGGTTCACAAAATATACCAGCGTCGACGGTACGCCCGAACTGAAAGAGGCCGTCGTCGGAAAGTTCGCGCGCGAAAACAATCTCCACTTCAATCCAGACCAGGTGCTCGTATCCTGTGGTTGCAAGCACAGCATCTACAATCTCATGCAAGCGCTGCTCAACCCCGGCGACGAGGTCATCATTCCGGCACCCTACTGGGTATCCTACCCGGATATGGCGCGGCTGGCCGGCGCCGAAACGGTCATTATAAAGACCAGCATTGAACATCAATTCAAAATCACGCCGGAACAGTTGCGCGGGGCCATCGGCGACAAGTCGCGGTTGCTGGTCCTGAATAGCCCGTCGAACCCAACCGGCGCCTGCTATAGCGAAGCAGAACTCGAAGCGCTCGGGGCTATCCTTGCTGAGCATCCTGAAATCGTGATTGCTTCGGATGACATCTACGAACACATCCTGTGGAGCGGGCAACCCTTCAGGAACATCTTGAACGCCTTTCCGAGTCTTCACGACCGGACCGTGGTTCTGAACGGTGTGTCGAAAGCTTATGCGATGACCGGATGGCGGATCGGCTACGCGGCCGGCCCCGAGGCGATCATCAGCGCGATGAAAGAGATCCAATCGCAAAGTACTTCCGGCCCGAACTCTATCGCCCAGGTAGCGGCGGCGGCCGCGCTTTCCGGCGACCAAGGCTTGCTCGAAAATCACTGCGCCGCATTCCGACGACGCCATGACTTTGTCGTCGACGCTCTCAATGAAATCGACGGTGTGGCGATCGTGGCATCCGATGGGACCTTCTACAGTTTTCCGGACATGAGCGCGGCCATCACGGCTCGGAGTGATGTCGACACCGACATCGAGTTAGCCGAACTCCTGCTCGACCGCGCTTCGGTCGCGGTCGTCCCGGGCTCCGCTTTTGGCGCACCCGGATGCCTGCGCTTGTCCTACGCGACGGACATGGAGACCCTCGACCGGGCACTCACACAGATGCAGGAGGTGTTGGGAAGCTGACCTTCGGGACGACGAGAAACACGACCGTGAGACGCGACGAAACGGACGACTACTGACCGAAACACCCCTAATGCGGCCGCTCAGATTGACCCCACCAAGGCGCCTCAGTACCATACGCGCTCGCTTCCATTCCCCGGTAGCTCAGTTGGTAGAGCGGGTGACTGTTAATCACTAGGTCGGCGGTTCGAGCCCGTCCCGGGGAGCCACTCTAAGTCTCTGGTTTTCAGCAAAAAAATCCTCCAGTATCCGCATAAACACTAGCGCTCCTAGTGTCTATCGGGACAACTCCCTTGTTGTTGCCTGTAACAAGGCGTACCATCAAATACCATCAAGCAACCATCTGAATTGTCCCCCGATTGTCCCCGAATAGTCGAGGGACAACTGGAGGGAAGCCAAATGGATACAGTCCAGAGGACTAGTGACCACGAATCAGCCAGATTTTACGCGGGACAATTCGGGGACAATTTTCGGAGGGTCCAAGAATGGCAGCCAAACGAAAACCGCTGACGACAGTCAAGCAGATCCAAGCCTTAAGACCCGAAGGCACTCACTACGTCCGCAGCGTTGGCGGCCCTGGCGCATCGGGGTTGTACATAAGGGTGCTGAAATCCGGACAGAAGTTTTTCGTCTACCGCTACCGTTACCTTGATGAGCGGAAGACGAAAACCGAGTGGATACGGTTAGGCGAGTACACGGGCAAGGATGGCGGCATGGACTTGGCCGATGCCACCTTAGCACTGGCCGAGCAGCGCCGAATTGTCGAGGAACACGGGTCCGTCAGTCAGTACCGAGAGGAGCAAGCGGAAACCAAAGCGGCAGAATTGGCCGACAAGGTAGCGGACGACGAACGCAGCGAATTCACCGTTAAGAAGATGGTCGCTGACTATGTCGAATCAATCAGCCGCGCCAAATCCAAAGACTTCATCAAATCCCACCGCAAAGTCCAGCTCTCGCTGGAGAATCACATCGTCGCAAAGGTCGGCGCTAGGCCCGCACATGAGTTGCGCCGCATTGGCGTCATTAACGCGCTGGAAGACCTCGACAACCAAGGCAAGCAAGTACAACGCAATCGCGTAATTGCGTATTTGAAACGGGTATACGGCTGGTCGATTGAGAACGGCAAATTCGACAAGCTGGAGAAGGCAGGCATAGAAGTCCGCAACCCCTGCGACAACATCCGACGATTCAAAGAGACACCCAAAGAGCGGGCACTCGCCGGGGTCGAAATTCGCAGACTCCTGACGAATCTGCCGGACTCGGGCATCCGCAACGACATCGCCGACGTATACCGACTGATTCTGCTCCTAGCCGCCCGCCCCGGTGAAGTCGTACGGATGAAATACAGCGACATCCACGAAAGGGAATACGTGAAAGCTGGCGGCAAGAAAAAACGGATTAAGGTACTGATACTCGCCAACACCAAGAACAAAAGCACTCTAATCCAGCCACTCAACGAACAGGCGCTCGCGATAATCGAACAGCGCAAGGGAAAAAGTGACTACGTTTTCCCGTCCCCGAAGAACAACGGCCGACATCTGCGCGAGGACACGCTAAACAAGCCGCTGCGCGACCACATCGGGCAATTGAAGGTATTGCCATTCGTAGCGCACGACTTGCGCCGCACTGCGGTCACGGAAATGAGCAATATCGTTGATGATCGTGGGCAGAAAATTACTCGCTTTATCAAAAAACTGATTTTGAATCACGCGGACGGGTCCGTAACCGGCACCTATGACAGATTCGAATATCTCGAAGAAAAAGCTACATGGATGAATGCTTGGGGGGCACACGTCGAATCGGTAGACGAACCCAGAGAACTGCGCAAAGTTGGATAAGGACGAAGACAACCTTGCCGAGCGCGGCTTATTGGAGTTATTGCCGCGCCTCGAAAAAATGCTGGATTCGATCGGACCGAACACGCCGCAAAGTCACCAGGATATCGTGATGCTTAGATTTGAAGCTATCTGCGAAATTTCAGTCCAGACTAGAGATCGATATCCAGCGGTCTGGAAACGGCTCGTAGATATGTTGACGCAAGAAGGCGTAGAACTCGCCCTTAAATCCGCAATCATCCGCTATACGTCGATGGCTAACGGACAAGTTCCTAGATACGGCATCCTGATGTATTACATAAATGAGGCTAAAAACGGAAATCCGGATAGACACAAAACGCTAGTAACACTATTCAGGGCGCTGCTGCTCAGACAGAAAATAATCCCACTTGAGTTAAAAACATATATTGACACGGTACTTGACGACGGCTTGTTTGATATACCGAGCATTAAGTCTACGAAGCGCCGCATCAAACACGAAGATGCATATCTGCGAGTGCGAGAACTAATGAGCGAGGGCAAGAGCTATCTTGATTCCGTCACAGACACCGCTGACGGAATCAATAAGAGCGCAAGCACCGTAAAAAATTACTATGCTGAAATAAAGAACCTTATTAAAAATCGAGAATATTCTGCGCCGAGCAACGATTGGGGGAGCCACGCAAAGAAGAAATAACGACCGCACCACTTTAGTTTTGGTCCAGCTATTCCCCCCTAAAACTCTAAATAACGGAGCAGAAATACTGAGCAGTTAAATTGAACTCGGGT
>CAZFZX010000201.1:0-7117 GCA_964523765.1 uncultured Enterobacteriaceae bacterium
TAGGAGCTGCCCGACCGGCGCCGCCGCTTCTTGCGCGCCTTGAGCGTGGATTTCTCGACCTCGAACGGCCGACGATGGTGCGGTTCGCGGGCGGTTAGCGTACCCCATTCGAGTTCTTCATCCTGTTCATAGCGTTTGCCGAGTTGCCACGCGATTTGTGCGCGCGCCAGTTCGAGGCCGAGATAGAACGCATGCGGACCGTCTTCGTCCACCCCGAGGGCTGGGAACAGGTCGTAGGGATCGGTCGCGATCCGTCGTCCGTCCCGGTTGTAGATGCTGATCCCGTTCGTCGTCACCTGGATCCGGAAATTGAGATCTTTTACCTGATTGGAAAACTCCTCGATCTCGGCGTCGTCGTACGGAAACGGATCACGCTCGTGCAAGGCTAGCAGCCCTTCGTCGATATGCCGTGGCGGGCTCGAATGCTCACGGGCAGCCAGCATGACCCGCCGCGCATGGTCGATCTCCTTGACCACTGTTGCGCAATGCCGGCTGACTTCGGTGGTGAGTAAGCCGGCGACTTCGAGTTCCGAGGCGATGCCGACCAATATAGCGTTGATCCCCAGCGTGTCGGCATGGGTGAGTTCGGTTACGTTGCCAATCCCCATCAAGATCTCGACCGTCGGGTACCGTTCGCGCAGTTTGTCGTAGCGGACAATTGATCGGGTCAAGCCATAGTGGATCGGATCCAGGATGGCATCGGCGAGAAACGGCCGGCCGCGGCCCGCGAATTCTTCGATAGTATGGAACAATGATTCGATGTCGGTCGGTTCATCGCCGATCAGGATGGGTACGGAATCGACTTCGTCGGCGATCCACAAGGTCTCGGCGCTGAGGCTGAACAGATAATCGGCCCCGGCGCGCCCCCCACGCAACAGCTCTTCGTCGACCAGCGAATCGACGCTGACCTTGAAGTCGGCGGCTTTCAGCGCGGCGACGGTATCTTCCAGATGCGGAAATGCCGTATCGGGCAGGCAACCGATGTCGATGACGTCCGCACCGTCGTCGCGATAGCGGCCGGCCCGCTCGAGTATCGTTGCAACCGAGCACAGCGGCGCCTCGACCAATTCCGCAAAGATCAACATGTCGGTCCGTGTCAGGTCATGCGGTTGTCCGTCGATACCGAAAAATCTGGGGAGGTCTTTGAGTTCCTCTGGGCCACGCGCGAAGGGTACGCCGAAACCCGCGGTAAGCGCCTCCATGTCTCCTCGACATCGGCCGGGAATGAGGATGCGATCGAATCCTTCGACGTCGTCGAGCCGCCTATGGATGAAATCGGTCGTCATGAGGGCCGCAACGGCGGCGCCGAGGACCCGTATGTCGTAGTCGAACGTGAGCGACGACAGATCCGTGAGTGTGCGCCTCAGACTCTTTTCTGCAAGTTTGCCGGTGATGAACAGGATACGCTCGCTCATCCGGTCATTATCCTTGAAATCCGCCGGCAGCTGGACGCCGATTTCCTCACCGTACCGACCGCGTGTCGCGCCGCGGAAACCTCTCGGGACCGGCCGCTACGGCTCCTCGAATCGTTACCTGGTTTGAATAAAAAACAGATAATTCAAGAAGTTAGAGCGACTAAGGAGGCAAAATCGAGTTAGTAAAGACAATCCATTGAGAATTCAGGTAGTTATCGATCCCCAAGGAAAAAGATTGTCGCAACGCTTGCTCACGGCCGGACGGTATTCTAGGGTTTGGGTGTGAAGCGATTAATTGGTTAGCCAAGTAGAAGGGGGGTCCTATGTTCGAAAACGACCAGGATACCGTCGATGTGCTTCTGTCCAACAGCGATGAGTTTCGTCGCTTATATGACAAACACACCGCTTTGAAGACCCAGGTGAAGGACGCCAACGGTGGGGTAATAAGCATGGAGCAACTAGCCCTCGAAGAGTTGAAAAAAGAAAAACTTTATTTGAAAGACCAAATGGCCACGATGATCAAGAACTATCATTCGGTCCACGCCTAACACAACAACACAACCTTAAAGACCTAAAGCAACACCAAAGGCCGGCCCTGTATTCAGCGGGGCCGGCTTTTTTTTGCGACCTTGAAGCGGCACGCAAGGGCAAGTGGGGCACCGTAGCGTTACCGCATTTGCGCCGGGCACGTAAAAGCCGAACAATACCGACTTCTTTTTCGAGGTAGCCTGCGATATGGCGTTGGAATTTGTAAGAGCGAACGCACAGGAAGGCATTTTGCGCGTCGTAGTCGACCGTGAAGACAAGCGCAACGCTTTGAGCCTGGCAGTATTGAACGAAATTCGCGAAGCGTTCACGACGCACGCGCCCGATCAGACACTGATTGCCGCCGTGATCAGAGGCGCGGGTAAACGATGTTTCGCTGCCGGCGGCGATTTGCAGGAACTGGACTCCGTCCGCGACGAAGGACACTTGCGTGAGATGGTAGACGCCGCGTTCAGCGCCTTAAATTCCATCCGCCACTTTCCGGTCCCGGTGGTCGCAGCCTTGAACGGTGACGCGATCGGGGGCGGTGCGGAGTTCGCCGTCTCCTGTGATATGCGAGTATTCGCGCGGCACGCCCGTATCGCTTTCGTGCAAGGCAATCTGTGCGTCTCGCCCGCGTGGGGCGGAGGCGTCGACTTGATGCGCCTGGTCGGCGATGCAAACGCTCTGAGGCTGTTTTCAAGGGCGGAGTTCATCGACGCAGAGGAAGCGCGTCGGCTGGGTCTGGCGCAGGCGGTAGCCGAGGAAGATGAGAGCATTGAGCACGCCCTGGAACGCTTCATGGCCCCGATCAAGCGGATGCGACCGCAGGTGATGAGGGCATTCAAGTCGTTGGGACGGGCGCATCGGGACGGAGCCGGTCCGCAGGAATTACGCGAAATTGAGATCAGTTCTCTCATGGAGACCTGGCTGCACGACGATCACTGGAACGCGGCGGCGGCAATCCAGGCAAAAATTGCGGCTAAGCGCTAATGGCATCCGAGAAATACGAACCCGACGCGCCGGGCTTACCGGATAACAAAACACCCTCGGGGATCGAGGTGCCGGCGGTGGCCGGTCCGGAGATGATCGACGCCGAAGCGATTGGGCAGCCCGGCGCATTTCCCTATACGCGCGGCATTTTTGAGGACGGATACCGTGGGCGTCTGTGGACGATCCGTCAATACTCGGGGTTCGGCAGCGCCGAGGAAACCAACCAACGTTACAAATTCCTGATCGAACAGGGGCAGACTGGTTTATCGGTGGCCTTGGATCTGCCGACACAATGCGGCTACGACCCGGTCGACGACATGGCTAAAACCGAAGTCGGCAAGGTCGGCGTATCGTTGTCTAATCTGGCCGAGGCCGAATTGCTGTTCGAAGGTCTCGATCTAGCGAACCTTTCGACATCTTTTACGATCAATGGCACCGCCTCGATCATCTACGCGATGTATCTTGCCGTTGCCGATAAGCGAGGTATCGGCAGGGAGCAGCTCACCGGTACCATTCAGAACGACATACTCAAAGAATATGTGGCCCGGGGTACATGGATCTTTCCGGTCAGGCCGTCTATGCGCTTGATCGCGGATACGATCCTGTATTCGAACGAACAAACGCCACGGTTCAATCCAATCAGTATCGCGGGTGCGCATGTCCGGGACGCCGGTAGCACGGCCGTGGAGGAAATGGCCTATACACTCGGCAACGCCCTTGCATACGTCGACGAATTAGTCGGACGCGGCGCCGATCCGAACAAATTTGCCCGCCGGCTGAGCTTCTTTTTCTACGTCCATATGGATTTGTTCGAGGAGGTCTGCAAGTTCCGCGCCGGTCGACGCTTGTGGGCGAAGTTGCTCAAAGAGCGTTACGGCGTCACCGATGAAAAGGCTTTGATGTTTCGCTTCGGCGTGGTCTGCGGCGGCTCGTCGCTAACGGCTTTACAGCCTTATAACAACATCGTGCGCGTCGGAATCGAGAATATGGCCGCGGTGCTCGGTGGTGCGCAATCGATCTTTACCGCCGCCTACGACGAGGCTTTTCAGATCCCAACCGAGACCAGCGCGGAGATCGCGTTGCGAACGCAGCAGATCGTCGCCCACGAAAGCGGCATCTCGCGCACCGTCGACCCCTTGGGTGGTAGCTACTATGTCGAATGGCTAACCGATCAGATGGAGGCTGGAATCGAGGAGGTCATGAGGGAGATCGAGGACTACGGCGGTACAGTGAAAGCGATCGAAGACGGATATCTGCAGTCGCGCATCGCCAACCGCGCCTTGGAGCGAAAATTGAAGGCCGACGACGGCAAGCGGGTCGTGGTCGGAGAGAACTATTTCCGTCGAGAAGACGATCACACCGACTTCGGCGAAGTATTCCAGCTTGATCCGAAAGCCGCCAAACGCGTAGCCGAACGCTACGCTCAGGTGATGGACACACGCGACAATGCCGCGGTCGAAACCGCTCTCGGCCGGCTGCGCGACGCCGCGACGACTGACAGCGACAATCTGATGCCACGTCTGGTCGAGTGTTGTCACGCATACGCAACAGTGGGTGAAATGGTAGCTACGCTGACCCGTGAGTGGGGCGAGTTTCAGGAGCCGGTTCGGTTGTAGAACGTATGAGCCTCAGAGGAAAGCGGATCTTGATCGCCAAACCCGGACTGGATGGGCACGACGTTGGCGCCAAAATTATTGCGTTGGCGCTGCGTGACGCTGGCGCCGAGGTGATCTACACCGGCTTGAGGAAGTCGCCGGAATACATCGCCCGCATAGCGGTCGAAGAAGATGTCGATGCCGTTGGACTCAGCGTCCTTTCCGGCGGTCATCTCGATCTGGTGACCGACACTGCCGGCCATCTGGCGGACTACGGCGGCGACGATATTGCGATATTCGTCGGTGGTACGATTCCGGCTGCCGATAATGATGCCCTCGAAAAGGCGGGCGCCAAAGGCATCTACAACGCGAGCCAGCGCATTGATGACGTCCTGGCATCGATCGGCCGATTACTGACCGCTTGATTGGTTCGTACGAGGCGGTCGAATGCTCCTGGACACAAAGCAGCGACGCGAGTTAGCTCGCGAACTGAGCCGTATCGCGAACGCGTCGGTCGATGAGATCCTGGGAATTGACGAAACCGCCGTCGAGGTGCGCGCCAGGCGCATCGGCATCACCGGCCCTCCCGGCGTCGGCAAGAGCACTCTGGTCGGCGCATTTGCCAAATCGCTCGCGGCCGCAGGACGTGCAGTCGGCGTTCTAGCCGTCGATCCGGCGAGTCCTTACACCCGAGGTGCCGTACTCGGCGATCGGATCCGGGTCGCCGAGGCGACCGACGATGCGCATATTTTTATGCGTTCGTTATCGAGCCGCGACGCAAACGACGGCATGTGCAATAACGCCGCCGATCTACTGCGCGTACTCGAGCAGCGTGGATTCGATGACGTCCTTCTCGAAACGGTCGGCGTAGGTCAAGCAGAACATGCGGTGAAGACGCTGGTCGATACCGTCGTTTTGCTGTTGCAACCGGAGACCGGCGACGCCGTACAAGCGTTAAAGGCGGGGATCCTGGAGATCGCCGACATCGTTGTGATATCGAAGTGCGACCTCGATGGTGCTCAACGTATGCGCGAAAATATCGCGGCGACGATGCACTTCGGGGCGAATAGGAACGGTGGTTGGGAGGTGCCTGTCCTGCTCGTTTCGGTCGAATCCGATATCGGTTTAGAAGCGCTCTCGGAGCACATTGACTTGCACGGAGCATGGCGCGACGCGAACGCCGATCGGCGCGCGGTGGAAGCGGAGCGTGCCGGCTACCGCCTGCGGGATCTGCTCACGCGGCGTATCGATACCGTGCTCGGCGAGGCCGCTGGGTCGATCGCTGAGCGAGACGTCGCCGCAGTCTACCGTTGGGTCGTGGACCGTTTGTAAGATTCGGCCTCAGGCCCGGTGGAAAGCGTAGGCCGGGTCGGCGACCCGGCACCGCGACTCCTCGAGGCCCAATTCACGTCGCACGATGTTCGTTCCCAACACCACAGAGACACATTTGAAATGCGCGATGCGGCGTGACAGGCCTTCGCGCCCAAAACCGCAATCGGCGGTGACGATGAGTCTTTCCGCCGGTACGTATTCGAGAGCGTGCCGAATAGTGGCGGCAACCATCTCGGGTGTTTCGACCGTGGTCCGTGTGTGATCGACGACTCCTATCCCGATCTTCTTCTCGGTCGTATGTTTCCCCAGTAATTTGATGTCGCGCGCCTGATTGCTGCCGCATTCCAACATGAGGACGTCGCAATTCATTTCGAGGAAATAGGGCAACGAGCGTTCGTAGCTCGGGCGTTCCCAGTAAAAACTCTGCTGATTCGGATTGCCCCAGCAGGTATGCGCCCAGACTTCACTCTCGACCCCCTCGACCTGGCGGTTGAACGCTTCGGTGTAGAACTCGAGATCTTTATCCGAGCATGGCGGTTCCATATTGCAGTTGAAATGGTGTACCGGTTCTTCGATCTGGATTATCGGGCAGCCAGCCGCCGACAGCTCGCGATACTCTTCGTTGAGGGCCGTGGCAATATCCATGACCATGGCTTTATCATCCGAGTAGTGCTCGTTCCACAACATCATCGGCAGGCAGGTCGCGCAGATCGAGCCGAACTTCATCGGCCGTTCGGTCATCTTCTGCGCCGTCTTCCATACCTCGACGAAGTTCAGGGCGCCGCGCGTGATCTTGTCTGTTACCACGGGTGGGTGCCACGACTCCTGCACTTCGTAAAGGATGTGCCCTGGCTTCATGTCACCGTAATCGAGGAAGTGCGATGAATCACGAAAGCCCGATATCCCATTTAGCCGTTCTATCGTGTAGAAAAACCAGGAGCGGCCGCCGACCTCGAGGTCAAACCGGGTGTCCCCATCGACCAGAACATCGAGCCCCGCTCGTTCTTGTTCGCTGACGTAGCACGCTACCGAGTCGAGATATTGTTCCCGATATCGCGAGTCGCCCATCGCGACGATAAAGGGTCGCCCGTTCAAATTCTCGGTGAACCAGGAAGGTTTGGGGAAAGAACCGACCATCGCAGTGGCCAGCGGTTTGTCGGCGGTTGCTTTGAGCATTTGGTACCTCCGGAGAATATCAACCCTAGCGTTCGCTAGGTGCATTGACGATGCCTTGGACGGCATTCTACAGACGCCCGT
>CAZFZX010000202.1:0-7106 GCA_964523765.1 uncultured Enterobacteriaceae bacterium
AACGATGGTTCTGGCGATCCGGCAATGGGAATATGGACTATTTGAACGACTCAAACGGGTGGATTAGTCGGCGACCGGGCGTTTTTTGCTTTGCCGCCTTGGTCGGCACTCTCGACCTGATAGTCAAAATACCGGCGTATCGTCATCGTCTTGCCCGGAGAAATCTCCAAAATTGGACCCGGGCGGCGTGTTAGTGCAGCACATCGTCAAAATACCGGCGCAATTTTCGTTCTCAAACGGGCTTGTCGCCGAATCTGTCTCATCAGCGACGTCTCCCGGCTTTTGTGCGTCGATGAACTACCCTATTTGGGCGATTTTTTCCCCGATCCCGGTACCTATGATGTTCGTCCTAGGGGAGCGAGGCCATACGTTACTCGGCAAAGCTATAGACATAGTCATTGGCGAGTACCATGTTCACAATTCCTTTCGTACTACCCTGCGGAAGGTCTTGGTGGTTCGGTCTGATTTTAGTGCGTTCGGGACGGTCTGGAGTCCCTCTATTCCTTCCGACGCATCCCCTGATACTGCCTGACCTTAGCGCCCGGATTTCCGGGCGCAATTTTTCCCCCGCAAGAGCCTATCCCCGATATTCGTTTCTGGCGGTGATCTCGCCTTGCCACCGTCGTGGATGGGACTCCGGGCGGGGCGCTGCGCTCGAAATGAGGTTAGCCGCGCATTGCCTTTTTCGGCGTAGCATCGGTTATGCTCAAGCTGTCCACGGACGGCGACGATAATGCTCGGCTCCTATGTGCCAGCCCGGAAACTATTTCTCATGTTGAACAATCCAGCTATCCGGATAGAGCGCGGTGCCGAGCAATGACCTGGATATTCGGCTACGGATCCATTATCTGGCGCCCTTCGTTCCCCTTCTTCGAAGCGCGCCGGGCGTTGCTTCGCGGATGGCGGCGCCGTTTTTGGCAGGGGTCGCCGGATCACCGCGGCACGCCCGCCAATCCCGGCCGAGTGGTTACACTGGTTGAAGACTCGGCCGCACATTGTTGGGGGGTCGCTTTCGATGTTCGTGGGCCGGACTCGCGACGAATCCTCGAAGAACTCGACGCGAGGGAGAGCGGCGGTTACGTCCGCCTATCGGTGGAAATCGAATTCACGGGCGAAATCTCGGCACCGGCGACGACTTATTTTGCCCCGATCGAAAACGGTAACTTCCTGGGTCCGGCATCGATCACTGAGATTGCAGCCCAGATCCGCGATTCTGAAGGCCGAAGCGGTCATAATGTTGAATATGTGTTGAAGCTAGCGGACGCGTTAGGTGAATATGACATTCACGATGAGGAAGTTCATGCGTTGGACCGCTGCCTGCGCAGGTCCGGCGGCTCAGAATAGAACGAAACAAAGGCTCCTTAGGAGACGAATAACGATCCTCAGACTTGGTCGGAGTACTGTGGAATCCGAAGGTCGAGAACTGCGTTAAATGAGTCAGGCGCCTTTTTTCACCGGAGGTGTTAGAGCTTGAAAAAGCGTTTGATCGGAACAGCGGTAGCCGCGCTCCTACTTATCGCTGGACTATCCGTCTACGTGGCTTTGCTGGACGTCAATCAATACAAAGATCAGCTCACCGAGTTGGTGGAAGCCTCTACCGGACGTGCCTTGTCGATAAGCGGCGACATACGGCTAAAACTCTCGCTCGTTCCAACCGTCGCCGTCGATGGCGTGACATTCGGCAATGCGGCTTGGGCCGCGCACGAAAATATGATTACGGTCGAAAGATTCGAGGCTCGACTTGCGCTTTTACCGCTGTTGCGCGCCGAACTGGCGTTCAAGCGACTCATTGTCGTCGGCGCTCGGATATCGATTGAGTCGGATCGCAAGGGGCGCGGCAATTGGGTTTTGGACTTGGAAGATCCAGGCCGGGAGTCGGGTCCGCCGTCTTCGTTACCGCGATTCGATCTCGACGAATTGGAAATCCGTCATACGGTGCTCGAATACCGTCCATATGGAGGCACCGTCTCGACGGTCACGATCAACGATTTGGTTTTGCGAACCGAGGGCTTCGGCCAGCCGCTAAAGCTTGAAGTGGACGCCGCCTATGAAGAAACACCTATCGAGCTACGAGGCCGAATTTCGCCAATCAGGCGTCTGTTCGGCAATGAGCCTTATGCCCTCGATTTGACCGGAACCGTAAAGGATATTGAGTTTTCGATCGAGGGGGATGTACAGGAGCCGCTAGACGGTCGCGGGATGAGGTTGAAAGTGGCCGTCGTTGCGCCTGATCTCGCGGCGCTGGTGGCACCGCTCGGCTTTGAGTTACCGCAACGCGGCCCAGTCGGCTTAAACGCCGTACTTTCCGACACCAGAAAGACTTACGTGTTGGAAGATGTCGAAATCCGTGTTGCTGAAAGCCGAATCGGCGCGGCGTTTAATCTCGAGCAAACCTCCAGCCGATGGCGGATCAACGGGGATGTCGATGCGGCAACGGTGGTCGCGGCCGATTTTGGTATCGGTAGCGATGGCGGGATAGGCGGCGAGCGGATATTCTCCCTCGAACCGCTGGCTCTCGATTGGTTGGATGTGGTGGAGGGTCGAATCGACCTGACGATCGACAATTTCGTTAGCGACCACGCCCTGATTACCGGTCTCACCACCGCGCTAGTGTTCAATAATCGCGTTCTCGAAATAGGACCGGTCGTCGCTAAAATTGGCGACGGGGCGCTGAACGCTGCGATGGAAATCGATGCCGCCGGGGAAACGCCAGGTCTGAAATTGAATCTGGAAATCGCGACGATGGCGCTCGGTAGTCTGCCCAAGCTGGCAGAAGGCGGGCGGGTGTCGGGCGGGTCCACCGATCTCGCTTTGTCGCTGGTGGGTAACGGTAACTCCGTAGCCGCGATGATGGCGAGCGCGAATGGGCTTTTTTCGATCGATACGAACGCCGCAACCATCCACAACGACGCGGCCGGCGTCGCCGGTAGCGACCTCGTGAAGATGCTGTTTAGTCTGTTGAATCCGATGAGCGCGGCCGATACCAGCACTGCACTGGAATGCGCGGTCATCCGGTTTCCCATTGCCGATGGGGTTGCGCGCAACCCGACCGGTATCGGTGTACAGACGCAAAAACTCACCATCGTCGGCGGCGGAACGCTAGATTTGCGGACGGAGGCCCTTGATATAGGGGCCAAACCGAAGCCGCGCGAAGGCATTGGTATCAATTTGTCATCTCTCGTCGATTTTGTTCGTCTGGGTGGAACGCTTGCCCATCCACGCGTGGCAACGGATGCGAAAGGGGTGACAACGGCCGGGTTGAAAGTTGGGGCCGCCGTCGCGACAGGTGGATTGTCGCTGCTCGCGGAAGGTTTGTTCGATCGAGCGACGGCCGGCGCGGACGTGTGCGCAATAGCCCGCGGCGAAGAGTCTCTCGAGGCATCCGAAGACCAGGGCAAGAAGGATCCATCGACTTTTGAGTCGGCGACAAGCAAAACGAAAAGTGCGCTCGAAGACGCCGGGGCGAAGGTAAAAGGTGTCTTTAAGGGTTTGTTCGGAAAGTAAGAAGGCGTTTTTCGGCGGTGACGGGGCATCCTGTCTGGACGCACCCGAGTACCAAGGCTTGCGTTTGTCGGGCGCTACCGTTGCGCGTCGCGCGCTACGTCTCGGAGAATATCCAAAGCCTTGCCGTACTTTTCTTTGCGCAAAGCCTTACGCGCTCCCGCGAGTTTTCGTCGTGTCGACTTATCGGTTACTTGGGCGGCGCGTTGTGCGATGTCCCGACTGAGTGATTCGGCTTCATCCCGCCGGGCCAAGCGCGCGGTCGCGCTTTGGACTGCCGGGTGATCGGGTCGTATCGCAGCTGCTCGTGAGACATATCGGCGTGCTGTCTCGATGTCGCCGGTTTCGGCGGCGCTTTGGGCGAGTTGTAAGTAATTATTGACGACTCGGTCGATGCCCTCCCGAGCGGCCTCGTTCTGCGGCTCGAGCGACAGAACGGCGTTGTATTTTTCGAACGCATTATTCCCGGGCGGAGTCGTGAGCCTCAAGGCCTCTATGTCGGTGTCGGCCGCTTCCAGCAGGGCCGCGATACGAGCCGCACGCTCGCGTGCCGGATCCGGCGCCGGTACGTCGACAACGGGACGGGTTCGTGGCGGCGTCGTTTCGATGGCGACGGCGGATTCCGACGGCGCTGGTTCGACGTTTTTGCGCGCGACGATTAGCACCGCAATAATCGCGATCACCGCAACTGCCAGCAGTTTTTTGTTGAATCGCTTTTTAGTCGGCGGCTGAACGCGGAAATTACCCGGCGGCGTTCCGACAGCAATTGTCGGCGCTTCGGAACTCTCATTGCCGAGTACTTTCGTTGTCTGCAATGCGCTGTCTGTATTGTCGCCATCGACGCGCTCGGCGGTTTTCTCAGTTTCCACCTGTGTGCTCGCCCTTCCGGCCTCCGAATCCGGAGCCCTCGTGAGCATTTCACGCCAATCCGCGATCGACTGCGGACGTTCGGCGTCACGGAAAGCGAGTGCTTGATCGACCGCTCGTAGAAACTGCGCCGAGTAATTTCCCGTACCAAGTTCGGTCGCGGTGACGAGAGAATCATCGCCGCCCGCTAGGATCCTCTGGCTTCGATCGACCGCCGCCAACGGCGCTTTCCCGCTGATCGCTCTGTATGCCGTCGCTCCCAACGCGTAAATGTCGGTCCATGGCCCCTGCGCGGTCCCGTCGGAATAGTACTGCTCAAACGGGGCGTAACCAGGCGAGACAATTGTCGTCAGGGTTTGTGTTTGTATACCGAGCGCCTGGCGGGCGGCGCCAAAATCGATGAGCACGGCGGATCCGTTCTCGCGAAGGTAGATATTCGCCGGTTTGATGTCGCGGTGGATAAACCCTGCGTCATGGACTTGTTTCAGGCCCTCCAGGATCTCGATCACGATCCGTTTCAAAGGGCCCTCGGCGATGGTTCCCTGGCGCTGGAGAACCGCCGACATGGGTTCGCCTTTTTCATACCGCATGACCAAATACGCGGTGCTGTTTTCTTCGAAGACCGATAGGACGCGCACGATCCCCGGATGGTCGAAGCGCGCGAGGGTTCGGCCCTCGTCGATAAATCTTTCCAGGCCCCAGTCGTAGTCGGCTTCGTGTTCCGGCGTTAAAGCTTTTATCCTGCCGTCCGAATCTCGCGACGCGAATGAGGATGGCAGGTATTCCTTGACGGCGACGTCTTGATCGAGATTGGTATCGCGAGCCAGATAGGTAATACCAAAACCGCCTTGTCCGAGCACGGAGCGTATCTCGTACCACAGCAATTTGGATGCGGGAGCGATGGCGAGGGTGTGTGTTGAACGACTCGGTTCCATGCTTTGATCATCGTCGGCCAAAGCGGAATTCGCAAGAATTCCGCGGTATTCACCCCTTATCGTCGCCTAAACTGGGATCTGTACCTCGTTTGGCGTCGGGCAGCGCGCCCCGACGGCGGCCAAACGCCCGGCTGTCGCTCACACTGCGCCCCAACGCGATAAAATACCCTTTGTCCTACGAGCCTGGAATCGCAGATGTTTGACCGCTATATAGGCATCGATTATTCCGGCGCGAAAGCGCCGGTATCGCGCTTGAAAGCCTTGCAGGTGTTTGAAGCGACGCCGGCGGCGAATCCGGTCCGTATCCCGGTTCAAAGCGCGGGCGCTCGGAACTGGTGTCGCAAGGACCTGGCCGAGTGGTGTACCCGAGAACTGATGGGTGACAGCCGGATCATCATCGGCATCGACCACGGTTTTTCATTTCCCTTGTCCTATATGCGACGGCACGGACTCAAGTCCTGGCCGCAATTCCTGGAGCATTTTTATCGCCTGTGGCCGACGGACCGCGACCATATGTACGTCGATTTTGTACGAGAAACCGATCCGCCGAGCGGTCGCGCGGACGAATTACGCCTGTGTGAAAAGTGGACGCCGAGCGCTAAAAGCGTGTTTCAGTTCGACGTGCAAGGAACGGTCGCGAAAGCGACGCACGCTGGGATCGTATGGTTGTACAAAATGCGCCGCCACCCTCGTTTGCTGCAAAAGACTCATTTCTGGCCGTTCGATGGGTTTGATATACCCGAGCACAAATCGGTACTCGCTGAGGCCTATCCATCACTTTTTCGTCGGCGCTACCCGGTCGAGGAGCGTGGTCCGGACGAACAGGATGCCTATTCGGTATCGATGTGGTTAAAACAGATGGACGGTCGCGGGTCTTTGCGCCGGTATCTGAATCCGCCGCTGGCTTTGGCGGAGCGTCGTTTCGCCAACATCGAAGGTTGGATCATCGGTGTGTACTAGGGAACCTCTGATTCATTCTGGAACAGTCGGATTGTGATTCAAAATTGTTCGACTCAAGGCGCGGACCGCAGGCAATAGCCGCGGGACTGTTGGCAAGATCCGCAACGGCGAGACGGACGATTTTGAACGCAAGGCGGCGTTCCACGAATGAATCAGAGGTTCTCTGGGGCCTGTTTACCTTTCGTCGACGGTACCGAAGGAGACTTTGTCGTCGGGTTCAGTTCAGTCTGGTCGGCCGCTGTCGCAAAACGGCGACGCTTTCTCCTCGGCGCACCCGCAGGCGGCCCGGAACGGTAATACCACTCCTGCCCGGCTGAAAGCCCGGACATGAAATCGGTCACACTCGCACATCCCTGTGCTGTGACGCAGTTCAGGAAACGGGCCCAAAAGCCGATATCGGCCTAGATTGGCCCTATTCTTGAATATCTAGCCCGCACTTCCTGTTGGCGCAGTCACGGATTGCATGAATATGACCGAATGGACAGAAGGTTGTCTTCGGGCGTGAGGGCAATTCTCATGCGGTTTGAGGGATGGCTGAGGGCGCGTTGCCCTGGTGAGAAAGGCGGGTTAACCCGCAGGGCGCCGTAAGGGTTTGATCGACGTTCTCGCCAAACACCTAGAGGCCGAGCAGCAGCGCGGCGAAATCGATCCTGCACTCAGCCCGAATCAGCTTGCCGAAATGCTCACCGGTATCTACATGTATACGATCCTTAACTGCGTCCTGAACGACTTCTCCTATTCGCTCGTTGAGCGAATGACAAACGCGGCAGAAATTTTCATGCGGGAGATAGCCTGAATATTGCACGAATAAGAAAGGCAAAGCCCCTTTAATCCGGTAAAATT
>CAZFZX010000203.1:0-2767 GCA_964523765.1 uncultured Enterobacteriaceae bacterium
TCAAACCCATATGCAGCTGCATCACCGACACTCATGCAATATGCGGGCTAGCGAAGCGGATTGGCCGTCCCGAAATTTACGCTCGCCGACTCCTCGAGAGGCACCGGCAGACTTATCTATAACGCCGCAACAGCCCCTGGGGCAATTTGCGCTCTATAATGCGCGTTCGAGAACAGCGTGTTTCTGCGTCCCGGATTCCGTATCTCGTGAGTGGCCGTTGATCGGAACGCGCCGCGATCGGTCGGACGCACAATCTTATGTAGAGAAGCTATGCCGGACACCAACGCACCCCTGGCGGGGATCACAGTCATCGATTGCTCGCGCGTACTCGCTGGTCCCTACTGTTGCGAGTTACTGTCGTTTCTCGGCGCAGACGTCATCAAAATCGAGAGTCACGCTGGCGACGAAGGTCGTACGTGGCCGCCGCACAAAGGCGACATGGGCAGCTCGTTTCTGGGTTTGAACGCCAACAAACGAAGTATCGCCGTGGACCTCAAAACGGCGCAAGGCGTGAACGTGGTGAAGGATCTAGCCCGCGGCGCGGACGTGCTGGTCGAGAATTTCAAGACCGGCGACATGGAGCGCTACGGCCTCGGCTATCACGATCTCAAAACGCTCAACCCGAGGCTCATCTACACCGCCGTATCGGCTTTCGGCAGACAGGGCCCGAAAGCGAAAGGACTCGGTTATGAGGCCTTGCTGCAGGCCTACAGCGGGGTACTGGCAATTACGGGCGAACCGGGCGGTATGCCGGTACGCTGCGGGGTCTCGTTTCTCGATATGGGTACCGGAGTGATGGCGGCCCTGGCGACGGTCACCGCGCTGTTCCGGCGCGAATTCACGGGCGAAGGCGGTAAGGTGGAATCGTCTCTACTCGGCACCTCGCTCGGCTTGATGAGCAACACTGTGTCGAACTTCTTGCAGCACGGCTATTTGCCAGAGCGCCTCGGCACGGCGCATCCGCAGGTCGTACCCTATCAGGTCTACCCGACGAAAGACGGATTTATCTTCATTGCGACCGGTAACCAGAACTTGTTCGAACGCCTGTGCCGGGCCATCGACCGCGAAGAAATGCTCGACGACCCGCGTTTCGCGAATAACGCCGAGCGGGTGGTCAACCGCGAAGCGTGCCTCAAACTCATTTTCGACAGTCTGGCAGCCATGGAGACTGCTCCGCTGATGGAAGCGCTGGAGGCGCACGGCGTGCCCTACTCCCCCATCAACGATCTCGAATCGTTGTGGGCCGACGGTCAGGTTGAAGCACTCGGCGTGATCGAGAGCGGACAGGATCCCGCCTACGGCGACTTTCAGATCATGGGGCTGCCGTTCAGCATGAGTGATCATGAGAGCGGCCTAAAGAGAACCGCGCCGCGCTTGGGCGAACATTCGCGCGAGGTACTCCGCGAACTCGGTTACGACGACGCAACTATCGAGCACCTTATCGCCGCTAAGGTCATAAGCTCAACCTAAGGAACCTCTGAATAAGTCTGGGTCGAGCAGCTTGTGTCCAGAATATTCGGATACAAGGCGCGAAGCGCACGGAATAGTGGTGCTATTTCGAAGCTTTGCAACGCGGTAGCCGGATATTCTGGGCGCAAAATGCCGAGTCATGACTTGTTCAGAGGTTCCCTAAGGCCTCGCGAAATATGCGCGCTAGCGTCGCCAAACCCCGCCTGGTCTCGGCGGCGGCGGCGTAGCTGAAATTCAAGCGCAACGCGCTGGCAGCAGCCACGGGAACGGGAAAGAACGGCTCGCCCGGCATGAAAGCGACCCCTTGTTCGATTGCGGCGGGCAGAAGCCGGCGGGTATCGATTGGCCGGGTCGTATTCAACGCCAACCAAAAGAACAACCCGCCCGCCGGTGATGTCCAGGAGGCAAGTTCCGAAAAATGCCGTTCGAGTTCTGCATCGAACTGGTCGCGTTTGGCCCGGTAGCGCACGCGTAATGACGCTAGACGAGCGTCGTGCGTAGGCTCATTCAGTTGTTGTAACACAAACCACTGACTCACCCGGTTGCTGTGCAAGTCGGCCGCCTGCTTGAGCCGCGTCAAATAGGGTACCAGACCCGGCGAACACGCAAGGTAGCCGAGCCGCAGCCCCGGCGCTAGTGACTTCGAAAACGACCCTTGGTAAATCCGCGGAGCGCGCTTGAGCCGAGAGCAAACCGCAGAGGTATCCCGATTGTCGTAAGCAAGGTCCCGGTACGGATCGTCTTCGTATAAAGGTGTCAATGTCCGGTCACACGCACTGGCGAGCCTCGCCCGTTCGGCCTCGCTATAACACTTTCCGGTCGGATTCTGAAAATTCGGGATGGCGTAAACAAAAGCCCGATCCTTAATTGCCGCGTCCAAATCGCCCGCGTTGGCGATTGTGAAAGCGCCGAGGCGTGCGCCGAAAAAGCGGAATACTTGCAGCGCTGCCAGGTAGGTCGGCGACTCAACTGCAACGGGAGTTTGCGGGTCGATAAACAGCTTTGCTACGAGATCGATGCCCTGCTGGGAACCCGACAGAATGAGTACTTGATCGGCACCGCAGTCCAGACCGCGTGAGCGCAGATCCGCGGCCACCTTCGACCGCAGCCCGGGTTCCCCTTCGGTCGGTCCGTATTGAAGCTGGCCGGCGGGTACGCGCAGCCTGTCCAAGTCCGGAAATGAGTCGCTTGATGGCAGTCCGCCCGCGAAGGAGACCATGCCGGGCCGATCGATTACGGCGAGGATATCGCGGATCGGCGATGCCGTGAGATCGGCGGCACGTCACGACAGTATGAG
>CAZFZX010000203.1:2867-7038 GCA_964523765.1 uncultured Enterobacteriaceae bacterium
GCGGCCGGCACTGGCGCCGAAACGGGCTGGCGCTCTGTGATGCGCGGGCTTCAGGGCTGACCGGGTGCTCGGACGCCGGCTTTTCGCGCAACGCGGGTAAGCAACCGCATCGGGGCGGACGAGATAGGGACGTCGATCTGGCGGGAATTCCGGGTTAGGCTAAAACCTCAACTGTTCGAACGGCGCAACCCGGGAGGCAAACCATGGCCGGTCACAAAATCGTTTCGAGAGCGCAATGGCTGCGCGCGCGCGAAGCGCACCTCGCCCGGGAGAAAGAGTTCACGCGCGCCCGCGATACGCTCAGCCGGGAACGTCGCGAACTGCCGTGGACGGCGGTCGAAAAGGAGTATCGCTTCGATGGCCCGAAGGGCCAAGAGTCGCTCGCGGACCTTTTCGGCGGGTGCTCCCAACTCCTCGTATATCACTTCATGTTCCATCCGGACTGGGAACAGGGCTGCAAGAGTTGTTCTTTGCTGGCCGACAGTTATAGCGGCGCACCCGTCCACCTTGCGAGTCGCGACGTCACCATGGTAACGGTGTCACTGGCACCGCTCGAAAAACTCGATGCGTTCAAACGGCGGATGGGTTGGGACTTCAAGTGGGTGTCGTCGTGCGGGTCCGACTTCAATCGCGATTTCCATGTTTCGTTCACCGACGAGGAACGCCGAGACAACGCCGCCTACTACAATTACCGAGAAACGACCTTCCCCGAACCGGAAGGGCCGGGTATCAGCGCCTTCGCTAAAGATGACGGCGGCAAGGTATTTCACACCTATTCGGCCTACGGCCGCGGTCTCGATATCTTGATCACGACCTACAATTTACTCGACTTAGTGCCCAAAGGGCGTGACGAGGCAGACCTGGACTACGGCATGCAATGGGTGCGGCATCATGATAATTATGACGATGCGAGTGCCGCTGACTCGTTTCACTGACGGTTCGTTACTACCTCGTCCGCTCTCCGCTGGACCCGGCCGCGCCGGGTACCGACCTTCGAACGCAGCGCCGATGCCAAGGCATTCGACCACAACACCACTGACCTGGGAAACCCATGAATTTCGAACTACCCGCCGAACTGGCTGCCTATCTAGTCGAACTCGATGACTTCATCGAGCGCGAAATCAAACCGCTTGAACTCGAAGACGACAACATTCGCTTCTTCGATCACCGGCGTGAAGACGCGCGCACCGACTGGGACCGTGGCGGCTTGCCGAACGAAGAGTGGGACGCCCTGCTTGCCGAAGCCGTACGACGCGCCGACGCCGCCGGCCATTATCGTTATCCGGCTCCGGCCCAATACGGCGGCCGTGACGGCACCAATCTCGGTATGGCGGTGATCCGGGAGCACCTGGCGGCAAAAGGGCTCGGTCTGCATAACGACCTTCAAAACGAGCATTCCATCGTCGGCAACAACATCAGCCTGCTATTGATGCTCCATTACGGCAGCGAGCAGCAAAAAACGGAGTGGATCGACTCATTGGCGAATGGGACCCGGTATTTCGCTTTCGGAATCACCGAGCCCGAACATGGATCCGATGCGACACACATGGAAACGACGGCGACGCGCGACGGCGACGAGTGGGTCATCAACGGCGCCAAAACCTGGAACACGGGCGTGCATAAGGCGAGTCACGATCTGATTTTCGCGCGCACCGGCGGCAATGCCGGCGACGCCGCCGGCATTACGGCGTTCCTCGTTCCCGCCGCGACCCGCGGTTTCAAGGTCGAAGAAATGCTCTGGACATTCAATATGCCGACCGACCACGGCCGGATCTCGCTCACCGATGTCCGGGTGACCACGGACGCGATTTTTGGCGGCGAGGGCCGCGGGCTGCAGGTAGTGCAACACTTCTTCAATGAAAACCGTCTCCGGCAGGCTGCCGCGAGCCTCGGTGCGGCACAATTCTGCGTCGACGAATCGGTTGCCTACGCTAAGGAACGAAAACCGTTCGGCAAACCGCTGGCGTCGAACCAGGCGATTCAATTTCCGTTGGCCGAGCTACAGACTCAGGTCGAAATGGTCAGAGCCCTAATCTACAAAACAGCATGGCAAATGGACACATACGGCGCGTTTTCTGCGTCAGATAAGGTCTCGATGTGCAACTTCTGGTCGAACCGGCTGTGCTGTGAGGCAGCCGATCGCGCTATGCAGGTTCACGGCGGCTTGGGGTACTCGCGGCACAAACCGTTCGAGCACATCTACCGCCATCACCGCCGTTACCGTATTACGGAAGGCGCCGAAGAGATCCAGTTGCGGCGAGTGGCAGGGTACATGTTCGGATTCATGAAGAGCCAAGCACCAAAAGGTGTGGCCGACGATTGAGGATGTGGATTCGGCATGAACGAACCGGCCAACAAAATCGAGCAGCCCCCATATTCGGATTTCAGGATCGCAAAACAACAGACCCCGTCCGAGCGCTAATTTGCAGTAAACTTGATCCGACCCCGGATATTCGGATATTGAATTGATTTACGGGATTTGGAAATCGAGAATAGGATGGGGAATCCAATAACGACGAACAGCAAATCGCCCGAGGAACATTAGGAGTTGGTGGCATGACATATTCTGCGAATTACGAACAATTTAAATTTCCAGAAAGGGACGGGGACACGTTTGCTGGCAAACAGGTCCTGATCACGGGATCGGGCAAAGACGGCGGCATCGGTCAGGCGCTCGCGCTGGCGGCGGCAGCAAATGGGGCCGAAATCGTCGGCGTACACTTCCACAGCAGTTACCGCGACGGCTTCGATCTCGTCGACGCGATCCGGGACCAGGGGGGCAAAGCTTTCGCCATGCAGGCGGACGTGACGAATACGCGCGATCTGTGGGCATCGCGCAGTTACGTCATCGAACAAATGGAAGGCAGGGGACCCGATCTAATCGTGTGTAATTCTGGCCTCACCGAGAAAGGTTATCGCTTCGGCCGCGCGTTGCCCGAAGTAGAAGACGAGAGCCGCGCCGAACGCCGCGCACGGGTGCGACGTGATTTCATCAACAACCTCAGCGAATCGAGCCTGGTGATGAACACCAAGATTGAGGGCTTCGTGGCCATGTCGCATCTGTGGGCGGGCGAAGCCGTCTATCACAAACAACCGCTTCAGTTCATCTACATTTCATCGATGCAAGCAATAGAACCGGGCATCGCGGTACCTGGCTACGTCGTCGCTAATTGGGCGGTGCTGAAGCTACCCGAGGTTCTGAAAGTCAATCTCGGTCGCTCGGCCGAGATGGTCAACGCCTCCTGCGTGATGCTGCCGTTCGTCCGCACCGGTATGACTGAAGAGTACGCGGACAATCCGAAAGTGTTCGGGCGCTGGCAGCCCCGCATGCTCGAACCGTTCGAGGCCGCTCACGGAGTGACGCAATTGCTGGGACGCACACCCGAAGAGCTGAATCTCGGTAACTATAAACTCGGTGTCGGCGGGACGGCCGAAGACATCGATCTCAAATGGACCCAGATCGATATCGACATTAACGAGAAGGAACTCGCCTAGGTAGGGATTCGTCGCGCCGACACACAGATTTCGGGGAGGAGATTTTCGATGCGATTGAAGCGAGCCCGTCTGCAGCCGCTCGAAGCCGACGAGTGGGACGAGGAAGTGCAGAAAATAATGCGCCCGTTCGTGGAAGCCGATACTACGCACAACGTATTCAAAACGATGGCGCACCACCCGGATCTCATGCGTCGCTGGCTGGTATTCGGCAACCACATCTTGTTTAAATCGACCCTGCCGCTACGCGAGCGTGAACTCCTGATCCTGCGGATCGGTTATCTATGCGACTCGGGCTACGAATGGGGTCAGCACGTTCAGATCGCACGCAGCGGCGGCATGAGCGACGAAGAGATCATGACGGCGCAGACGGGACCGGATACGCCCGGGATCTCCGAACGGGACCGGCTGCTGTTCCAAGCGACAGACGAACTCCATAACGACTGCCATATCAGCGATCCTACGTGGGCCGCACTCGAACAGCACTTCGATAAGAAGCAATTGATGGATCTCGTATTCACGGTCGGTCAGTACAATATGGTATCGATGGCGCTGAACACCTTGGGCGTTCAGCCGGACGACGGCCTGCCGACATGGGACCTCGGCGAAGCGGACCGCTAGGGTCGAATATTGCACGAGGACCGCGGATGGTCGCTCCCGCCATCTGCCGTGCAGGGAT
>CAZFZX010000204.1:0-7016 GCA_964523765.1 uncultured Enterobacteriaceae bacterium
CCGTTTGCCTACCGACCAGATCGATGACTTATTCAGAAGTTCCCTAAGGAACCTCAGAGTAATTCTGGGATGCTCGGATTGCGATTTAAAATTGTTCGACGCAAGGCGCGGATCGTAGGTAATCGCTGGGACTATCGCCAACTTCCTACACTGAGGAGTGGTCGATTTTTCCGGGAAGCTTACGCTATGGCTGTTTTCGCTTGGCAACCGGACACATACGGAAACCAGCGGAGGGATTCATGGCGCCCTGAGCAGGATTCGAACCTGCGACCTATCGCTTAGGAGGCGATCGCTCTATCCATCTGAGCTACCAGGGCGCAACGCGTTATCGTATCAGAAGTTAGTCGCGCGCCCGAACCGTTGCGGCTGAGCGTTCCCTGATTTGCCGTTTCGCTGGCATAGTTGCCGCGTAACGGTACTATGTCCGCGTTGTGTCCGATAATCATCACTCTCAGACCGCTGACATCCGGTTGGCAAAACCGCGGGACGGCGACGACATGGCCAGGATGTCGCGACGCTTGATCGAATACGGCTTGCCGTGGTGGTGTTGGACGCCGAAACGCGTGGCTAAAGCGATTCGATCGCCGGCCACGGTCGCGATTGTGGCAAATGTCGGCAAACCCGTTGCAGGTTTCGCGGTGATGTATTTCGGCGACGAAAACGCACATCTGAATCTGTTGGCGGTCGAGCCCGCGTATCGCCGTCGTGGGATTGGCCGCGAAATGTTGAAATGGTTGGAAAGTTCCTGTTCCGTCGCCGGGATCCTGCGGGTATCGCTAGAAGTCCGAGCGACGAACCTTGCGGCGATCCGCTTCTATCGAGCACTCGGGTTCGAGACCGGGGAGCAAATTCAGCGTTATTACTGCGGTCAGGAAGCAGCCGTTCGCATGACGCACCGCCTGGCGAGCGGGTAGCGCGTATTTGTCGCCAAGGCGCCGTCGGCCGGTGAGAAAGCTGCGCTCCCGCCACGAAGCTTTCGATTTTATCTGTTTCTCTTCGCCCAGGTATCGCGCAAGGTCACCGCGCGATTGAACACCGGAGAGGCGGCGCCGTGGTCCACTTCGTCGGCACAGAAGTAACCCAGGCGCTCGAATTGGTAATAGGCGCCCGGTTGGGCCTGGGTAAGGCAGGGCTCGACCAATGCGTTTTTGACGAGCACAATCGAATCGGGGTTGAGGTGCGCGCGAAAATCTTCTTCGCCGGCTGGATTCGGTGTTCGAAACAAGCGATCGTACAGGCGGATTTCAGCTCGCCGCGCATGTTCCGCAGATACCCAGTGTATGGTGCCCTTCACTTTGCGCCCATCCGGCGCACTGCCGCCGCGGGATTCGGGATCGTAAGTGCAGTAAACGGCGGTGACTTCTCCGGATTCCGGATCGCGTAATACACGTTGGCAGGTAACCAGGTAAGCGTACCGCAGCCGAACTTCACGTCCCGGGGCCAAGCGAAAAAATTTCCTCGGCGGGTCCTCCATAAAATCATCCCGCTCGATGTAGAGTTCTCGCGTGAACTTTATTTTCCGGACGCCGAAACTGTCATCCTTTGGGTGATTGGGTGCATCGAGTTCGTCGGTTTCTGCATTTGTATAGTTTTCGATGATCAGCTTCAATGGGTTGACGACGGCCATCGCGCGCGGCGCGCAACCATCGAGGTGTTCGCGCACGCAGTTTTCGAGTGCGCCGATATCAATTGTGGTTTGCTTTTTAGTTACGCCGACGCGTTCGCAGAAATCGCGAATCGCCGCCGACGGATAGCCACGTCTGCGCATGCCTTTGAGGGTTGGTAGTCTCGGGTCGTCCCAACCGGCGACATGTCCTTCGTTCACCAGCAAACTCAACTTTCGCTTGCTGGTGATTGTGTAATTGACTTCCAGGCGTGCGAATTCGATTTGACGCGGGTGGCAGGCTATAGGCAGCTGATCGAGAACCCAATCGTACAGCGGGCGATGGTCTTCGAACTCTAACGTGCATAATGAGTGCGTGATCCCCTCGATCGCGTCGGAGATACAGTGCGTGTAGTCGTACATCGGATAAATATTCCACCGGCTGCCGGTACGATGGTGCGCGGTTCTGCGGATCCGATAGAGCGTCGGATCACGCATGTTAATGTTTGGCGATGCCATATCGATTTTCGCTCGTAGCACGTGCTCCCCGTCGTCAAAATCGCCAGCTTCCATACGTCGAAAAAGGTCGAGATTCTCTTCGATCGAACGGTTACGGTAACGGCTTTCGCGGCCTCGCTCCGTCAGCGTTCCACGGTATTCGCGCATTTCGGCCGCCGACATGCTGTCGACATAGGCTTTACCTAGCTCGATTAGCTCGACAGCGTAATCGTGGAGTTGTCGAAAATAGTCCGACGCGTGATAGAGACGGTCATCCCAGTCAAAGCCGAGCCAGCGGACGTCTTCCTCGATGGCCTCTTGAAACTCGGAACTCTCTTTTTCTGGATTGGTGTCGTCGAAACGCAGATTACACGTTCCGCCGAAATCCAGCGCGGTACCGAAATTCAAGCAGATGGATTTCGCATGCCCAATGTGCAGGTGACCGTTCGGTTCGGGGGGGAAGCGGGTCCTGACGGCTCGACCCAGTCGATTTTCCCGCAGGTCGTCCTCGATAATGGAGCGAATGAAGTTTGTTGGCGTCGATTCTTTTTCCATGAACAAAAATTGGCCGGGTCGGTTTCGGTGGGTCGAATTGGAGGCTCCCGCAGAACAACTGTGTACCGCGCGGATCATTGCACGACTGCCGGCGACCGACGATAAAACCGTCTCGCCCGAGCGGCCTTTCGTGGCCCGACCGGCTCGCGCCGCTGTCTGCGGTTTGGAACCCGCGGCGGATTCTACCGTGTTAGACGGTTCAGTGCATTACTTAACTATCTGACTCGAAACAAAATACCGTACACTCTAAAGGCTGGAGTTGAATTAGATGCTACAATAAAGTGTCTTATTCTGACGGGTTCACCGGTAGGTCGACGGTTGCCTTCTCGCGCGGCCGAAACGGAACGTCTCGTCGAATGGAATCGATGAAAAAGGGGCTTGCGTAAGCGCACGTTAGGAAATCAAATCCGATAAGTAAATGAACATAGATTTCGCCCAAGGCGGAGCCGGCGGCGGCGCCGAACGCCGTCGTTACGCGCGTCTACCCATAAAACTTGATGCCCTGGTAGCGATCGATGGGCGGCCGCCGATACCGTGTACTGTTCGAGATTTCTGCGTGGCCGGGATATTCGTTGCCATACCGCCCCAGCAGCTTCGGTTGGTCAAGGCGCATACCTCAGCGAAGCTCCTTTTCTGCCTCGTCGTAGACGGCGCAGAAAAGGAGTTCGAGCTGATCCTGACGATTTTTCGAATAATCGGCGGCGGCTTCGGGTGCGGTTTTGAAAATGCCGACCCCGCGATCATTTCGTTGCTGCAGAATTTGGCGACGAACCTGAATGCGCCATCCGTCGCTGAAACAGAGGAGGATCTGTCGCGAACCTAGGGTAGATTCTCGCCGCGTTTCATAGCGCTGAAGGAGCCGCTCTCCGAAATGGTTTCCAAGGCGGCAGAACAGGCGTGCTTGGATTTCTTGCGTTTGGTCGACGAGGCATTGTTCCTGGCCGCGCGCGATGCGAGCAACAACCTCGAAGAAACCCGTTACCTCGACGGGCAAAACGAGATCCGGCGTCGCGGAGAACAAATCAGCGAGCAGATCCCCGAATTGCTGCGCAAAGGCATCTCGATTCTAAACAGCCCGCTTAGCAACCTCGAACCGGTCGATGAGCCGTCTTCGTTGTCAGAGTTGTCTCTCATCGACAAGGACGAATTCGAAGAATTCCTGAGCGTTTCCCAATTGGTTTCCGAACTCGAGCCTCGATTCAAGGAAACACTTTACAACCTGGAGCGCCGCCTATCGGTCCTCGCCAACCGCGATGTCGACGAACGGACGAATCCGATCGGTCCCGCGGTAGTTTGCGGTGCTTTTGCCGAAGGGCTAAAGAACCTCGAATCTGACCGGACCGCCGTTAACGTGATTTGTAGAACCTTGGGTAAGGCGCTGGAGTTGAATCTCGCGCGATTATACGAAAAGGTGAATGAATTACTGGTCGAATTCGGGATCTTGCCTGTCGTCGAGAAGGAAAAGCCGAAAATCAAGCGTGCGCCGGGCTCCGACACCGATGACCCTGCCCAGATCGGAACGCTCGAAGCTACTCAAGTCGATGACACGATCCAGCCACCGGACGCGCGAACGCAGCAGCCGTTCGACCAGAGCGGGCACCACCCGGCGTATCCTCAAGGTGGCGTGGGGCAACAACCGTTTGTGCAGGCTGCGCCGCCACCGCCGGTTCCGGCTACGGCCTCCGGTGCGCCTGGAGGGTTCGATGTGATCGACCCCGCAGCGTCCGCGCCCCATCCCAATGTCGGGGCGTATTCACAACAAGGTGCACCGCCGGCATATGGCTATGGCGGCCAGGTCGCGCAACCGGGCGCCGGCGTGCCGGGTCAGATGCCAGCGGGTCAGATGCCAGCGGGTCAAGTGGCACAGGGTCAAGTGGCACAGGGTCAAGTGGCACAGGGTCAGGTATCGCCGGGCCAGATTCCGTCCGGGGAACCGGGGCCGGGCGCCGGGCAAGGTGGCCCCGTACAGGTAGGGGTAGGTTTGGAAGCCACTTTCGGCGGCTTCGGCGCCGGTCCCGCGATCTACGTACCGCCGTCGCTGCAGCAAGCTTATTCGGCAGCTCAAACCCAAATGGCTTTGCGTCGCGAATTGCTACCGGCAGCGGCGCGCGAAGCGGCTTCTCCGGATCTGCTTGGGCGGACCTACGCTCCCGCTCAGGTTATCGACGGTTTGACCCATTTGCAGCAGTCTTTGGCTAGTACGCTCGAACCTCAAATGCTCGACGTTCACGGTATCAAGGACCGCATCGTCGACGCGATAACGGGTTCGGGCGGCGACGCCGGCGCGATCGGCCAGAACGAAACCGACGCCATCGAAGTCATTGCCAATCTGTTCGAGGTACTGATCCAAGATGCGCTGTTGACTGACAACGCGAAATCACATTTGACCCGATTGCAGGCCCCGGTGCACAAAGCGGCGTTGATGGACCAATCGTTTTTTGAGGCGACCGACCATCCCGTGCGTCAGCTGCTGAATAGAGTTTCGATGTTACGCGACAGTCAGACCGAGGAAGGCGCCGCCCTAAACGACCGGGTTTCCTCACTGATCGGGCAGCTGAATTCGGATTTTCATCAGGATATGGACGTGGTGCAGCCCATCCTGACCGAACTCGACCAGTTCCTGCGCGAGCAGCGCGATGCTTATGACGAAAACGTGGTCGGCGTAGTTAACGCCAGCGAGGAGCAACAGAAGATCCTCGAGGCGCGCCGCGACAAGAACCTCGAGACGACCGATTCCGGTTCCGCGCAAATCGATCTGCCGGAAGAGTGGAACCGTTGGCTGGATCGCAGCAAGCTGCTCGAAATCGGCGAGCGCCTGATCATGAATGCGAACACCAAGACCCCGTTCTTGGTGACTCTCGTGTGGATCGGGCCGGAATTCAAGTCTTACGTTTTCGTCGACGACAAAGGCGACAAATCGTCAACGCTGACGTTGCAGCAGGTGGCCATGTATCTTCGCCGCGGAACCTTGAAACAACTTCATGGAGACGACGGGAGCGCTGTCGATCGCGCTCTATTCGGTGTCGTAAACCGGATGCACGGGGAAGTGGAAGCGCACGCGACACATGACGAACTGACCGAATTCATGAATCGAAAAACGTTTCTACAGGTGGTCGAAAGGCATCTCCCGGATCGGCCCGTCTCCTCTGGCGGGCCAGCCTTGTGCCAGATCGGTATCGATAATCTGAAGGAGATAAACGATCGCTACGGGGTCGAAACGGGCGACATGATGATCAATTTGGTGGCTGAGATATTGCAGGAGACAATCCGCGGTAAGGCGGTGAGTTTCGGCCGGATCGGCGGTACCGAACTCGGGGTCTTTTGGCAGAAGGGCGGCCTGCAGAGCGCCTATAAGAAGATCCAGAACTGTTTCGAGAAATTATCCGGCAAATCCATCGAAAAAGACGGAGAAACACTGCCGCTGGTGGCCTACGCGGGGATCACCTCCGTTGAAGACGGACTCACTTCGGCAAATCAATTGCTGAACGTCGTTAACGATGCTTGCGGCGTTGCCAAATCCGCGAACGACAAACCGATCTATGTGGCCGGCAGCGAAAACAAATATCGCGAGCAGCTCGAGCAGATGGTGTCCTACATCGGTAAAGCGTACGACCGCGAACGCCTCGTCCTTCTGCACCAGACCGTGAGGTCGCTCGTCAACGATACCGATCTCCCCGCCATGCATATGCTGGTGACAGCGGAAGACCGCAACGGGAAGCTCGTGCCGCCGGGGTTTTTCACCCAGGCACTGGCCAATTTCGAGCGAGCATTCGAGGTCGATAAATGGATATTGAAAAGGACCCTCGGCTGGATGGCCGCAAATCCCGGAGAACTGGACAATTTCGCCGCGGTGATTGTCCCGTTGTCGCACGAGGCCGTGAAACGTGACGAATTGTCGAATCTCATCATCAATGAATTGATGGAAACCGCCGTACCGCCCGCTAAGATATTTTTCGAAATCGCCGATAAGGACGCGCTCGCCAACGTTACCGAGACCGCTGAACTCGTACGTACGCTCAAGGAATTCGGGTGTCGCTTCATCCTCGACGAATTCGGCACCGGACAGGGAAATTACGACTATGTCAAAGAGCTCGCGGTGGATTTCGTTACCATACAGTCGGCGTACATCGCGGAGGCGACACAGAACCCAAAAGATTTTGCGATGGCTAAATCGATAAACGAGTTGGTCCACTTCATGGGTAAACAGACAATCGGCAAGCAGGTCCCAATAAAAACGTCCACGAATTATTGTGCGAGATCGGTGTCGATTTCATATACGATCAGTCGAAGACCAATCGAATCGCGGCCTAGGGAACGTCTGAATAAGGCATCGATTTGAGAGCTGCGGTCGCGATTCATG
>CAZFZX010000205.1:0-6999 GCA_964523765.1 uncultured Enterobacteriaceae bacterium
TGTATCCGTTTGCCTACCGATCAGATCGATGACTTATTCAGAAGTTCCCTAGGTCTTCTTCTTCACCGTTTTCTTCGGTGCCGCGGCCGTGTTCATCGCGGCAAGATCCTTCTCCCGCATCCGTTCCGCGGCGCGCTGTGCCGTTCCCGGTTTCTTGTAGATCATTTTGTCGAACAGTTTTAGCGGCTTCGCGCGATCCGCGCACAGCTGACCGACACACCATTCCTCGCCCGGCGTAATTTCAACCGCAACATAGAAGCCCGGCATCGGTCCGAACCGGTAGTTGTTGAACGCGAACAGGACTTCCGCCAGATCGCTCAATTTCTCCAGGTCGAGACCACCGAGCACGTCGCTCTCGAGCGGTGACATCGGCTCGGCGCTCGTTGGCATCTGTTTTTTGCCGAGCGGCGGGCCGACGAGCGGCATGGGGGAGCTACGTGATTTATCCCGGGTATTCATAACGCAAAATTCGCGTTCACAGGAAAAACTGCTCCTTATTCTTTACGGCAACGGCCCGGCTTTCAGGAAACCTTTGATCACGTTTTCCATCAGCTTCGAGACATTGTTGCGGTAGTTGTTGTGCGACAGACTCCCGCACCACGCGAGCGAGCCTGGGGCGAACACCGCGCCGTCGTTCGGCGTCTTATAGTAGATCATGTCCGCGCGTACCATCGGATTTTCGTCGCCGCCGCCGTAATAGCCGCGCACGATGAAGTGAATTTCCTCGTTTACCTGCATCATGAGATCGGTGTGTCCTTCCGAACGCGCGAGCAGATAGGCGTTGTGTGGCGTACCGAACTCGAGGTCGTAGCGGTCGAGTTCGAGCCCGGCGGCGCCGCCTCCGACGAGCCCGAAGTCGCCGATGATCTCGTTCTTACCGATGCCCGTGAACATCCATTTGCACTCCGGCCGCTCGGAGTCGGGCTCGCGCCGATAGTACGACGACACATCGAAGCCGTAGGCGGTAAACGTCAGCCCGCAGATCTTGCTGGGAATGCGCCCGCGCGCCCGCCACATGCCGCCGAACTTGCCGTCGAAGGCGTTGTTGTATTCGCCCGGATTCGCGGTCCACGCACGCGTCCCCGCTTCACCTTTGCGGACCTCGATGATATTGCCGTTGTCCGGATGGTATTGACTCGCCCAGTAGAAGCCGTCGGCGCCGAGGTAGAGCCAGCGCCCGCCCTGCTGCTGATAGGCCTCGTAGGCATCGATGATGTTCTCCGAGCTGTACTCCGGGTGCGAGCCGGTAAGGACGACGCGATAGCGGCTCAGCAAATCAACGCCTTCTCGATCGAGATCCTCGTCGGTATGCACGTCGAATTTGAAATTCTTCTGCTCCAACCAGTCGGTCAGGTGCAAGTCGGCGTTCAGCTGCCACAATGACGGTGACAGCCAGTGACGGTATTTCGGCCGCATGTTCAGGATCGGTCGCAGGCGCGAGGAGATGCTGACGCCATGACCGTCGGAATGACAGGAATAAGTCGACAAGCCGTACTCGCGGTGTTCGTTCAGGTACAGATCCGAAGCCTGCATCAGCGGCACTTTGCCCGCGAGCAACTGCGCGACCACCGAGTTCGTCGCGAGGTTGTCGTTGGAATACGCCATGTAGCTGTTCGTCGGGATGATCAGGCAGATATCCGCCGTCGTCCTGCCCTGCGGCGGGCGTACGAAAAAAGGAATGTAGTCTTCCGTTTCCGGTGACTCCTTGCCGCCTATGCGCAGGCGCGCGGCGTACACGCCGCTCTTGAGGTTCTTCGGGATCGTGTAAGTGAAATCGACGTCCCAGCGAGCATCGTCGATGTCGTCGTCGTGAAAATGGATCGCCCCGTATTCCTCCGGCGCGTGGTGGTAGACGATGTCGTCGCCGCTCCAGTTGAAACCGGTCATGCCGCGGTTCGGCAGGTTGATGGCAAAGCCGTTCAGACCGTTCGGCGAAGTGTCGACGATATGGGTCGACGCGACATTGTCGCTAATGTTCGCGTGAAAGTCCCAGGCGCCGACTACCGAGCGGCGCAGATCCGCCTCGCACCCCTTGAAGCCGCGCGCGAGTGCGTCGATTTCATCCTTCGTGAGCCTGCGGTTGGACAAGCGAGGACGGTCGATCTTGCCGTTGTAGGTCAGACATTGCTCCGGCAGTTCGACCGGTTCGATCGCCTCCTTGTAGTGGGCGCCGCAGATCGTGCGCCCCGATCGCGCGACTTTGGTTGCCGCCGCCACGAGCAACGGCGCGGTGTTCGATGCCGGTTTCGTCTTGCACGGCTTCGACACGGTCGCCGTGGTCTCGGACGCCGGGTGCAACAGGCTCATGCCGAGTCCGCCGTTGGCCGAGGTTACCACCGGCTGCTGGTACAACCGTATGCGCCCGGCTTTCGCGTCGTAGGACGCGGCCGCCATGTACCAGACCTTGCGCATGAGCGGCTTACCGCTCGAGACCTTGACGATGCGGCCATTGCCATTGCCGATCCAGCAGGCGAGACAACCGTCCTCGTCGACGAAAAGCCCGTAGCCGCTGCCGCGTCCGTCCTGCCACTTCGTCAGGATCCCCTGCAGACCTTTATCGGGTGTCGTCGGAAAGATGAAGGCCTGGAGGGTAAAACTCTCCGTATCCATGCGGTGATCGGCCGGAATGACGATATAGGAACCGCCATGGATTTTCTGATTGCGCCCTTTGTAGCGTTTGTTGCAAGGCGCTTTGATCGGCTTTTCCTTGAAACCCGGTCCTTCCGGGTTCGTGTCGCCGTGTATCAAGCGCACGATGTCGGCATTGTACGCCTCGTTCTTTTCTGAATTGACGTAAAAGCGAATGTCTTCTCCGGGGCAAACCGAGTACTTGTCGCTATAACCGGTGATCCTCAACATGAATCATCTCCCATCCGTCGAACGGATGCAGCCGCCTCAAGGGCCGCTGCATCGGGGGTAAAAATTTCGCGCGCTGCGTGTATCCTGACGGCGGCTAGCTGAGCCCGTACAACGCCATCAGATCCTTCATGCGTTTCAGGAATATGGCGTGCTCGCAGGCCTCCTGGGTCGGATACGACTTCGACAGGATTTTGACCGGCTTACCGCGGACACCGGAAACGATGCCAATGCGGTAGTCCTCAAACGCCTTCTGCTGAATCAGTACGTATTTGCCGCTCATCGGCGCGCGGCGGAATTTGTCCACCACCCGCTGCAGATCTTCGCTGTGGCCGACCCCGGCCTTGCCCTTTAGACCGGGTTTGCCTATGGGATTGTCCCGGTGTTCCGCGATGATGGCTTTACGCCGGGTTTCGTCGGCGAGGATAGGTAGAATGTAAGTGCGGGTAATGAAATCGTCGGTTGAGGTGTGACCTTGATTTTCCTGCACACCGGTTTTTCGCGGCATTGCTCGGACCTCCCTAGTTGCATGGTCGTGTAGCGACACTTTGATCGTTGCCTCTACGCACACGGACTCGGTGAGTCGCCTTAGATAATAGATCGACTGCCGAGTCGAACCCAAGCCCTGGCGACGCAGAATCAAGCCGGGACGAGGGGGCAGTATCCATACTTTCCCCGATCCAGCGGACAATATTGATTAAAATCATGGGCTTCGCGAGCTTGCCCGGTAGCGTTTCTCCTATTTATTGGATTTTCGCGTGACTATCTCGGCCCCGTTTGTCGTGCGTCCCTGGACAGCAGATGGCGGAAGTGCACAGGACTGCGCGAGCGGTCCTCGCCCGGAATCTAGTCAAATATGACCCGCACGACGCGCGAGACAGCATTTCACTCAGTGCCGGGTCCGTCATCCCTGACGCGACCTGGGGCTGGTATGAGCATAGCACTTTGCGCTCGTGCGGCGCGGATCCGAAAGTGTCCGATATTTCGAAACAGCGATTTATCCGCTGCGGAGTTGTTCGGCGTGCGTTCGTGCGGCGACCTCGCTGTCAAAGACGAGATCGTCGAAAATTTGCACCGGCGTTTTGGCGTCGGCGCGCAGTTGACCGACCGCCCAGCGCGCCCCGGGTTCGACGCATACAACCACGAACCATCCCTTCACGGGGCCTGGTCGGAAGCCATTCGCTTTATACAACAGCTGCGCGAATTCGGCGAACGGTCCCTGTGGTTGAGCCGAATCCGTCGCCGCATGCGGTTCGGCGGTTCCGGGGTCGGCGTAACGCACCCACCGGTAACCTCCCGCCGGCATCGCCTCGAGCGTATCCATATCGAGCGCCTGCTGACCGCGGTAAGCGGGATGCATCCACCAATACGGATCCTTTTCCCGCGGTACCTCGCCAATCGGTTTACCGTTTGCGGTCTTCATGGCAGTGGATCCTCGCTCAGAAAGCCGGTTATGGGAAGTTGGTGTGGGCAACCGGCGTCAGCGTGTTTTCTTCGGCGACCAGGATTATCAACTTTATCGGCAGCTGTTGAGCGAGCATTGTGAGCGTTGTGCGGTGCAACTACGGGCGTACTGTCTGATGCCTAACCACGTGCACATGATCATGGTTCATCGACAATCGGATAATTTAAACCGGTCACTCGCAGACGCGCATAGGCGATACACGCGGCCTATCAATTTTCGAAAAGGTTGGCAGGGCTACCTGTGGCAGAGACGATTCGCCTCCTTCCCTATGGAGAAGCACCATCTATTGGCAGCAGCGTGTTACGTTGAGTTGGATCCGGCGGGCGCCGGACTGTGCGATGCACCAGAGGACTGGCCGTGGTCTAGTGCCCGCGCGCATTTGGCCGGGCGAGATGACGATCTTCTAAAGGCCTCGCACATGCTATCGTTCGTTGACGATTGGGGCGCTTACTTGTCGCAAAGTACCGATGCTCGTGAGCGGGAAACGATTCGACAGCACGCGCGAACTGGGCGCACGCTCCGAACGGAAGCGTTTATCGAGAACCTCGAACACGATACTGGCAGGCGACTTAGGAAGCGAAAACCGGGACCGCGGCGGAACAGGCGGAACTAACCGTACACGGCTCGGAATTGAGTATTGTGTCCCCCGATTCCCAATCCTGTCGGGTCGACGCCGGGCGTCGGAAACAAAAATGAGTGAGGATAACTAATGCCTATCCAACGCCAGCACGGTACCGAACAACCTTACTGGCCCGCCGGCCCGTTCAAGATCCGCCTGCCTTTCGTCCATTACCGCTGGGAGTTCCCGGAGATGATCCAGGGCTTCGTCATGTTCGTGGTGGGCCTGGCGATGATCCCGTTGCTCGAAAAATATCTCGGGATGCCCTACGAAGCGGCTCTGGCATTTACCTTTGTCGCGGGCGTGGGCTACGTCTTGCCCGCCTTGCTCGGCGTCCCGCTGGTCCCGGGCTGGATTACCCCCGCCATTCCCGTCGTATTACTGTTCCTAGGTGGTTACGAACCGGGCCCCGATGCCATCCGGGCCATGTTCGCATTGCAGATTGAAGTGACGCTGATTTTTCTGATCCTGGGTGTTACGGGTTGGGGTTCGAAACTCGTTAGTGTCATTCCGAACTCGCTCAAGTCAGGCATCATTATTGGTGCCGGCATCGCCGCTATGATGGGCGAACTGAAATCCGGCGGCCGTATCGATTCAACGCCGATTTCCCTGATCGCGGGATCGGTCGTTGCCGCTTATATTCTGTTCTCCCTGTCATTCAAGAACGTGATTGAACAGTCCGCACTCGCGCGTCATGTCGCGAACTTCGGCATAGTTCCGGGCATGGTCGTTGCTATGATTGTTGGCTGGGCTGTCGGAGAATACCCGCTCCCGGATATCGAGTGGGGTATCACCCAGCCGGACTTCGCGTTGATGGCCGATTATCTGGTATTTGCCGTTGGTGTGCCGGCGCCGGATATGTTCCTGCTGGCCATCCCGACCGCCTTGATTGCCTACGTGATTGCCTTTGGTGACATTCTAGTTGGCCGTACTCTGGTGGAACGGGTCGACCGCGAACGCGAAGACGAAGAAATCGAAGTTAATGTTGACCGCGTTCACCTGGTGACGTCGATCCGTAACCTGCTGCACGCCTTCTTCGCCCCGTGGCCGGGTCTGGCGGGGCCGCTGTTTACCGCCGCCCACGCCACCGTGGCCGAACGTTACGCCATGGGTCGTAAAGCCATGGACTCTATCTACAGCGGCGGTGGCACCTTTTGGATCGCCGGACTATTGGCACTGTTCTGTCTGCCACTGGTGACGATGTTTAGACCGGTACTGCCAATCGCACTTTCACTGACACTGATTCTGACCGCTTACATCTGCATCATGGTCGGTATGGAACAACTGAATAATCCGTCCGAGCGCGGTGTGGCTGGTATCGTTGCCGTTACGCTCGCGATGCCAGATCCAAAATCCACTATCTATGCCATCATTATTGGCCTCACGCTCTACGTCCTGATTGAGCGTCCGCGGCTGCTGGGGAAACACGCCCCGGAGGACGAAATTATCTTTGCCGACGAACGTAAGAGAAGGGGAGACCCGTAAACTAATGAGCGTATGGTCCGATTGGGGCGTCAGCTAAAAAGTCGAGGGTATCCCCGACGTGCAACCCGTTGATCGACGCCGTTTGACGGAGTTGGGTATTGTGTCCCCGGAATCCCCGCCGGAATCCCCGCCCGGAATCCCCCGGAATTGGCCGTCCTTGACCCCGGGAATCATTTGACCAACATCAATGCGCAGAACCGCAGATATGTAGAGAATCCGAGCCGGTGCGGTTAACCATCAAGCACGACCCGGAGGCTTGCGTGGAAACGATTCAAGACAAGATGAGCACGGACCACGACCGATGCGATCGTCTGTTCGCGGAAGCCGAAGCCGTGGTTACGGAGGATGGCTGGGAACAGGGCGCGGTTCGATTCGTCGCATTCTCCGAGGCGGTGCAACGTCACTTCGCCATGGAGGAAGAAGTATTGTTCCCGCGCCTGGAGGCCGTGACCGGTATTTCCACCGGTGGACCCACCGAAATCATGCGCTCCGAACATGCACAGATGCGCAATCTGCTTTCTAACACCTATGAGGCCCCCTGATGTCAAGGGCAAAAAGTGCCCGTCGAACGATG
>CAZFZX010000206.1:0-6961 GCA_964523765.1 uncultured Enterobacteriaceae bacterium
TGAATCGCGACCGCAGCTCTCAAATCGATGCCTTATTCAGACGTTCCTTAGGTATTGTGTCCCCGGAATTGGAAATTATCTAGTGTCGAAAATGGCGAAAAACCAAAGTGTGGCGATGCTACGCTACGCTTTTGGTTTCACAACGGCTTTTTCTTATTATGCAGTCGCTAATTTAAACAGCACCGTAAAACAACCTACGATCTCAAACAAATAGGTGAAACCAGCTGCTACCTGCCGTAGCTTGAACCTCGACCACAACATACTATAACTGTGCAAGAACCTGACGAAAATAAATCCTATAGAAAAGATTGCAAGATATCTGGTGCTCAACTGTACTTGCGTAAGTGCGAACAAAACAACTGAGAAAGGAACTATGTGCTCTATGGCGTTCATGTGAGTACGAATGGCTTTTTTTAGTAACGGATTGCCGCCATCTCCGTTGCCTATTCTTTCTTTTATGCGCACTCTCGATACATTCATGGCTAATGCAGTAATCAATAAAACCCCCAATGCTGCATGCAAACTAAAAAAGCCCATCTGGATTCCCTGAGGTATGTTTACTTAGCGGATAAGATCACTATCCGAACCCCATTCCCTTTCTGGAATGGGTGGCTGACTACTCAATAGTCCCCTAGCCTGTCCCCGGACACCCTGTCGGCCGTTACAGCTCGACGAGGATCCGGCCGTGCCCGAGCACCGCGTCGAAGCGGCCGGAGTAGCAACCGACGATGCGCCGCACCGGTAAACGGTACCAGGGGTCTACCTCGGACGGGGTGTCATAGTGAATGGATCCCGGCCCAGTCCAGATGTCCGGTATGCCGTTGCTCCCGAGGTGCGGGACCAGCGCCAGCTCGCTGCCGATGAGCTGCGCGAGGGCGGGACGCGGGTTGTCCGTCGCGCACGGAAACATCTTCAGCGATACACTTGGGGTCAGCACGAAATCCTCAGTCGCGACCGGGGTGCCGTTACGCATGGTTGCGGTCATTAACCGGTTGCCTTTCGGCCGTTCTACGCTTCCCATCATGACTTCGCTTTCGTGACGGACTTCGATGTGGGCGAGTTTCTTCGCGAAGCCCCAGATTTCGCGTCCACCGATCAAGGGCGCTTCGTTGTCTGTGAACAGCGCCGGGTAGTAACTCACGGCCTGTCCTTCCCACAGCGCGCCGATCGAGATCATCGCTTCGTGGTACGGACCGAACGTGGAAAACCCGTAGTAAGCGATAATGACCGTGGCGGTAACCGGTTCGCGGAGTTCCAATGCTTCAGGCAGCCAGTCGAGCGCCGCGTCTTCGTCGGTTTCGTAGGTGATGAACATCATCTCCATATTGCGGTAATAGAAAGGCGGTTTTTGCACCGCTTCGCCGGTTACCGGCATGGTGGCGCCCCATTTATCGAGCGAAAGCTTTCCGTTGCGAGCCATGGTGCTCTCCCTAATTGGATTGAGTAATACTAAATATGCGTTCCAAAAGACGTTTCACTTTCGTACTTATGCCCACGCCCGTCGCCCCGGACTTGATCCGGGGTCCAGTTCAACAATGTCCGCCTGCGGCGGACTTTATCCACCGGATACCGGGTCAAGCCCGGTATGACGGTGGCGATGCACGGCCGCCGGCCTTTATTCCGTAACTGATCGATAATTTGGAACAGCTGTTTAGAATATCCTGATTTCGCGATCGATGCCGCAAGGATATGTCGAGGGATGCGCTCGACGCGCAGGCTACATCGTGTTTCAGGCCCCAAGACGCCGCCAAGCGATGAAATAAAGGAGGGAGGACGCACCATGATGTCACAACAGCGATACCTGCTCGAAGCTGCCGACCGGATCATGATCCAGGATCTGCTCGGCCGTTACGCTTTTGCCGCCGACTACGCGCATGGCGACCCGCACGCCTGGTCGTCCCTATTCACCGAGGACGGCAGCTTTGAGGTGCCGTCGATCGGTCTGGTCGTCGGCGGACGCGCGGAGCTGGAACGCTTTGTCGACGGTCTGCACAAGACGGTGCCCGGGATTCATCACGTCATGAGCAATTTCGTCATCGATATCGACGGCGACACCGCGCGCGGCAAGTGCGAGCTCAATGAATTCATGCTGCGGCCGGAGGCCATCTACAACAATCTCCATGGCTGGTACGAGGACGACTACGTCAAGCACGACCAGCGGTGGTACATCTCCGTTCGCCGCGTACACCTGACGAGAGAATCGTCGTCAGTGGCGACAAACGGGAAGATCGGGGAGTACTTCGCCGATTTCTTCGCAATGTGCGAACAGTTCCGGAATACAGCCGCGTAACGCGAACCGGGATTACGGCGCACGGAATACAGGTTCTGCATTGAACGGCAGACTCCGTACGCGCCAGTGCGCCATTCGCGCTACTTCCCGAAAGCCGACGATCGCACTGAAGGTGTCGGAGGCGAAAGCCCTAATCGGGCTGGACAGCCGACACTCGATAGGCCGCCAAGTTGGGCGCTAGCTTGCCCTCGCCCACGGCCATCACCGAATTTAGCCAGGCATAACGTTCGTCGCCGGTTTCGAACTGGATCTGGGTGAGCCAATAGGTGTCGCCATACTGGGTTTCGCCTTCACCGTCCGAGAGCACTTTACCGATCGCGTCGGTCATCACCATGCGGCCCCGGTAGGGCATGTAAATGACCGCGCCGTCGTCGGTTTCCAGCACCGCGCGCACATCAATCTTAAGGGTGCCGTCGCTGCGGATCAGAGCCCAATCGGCACCACTCGCCCGCACCTTGCCTTTCAGTTTCGGCCCCTCGAACGTACCACCATCCAGGTCCGCGATAACGCGTTCGCCTGCGGTCGTCATACCCGCGCTGATTAACGGCTTAAGACTCACTGAAAATTCAAACAAATGTTCTAAACGCATGTCTCGCTCCTTTTTCGTGCCGGTTACGGCTCTACTTATTTGTGCATCAACTACCAAGTCTAATCATAGTGTGACATTTTAAACCAATGAACTGTGCGGTCCTTGCCCGCGACCCGCAACGGATCGCTCTTAGCCGCCAAAGCAAGAGCCATTGATCGGCGGAGTCGACAGCCGCAGTCGGATCATCAACCCGGTAAAGCACCGCAGTCGTCGCAAGAACTATTCCGGGGTTCATTTTCGTGGTGGTGACGGCACCTCATTCGGCACTCCAAAATTACCCTCGTCCGTAGGGGACTACAATATTTTGAGGCATTGGGCTTTCATGTCTCCGTAGCATTACGCGTGACCCGTTCATTTCTACTGCCGGACGCTCTACACTCTATGCAAGCAAGAAAGATTCTTCCTGGGAAACAGTCGCGACAATAGCTCGACATGATGCAAACCACACTGAGCTTCGCAAAAACGACCCAGCCAACGCTCTCGCTAGTTGTCGAGCGCGAGCGCCTGTTCGAGATGCTGGACGAGGCCGGTGATAAGCCAGCCGTATGGATTGCGGGCCCACCGGGCTCGGGTAAGACAACCGCCATCGCAAGCTACCTTAGCACCCGGAAACGCGTCACGTTATGGTACCAAGTCGATTCGGCCGACGCCGATGTGGCAACCTTTTTCCACTATCTTCGGCGCACCGCAATTAAACACGGTGACGGGCAGCTAACGAATTTGCCCGAGCTGCCCAGTGAAAGCGCTAACTGGGCCGGATTTGCAAAGCGTCTGTTTCGGGAAATCTATGCAGGATTTCGAGGTTCTCTGGTCATCGTCTTGGACAATTACGACGCTCTACCTACTTATATTGAGTTAAATGAGATTCTTTCGGCTGCCATCGACGAAGTTCCGCGGCAGTCGAAACTGGTATTCGTCAGTCGTACCGGCCCGCCACCCACGTTCGCCAGGCATCTCCTAAACGGCAAGCTCGTCAGGATCGATGGCGACGACCTGAGACTGTCGCTCTACGAGTTCGAGCAATTAGCGGAATTGCGCCATGCGAATCTCGACGCCGAGGCTCGTCAAGCAATCTATAGCGTCAGCTCCGGGTGGATGGCGGGCTGCGTTATGATGATCGAATACACGCGAGGGACACCTCAATTCGCGGGTGAGATCGCTGATGGGACAGGCAGCGTTTTGTTCGACTACATAGCGCAGGAGGTCTTCGCAACATTCGATTCAACCACCCGGGATTTCCTACTCAGTGTGTGCTGGCCGCGGCAATTGAGCGCGGAGATGGCCGAGGCGATCAGTGGTGAGTCGACGGCTCAGCATATTCTCGGAAATCTAGCGCGCAACAATTACTTTGTGACGGAACGCGGCGTCCCCGCTGAACGCGAGTACATTTTGCACCCCCTTCTGCGTGAATTTCTGCAAGCGCGAGCGCACGAACTACTCAATCACGATCAGGTAAGCGAGTCCTGCCGGAACAGCGCCAAGTTTCTCGCCGCCGCGGGTCACCCGGAAGAAGCGGTGGAGCTGCTGTCGGAAAATCTCGATTGGGAACGGCTCGAACTGGTTATCACTGAGCACGCCAAGACCCTGGCTCGACAAGGCCGGATATCCATGGTTGCGAAATGGTTGGAAGAGCTCCCACCTGACCGGCTAGAGGCCAATCCATGGTTGCTCTATTGGTTTGGTAAATCCCGCCAACCGGATTCCGCGCGTGAAGCACGCAACGCCTTCGCGAGGGCGTACCGACGGTTTTCCGATGCGGAAACAATCGACAGGACAGGGATGGTCCTCGCGGCTACCGGCGTCATCGAGGCGATCATCGAGGAAGCCGACGACTACAGTCTTCTGGATGATTGGGTCACGTCGATTACCGGGCTCGTCGAATCCAAACCGGACGAGGATGCTCTGCAGCACATCTCCGCCGTCGTACTGCTCGCCGCCTTGCTGCGCAATCCAAAACGTGTCGACGTGGAGATGTGGTTCCGATGGTCAGAGGACATGCTAGAAAATATCACGAACCCCGCCGAGCAAAGGCGTTATGCCGTCATGCTTGGCTTCGCGCGCATGCTGTCCGGTCAGTTCGACTGGGCCGATGAGCTAACCGCGCGCTACCGCAGTGCGTTCACCGATGAAGATCGAACAGGGATGCGATGCAAATACCTCCTGGTGTCGGGGATGATCGCATTGCTGCGTAGCGCCGACGACGAAGCAACGGCGGCCGCGCAGGAGTGCATTAAGCAAATGGATGAAAATGCCGTGGACAATTTGCGCGGATTTGCTTGTGCTATGCAATGTGCTGCGGCGATGATGAATGCAGATCTCGATACGGCCGATAGTTGGTTGGAGACCCTCAAAGGGCTGACCTCGCCGGCCGAGCGCGTACTGGTCTTCTTGCTTAACTATCTTGGCTCCTGGCGCGTACTGATCGAAAACGACGCGATCGAAGCGCTGCATCGTCAGCGCGAGGCGCAGAAGGCGGCGGTCGAACTCGGAATCGTCTTTCTGGAAATATTGTCGAGCATCGCTTGCGCTCAACTCCTATTTCTCTGTGGCGACAAACGCGCCGGGACAGCACAACTTCGACGCGTGCACAGCATGGCCCGCGACGTTGACAATCCACTATTGGAATTCTTAACCCTGCTCATATACGGCAGCGTCGCTATCGAGGGCGGTAAAGCGACCAGTGGAGGCAATGCCTTGCGCTACGCGCTCGGCTTGGGGCGTCAACATGCCTGTTACGCGATCCCATGGTGGAACCCCGCGCAACTCGCCGACGTTTGCGCGATCGCCCTACGGGAGAAAATTGAGACGAAATACGTTCAGAAACTGGTCATCCGGCGCAAGTTACAGCCGAGCCGACCACCATTCGATATACCCGACTGGCCGTGGACTTTGTCGATCACGACGCTTGGCGGGTTCAGCGTCAGCAAATTCGGCGAGTTGGACAAGCAAACGAGCGAAGGGCGCGGGCGACCGCTCTACCTGCTCAAGATTTTGTTGGCACTAGGCGCGCAACACGTTCGCGCGGGTGACGTCGCTGGCGTTTTGTGGCCACATGTCGAAGACGAGTACGGCAGCAAATCGCTGACTATTAACCTCCATCGACTGCGACGGATCCTTGGGCACGATGACGTGATTATTTTCCGTGATGGCGCGCTGACACTGGATCCCCGGATGGTCGCGGTTGATGCCTTTGCGGTCGAGAGAATCGTTGGAGACATCGAATCGCGATCACACGACGTTCAGCCGTGGATCGACGATGCCGAGATCGAGGTCTATGCACAGCGACTTCTTGAGCTCTATCGTGGGCCGTTCCTCCCCGACTTAAAAGATCAACCCTGCGTTACTACCGCACGCGCCCGATACAGAGAAATGTTTTGCAAAGGTATTTGCCTGCTTACGGATGCGCAGGAATCGTCGGGCCACCGATCGTCAGCAATTGGCGTAGCCGCGGCAGCTATCACACTGGATCCCGCGGCCGAAACGCTTAGTCGAAACCTCATGAGGATGTACCGCGATTCGGGCCAGATCGGCGAAGCATTGGCAACATTCGATCGCTGTCGTACAGCGGTGGTGACGGAGGGCGGGGTGTCGATCTCGGAGGCAACCGCCGCGCTCTACGCTACACTGAAGGCGTCGGAAGGAGACTCCGTGCCCCTGCCTCGATAGCGATTCCTTATTGAGGTTTCGCCGACTGCACGATGGACCCGGACAGGTATTCGAAGCGGTCCCAGATCTTTTCAAAGCCGATTCTGGATGCCGCCGGAGGCGGGTATTCGCGGCGCGGCAGGATGGACCCTGTGGGTTGCGGCTTCATTTCGCGAAATCGGAATGTAATGGATATGTCGGTTCCCGTACCGCTGTCGTTCAGAGTAATGATGCCGTCGATGTTGAGCCCGTCGGGATCCAGCTTAGCCAACCGGCCTTTGATCCCGAGGTATTTAGAGGCTATCCGTCGCAAGACTGGCTCGTCGACGCCGCGCGCCCGGTCCCATTCTCGAGCATCGAGCGGGGTCGGCGCCGGCCCCGTTACGCTAATGTAGTAGTCAGATTCCCAGTTGACCACCCGGAACCCAAATTCCTGC
>CAZFZX010000207.1:0-6956 GCA_964523765.1 uncultured Enterobacteriaceae bacterium
TAGGGACCACCCGAGTTCAATTTAACTGCTCAGTATTTCTGCTCCGTTATTTAGCACCGCTCACACGGCCCCCCGCACCATCGCCGTCATACCGGGCCTGACCCGATATCCAGTAAAAAAACACCCGCCAAAGGCGGACACTATTTGACTGAAACGCGAACCTAGGGCCACTCCTTCGATCCCGCGCACCGTCACCATCACCGTCATACCGGGCTAGACCCGGTATCCAGTAAAAGAAGCCCGCCGCAGGCGGACACCATTTTACCGAGACGCGAACCTAGGACCGCTCCCGCGGCCCCCCGAATTCCCGCCGCCCTACCCGTCGCAACTCTGCCGTTGCGCGCCCCAGCACAACTATAAAAACGTATCATCTTTCCGCTCCCCTATTTAGCGCGTGCCACCTTCATCGGTACCCGCCGCAACCTGCTCGAAGGTCGCATCGCGAGACGGCAGATGACGCTCGAAATACGGTTCCACCACCCTGACAAACTCATTTAACCGCGCATCCGCCTCGTCGAGTTGCGCGGCATCCTGCACGAAAGTCGTTATGCGAACCAACGCGCCCTCCGTCCGATTCAAGGTGAGCGCGTCCCAAAATATTCGCCATTTTACGGCGTACTCGTTGGTCTGGATGCGACCCCGTTCCACAAACCAGAAATACACGAGCTGACGCATATCGCCCATGGCAATCACCGCGCGATTGATCGTTCGGTCTTCTCCGGAGGGCCCGATACCCTCCAGGGTATATTGACCAAAATCCTCGATCTGCCAACCGCCGCCCGGCATGCAAGCCCTGGGCGAATGAACCGCCCTCCCCTTACGCTGCTCCTCGTAATAAGCGATCCACAGGCCGATGCGGCTGCCATCACCGCTGTTCTGATAATCAACAAGCAGATAGTCGTCGGCCGCCAGCGACTTCAACACGCTCCGATTCTCGATCACCCCGCTCTTACCCGACCATGGCCCGAGAACGAGCGGGAATGTCGAAAACGCCTCTCGCTCCGGAATCTGTACCTCCCGGGATTGAATGCTCAAAGCCAGAACGACACCCAGACCAAGCACAACTGCCGATGCGACGAGCTGGGGCTGCAATCTTCTCGGCAGGAGGCGCCCCAACGATTCGGTCGGCGGGATCTCCACGCCAAAAACGTCGACCAGATTCTTTCCGCCCAGCTTCGCGAAGCACCACATCTCGATAAACAAGATGCCGACGCAAGCCATGAACACGGCCCACCCTTCAAAGTCGTGTAAAAACCCTTCTGCCTGCTCGATGCCGAAGGAATTCACCAAAACACCGATGACGCCGATCCGGAAACTGTTCATCAAGATGGTGATTGGAATGGACGACAGGAAAACGACGCCCCGCTGCCACCACGCGCCCTGATAAATCACGGCGCACAAAAAACCAAAACTCATGAGCGGGAACAGATAACGCAAACCGTTACAGGCCTCGGCGACCTGCAATTGATAGACGCCCAAGTCGATGACATTGCCTTCCAGAAAAACGCTAATGCCGAACAAACGGATCACAGCGACGCCGAGTTCGGATGAAATCAGCTGCAAGGCGCCCGACAGACCCTGGTAAACAAAACTTGGCAGCGGCACCATGAACAACAGGTATATGAACGGCACCCACAATAGACGGAACCCTTTCCACCCGACCATTGCGATGGTGATGCCGAACAACGCCAGCAGGAAACCGTACTGAATGATCTGGTAGATCGAACTGAGTTCGCCGAGAACGAAAGCTCCTAACGCACCGACCACAAACAACAGGCCCATCCAGGAACCCGACAGCTTCCTTTTCTCAAGCTCTTCGGTGCGCTGCCATAGCAGGAACAATGCGATAACGGGGATCAGGTAACCGTGGCTATATTCTTCCTGTTCCCACTTCTTCAGCATCCATTCCAATCCGTCTGCATAGATGACGAGAAGGAACACCGACATCAAAATTGCAACTATTCGCGGGGCCCAGGCAACGCTAGCTACAGGCGGCGCACTCGGTGAATTTTGGTTTTCAGTCATCGTATTTCGGAAGCCGCATGTCTATCGCATGCGATGCGCACTCAATAGTTCTCTCTGTACGGGCCGCTTACCTGCTGGCGCTATTGTCACAGAATCGTCATTTGCAGGCCAAGGCGGCAAATTCTCGGAATATCATTAGGCCCTGTACTCGCCCGGCAGCTTACTAAACTCGATCGTCTGGAAGTGTGATTCGGTAGAGGTCTACGCGGACATGAGACATCGGTCAATTGTTAACAATCATACATCGAACAAGCCGGTCAAATCCCCTCTTGGAATATCAGCCTAGCGACTAAAAACCGCCTCGTAGGCGGCGAGTAATTTCGGCACCTCATAATCCCATGCCAATTCGTCCAGCACGCGTCGTTGACCGAAAGTCCCCATTCGTTCGCGGGCCTCCGGATCATCAAGCAACTCAACAATCTTCCGCGCCATATCGATAGGATCGTTCTTCGCTGCGTACAAAGACGCACTTTGAGCCGAAAACCGCCCTTCCTTCAGATCGTATTGCACCACCGGCTTGCCCAGGGCCATATATTCCATGATCTTGTTCATTGTCGACTTGTCGTTCATTTCGCTCGCTACGTCCGGATTTACGCACAAATCAGCAGTATTCAGCATTTCGAGTAATTCCTGATCCGGGACACGACCCGTAAATGTCACGAAGTCTCTCCCTGACTTTGTGTTTTGGCTGCGCCGGAAATCCGATTCCGGCGGTTACTGATCAAGTATAGCTTTGGGGCTGTAGCCAGGACAGTAAGTGGGCCGGCAAAGTCCGCCTGCGGCGGATATTTTTTTGACTGGATCCCGGATAGCCACTGCGTGGCTTCCGGGATGACGGGGCTTCGGATTTCAGGCCAGTATTCGATGGACCGCGGGGATGACGGTGCTCGCCATTACTACTGCGAGCATCCACATTAGAAGGCGGAACTTGCCGTCTACTTCGGCGAAGCGGGTATCGATACGAGCGTCCTGCTCTGCAAAACGAATATCCATGTGAGCGTCCGGTTCCGCAAATCTCGCGTCGAGGTAATCTTTCGTGGCCAATGCGTCCATGTTGAGCAAAAATGCTTCCGCCATAATTTCCGCCTGGGCTTCTGCCTGCTCCTGCGGGACACCCGCTTCTTCTAGCCTACGGGCGAATTTCAGTGTATCGAAACCTACTGCTGCCGTTGTGTCTCTCCCTGACTTTGTGTTTCGGCCGCGCCGGAAATCCGATTCCGGCGGTTGCTGATCAAGTATAGCTTTTCGACCGTGGCCGGGATAGAAAATGGCCCGCAGACAATGTCCGCCTGCGGCGGATATTTTGTTTACTGGATCCCGGATAGCCACTGCGTGGCTTCCGGGATGACGGGGCTTCGGAATTCAGGCCAGTAATCGATGGACCGCGGGGATGACGGTGCTCGCCATTACTACTGCGAGCATCCACATTAGAAGGCGGAACTTGCCGTCTACTTCGGCGAAGCGGGTATCGATTCCGGCAAAGCGGGCGTCGATACGCGCATCCTGCTCTGCAAAACGGATATCCATGCGAGCGTCCTGCTCCGCAAATCTCGCATCGAGGTAATCCTTCGTGACCAATGCGTCCATGTTGAGCAAAAATGCTTCCGCCATAATTTCTGCCTGGGCTTCTGCCTGCTCCTCCGGGACGCCCGCTGCCATTAATCTACGGGCGAATTTCAGTGTATCGAAACCGATTGCCGCCATTGTGTCTCTCCCTGACTTTGTGTTTCGGCTGCGCCGAAAATCCGATTCCGGCGGTTAGTGATCAAGTATAGCTTTTGGGCTGTAGCCAAGACAGTAAGTGGGCCGGCAAAGTCCGCCTGCGGCGGATATTTTTTACTGGATCCCGGATAGCCACTGCGTGGCTTCCGGGATGACGGGACTGCGGGGATGACGGTGCTGGCCATTACTACCGCGAGCATCCACATCAGCGGGCGGAGTTTGCCGTCTACTTCGGCGAAGCGCGGTTTCCTACGCCCGGTTGTACTTATCCTCGAACCGCACGATATCGTCTTCCCCGAGGTAACTCCCGGATTGCACTTCAATGAGTTCGCAGGCGACGGTACCAGGATTCTCCAGGCGATGCGTCGCGCCGACCGGGATATAGGTGGATTCGTTTTCGGACAACATGAATTGTTTCTTACCGCAGGTGACGGTGGCTGCGCCGTTGACCATGATCCAATGCTCCGCCCGGTGATTGTGCATCTGCAGGGACAACGCGGCGCCGGGATTTACGATGATCCGTTTGACTTGGAAACCGTCGCCGGCGTCGACGCTTTCGTAACTGCCCCAGGGCCGATATACGCGGCGATGGGATAACCACTCGTCGCGATCTTGCTCCTTGAGCCAGTCGACAATTTTTTTCACGTCCTGGGCACGGTCTTTCGGCGCAACCATCACAGCATCCGGGGTTTCGACGATCACGAGGTCTTCGCATCCCAACGCGGCTACCAGACGATGCTCGGCAATCACGACGCTGTTCGCGCTGCCTTCCAAATGGACGTCGCCGCGCGAAACATTGCCGTCCCCGTCCCGATCGGAAACTTCCCAGATGCTGGACCACGAACCGACATCAGACCACCCGACGTCGAGCGAGACTACCGCGCCGCGGCGGCTGTCTTGTTCGACAACGGGTTCCATCACAGCGTAGTCGATGGAGTCACTCGGGCAGGCCTCGAAGGACTCTTTGTCCAGGCGCACGAATTCGCCGTCGCGCGCGGCTCCGTCTACCGCGGCCTGGCAAGCTTTGAGTATCTCGGGATTGAACTCGCCGATCGCTTCGAGCCACACGTTCGCGCGCAAGAGAAATATTCCCGCGTTCCATCGATAGCCGCCGTCGGCGAGGTATTCTGTCGCGGTGGCAAGCTCCGGCTTTTCCTTGAAGGCCGCGATCGCGTTGCTCGCCGGGCCCTCGGCTGCCAGCGACTCGCCGAGTTGAATGTACCCGTAACCCGTTTCCGGTTTGTCCGGTACGACGCCGAACGTCACCAGCGCACCGTCGGCCGCCAGCCGACCGCCGGCAATCACGGCATCGCAAAACGCATCGGTGTTCTTGATCAAATGATCGGCTGGCATCATCAATAACATCGGATCGGTGTTTTCCGCTGCCGCCAGCAGGGCCGCGCAAGTGAGGGCCGGCGCCGTGTTCCGACCAACCGGCTCTAGCACGATGGACTGCAACGGTTGCGCGGCCAGCCGGGCTTGCTCACCGACTAAGAAGCGGTGCTCTTCGTTACACACGATCATGGGTGGTTTTACATCGAGGGCACGCCCGATGCTGCCGCCGAACCGCGACAGTGTTCCCTGCAACAGGGTCTCTTCGCCGGAGACTGAGAGAAATTGCTTGGGATAATAGCCGCGCGACATGGGCCACAAACGGGCGCCCCCGCCGCCGGCCAGAATGACTGGTATGAGTTTCATTAGGATCTCGTTCGTTTTTCGTTTCTCGTGTGGCGCACCCAGCTTAAACCGGCGCGCGCTAGCTATTCGTTAGCAATTGCAAGACCGAAGGCCGGGGTCACAGTACTTTCCCATTTATCGGCCTCGGCGACCAAAAAAAGAGCGGCGAGGTTGTGTTCCCGAGCCAAGGCCAGGCCCGCGTCGAACCCGAGGCTCATCAGCGCCGTTGCCCAGGCGTCGGCCATCATCGCTTGCGGGTGGATGACGGTTACCGCCCCAAGCCGGTGACGGGTCGGGGTACCGGTTCTCGGATCGATGGTGTGGCCATAGCGCACGCCGTCCAGCTCGAAAAAATTGCGGTAATTGCCCGAAGACGCCATGCCATTATCCCTCAATGGTGCCGTTTGGCCGATCACGCGCCCTTCTACCACCGGGTTTTCGATACCGATCCGCCACGGCACCCCGCTCTGGTTGGATCCACTGGCACGCAACTCACCGCCGATCTCCACCAGATAGTCGGCAAAACCCTGTCCGTCGAGGTACGCGGCGATTTGGTCCACGGCGTAGCCCTTGGCGATGGCCGACAGATCGATGTACACATCACCGCGCCGTTTGCGAACCGCAGTGGGCGAGGCTCGCAACAGCAACTTGTCAATGCCGACTCGTTGGCGGGCGCTCTCGATGGCGGCGATATCGGGTACCGTACGCGCACCGGGTTCGGGTCCGAAGCCCCACAGATTGACCAGCGGTCCAATCGTAATGTCGAAAGCACCGCCGGTGGCACGCCCGATCCTCATCGCCACTTCCAACACCGTGTACAGTTGATCCGATACGTCGATCCAATCGGTCGCGGAGTTCCGATTCAGGCGCGACAATTCGGAGTTCGGATCATAGGTCGACATCGTGCCGTTAATTGCCGTCAACAACTCTTCGATACGGTTCTGCAGGGACTCGGGTTCGATCGCGCCGGGACCGATGACTTTCACGGAGTATCGGGTTCCCATGGTATCGCCGACCAAATGGATGGCCGGGCGGGGTCGGTCGCAGGCTGTGAGGAGCAGGAAGACGGCGCCCGCGGCAAGGAGACTTAAACGGATTCGGCTCGAGTCCGTCCTCCTTAACAGTACGCTGGCGTTGGCGATTGGGTGTTCGCGTTCTGGCATGCGGCAATGTAAATCGTCGGAAAGATGAACGCAAAGCGGCGGGGTGCAAAGATGAAGCGGGCGCTAACCTGCATATTGCACCAGCATCGCGAGAGCCGGCGGAATTCAACTCGGGGGCGAGTTTGGAGGGAGAGTGATAGCCGTAGCTATCGCTTGAGCGAAAACCAAACCACAGTGAGCGAGAAACCGCCGGAATCGCGATAGAACAACGCCGGGGACAGTTTGCTCCGGTTCGAACCTCGCGATAATTCCGGGAATCGCACCGACTGTCAACGCATCACCAGGCAGGCGTTGTTCGGCTGGTGCAATATGCAGGCTAGCCCGCATATTGCATGAGTGTCGGTGATGCAGCTGCATATGGGTTTGATT
>CAZFZX010000208.1:0-1581 GCA_964523765.1 uncultured Enterobacteriaceae bacterium
ACGTCACAGGCATAGATCTTGGCCGCACTCGCGCGCGCAAGAAGAAAATCTTCGTTGACATTGCCGTACTCTTTGCGGTTGTCGAACATCTTGGCGACGCTCATGTAGTAGGCGCGCGCGCTTTCGACGCCAATCGCCATGTCGGCGATCATCGCGCCTTGCAGCGAGTGATTACGCACCGGCTTGCCGCCGTAGGCCCGTGTCGCTGTATATTCGATGACTTCCTCGAGTACGGCCTGGGCATTACCGATGGCCATCGGTGCGCTGGTCAGCCGGCCCCAGGAGATATTGCCGCGAAACAGTTTCCAGTCGGTCCCCGGCCCGGCCGCACGGTAGGCTTGTGGTACGCGGACATCGTCGAAATAGATGGCGGCGTTGACGTCGGTCATGCGCATCCCCATCTTCCCTTCGGGTTTGCCGAAGCTCAGACCCGGAGTGTCCTTGGGCACATAGATAAGCGCCAAGCCCTGTTCGTGGTCGTCGCCTTCGGTCGTGCACACGACGCAGTAAACGTCGGCGATGCCGGCAGCGCTCGGCCACATTTTCTCGCCGTTGATCACCCATTCGTCACCGTCGAGGCGCGCCTTGGTTCGGATCGTTTTGGCGCGTTCGGCGCCGTCCTCGACGTTGCAACCGCCGGCGGGCTCCGTTATTGCCATGCACGCCACGCGCGGCGTATCGTCGCAGAACATCGGGATGAATTCATCCATGAGCGCCTTATTCTGCCCGCCCATCGCCGCCGCCATACCCCACGGTATCAGCAACGTGTGCAAAGCGAGACCGCTGTCGCCGCGCGCGATCTCCTCGGTGATTGCGCACACCGTCACGGCCGAACGGATCGCAAGACCGCCATACCGTTCTGCAAAACCGCGCCGCTGGATCCCCATTTCTACGAGCCCGCCGTAGACACGTTCAAAGACGCTATAGTCGGTATCGAGCTCGTTGCGCAACGATATTAGAAGCGGTCATCGAATTGAACGCAAGGCCCGTACGGTCGCCGTAAGCTAATACAGTGGCGCAGGTAAGACTCGCAGATTTGATGGGTTTGGCAATCCCGGGCGCGGACAATCCCGGGGACACAATACTCAATTACAATCCCGGGGACACAATACTCAATTCGGAGCCGCGGCGGTTGTGTTCCGCAGCCTCGGCCGGAGTCCTGGTTTTTGCTTCTTCAATGGTCTCCCAGTCACTTGCTCTAGATCCTCGATAAACGGTTCCGATCCGAGCGGGCGACCCGTTCGTGCGTGTTACCAGATCGCTTCCCACTCGCGAGCCACGGTGCGCTGCGATAAGTTAGCGCTCCAGTCGTCAACCAACGACAGCATGGGCGGGACACTCATCAAGTTATCGTCGTGACCACTCCGATGTACGTGAGCGCTCGGCCACGGCCAATCCTGCAGTGCGCAGTAGCTCGCGTAAAGGCGCTATACCTCGTACCGGGGAGGTCATCCGGACGCATTGATCCGTTGAACGACGCAGTTCGATGGAGTTTGGTATTGTGTCCCCGGATTTACCGTGTCCCCGGATTTACCGCAAGCAAAGCCCTAGCCGTTATAGACGTTAGGGGAAATCGATTTT
>CAZFZX010000208.1:1591-3480 GCA_964523765.1 uncultured Enterobacteriaceae bacterium
ATTTTGGAGGTAAATAGTGAGGAAGTTGCTTAGCGCGGCCATCGTCGCGACAACCGCTTTAGTGCTACCTACCCTGCCGAACGTTGCGCATGGCGCGTTCATCGGCAACGACCTGTTGATCGAATGGCATTGGAGTTCGCTCGGCTCGATTTACGCAACCGAAACCAACACGGTCGATGGCGGGATCGAATTCACCGAAAGGGCGGACGGTCCAAATATTGACATAGGCTCTTCAACTATAGATTTTTTTGGAGCAGATGGGGGCGTCTTCGTGCCCGCTAGCTTTAACGGTTTCGTTTTTACAGATATTTCCAATACGATCGTCGATTTCCTGGGCGTGTCTATTAGTAGCCAGACTGGCTACTCCGGTTTCGACCTTAGCGATGTAAACGTCACCGCGAATCGCATCGAAGTGAACTTCGCAGACGTTGGCCCAATTACCGATCCAAATCAGGTGCAGTTGACGGTCCGATTCGGTGACGAAGGTGCCGTCTCAGAACCCGCGACTTTAGCCCTAGTAGGTCTCGGGTTGGCGGGGTTGGGATACCACAGAAAAAGAAAAGCCGCTTAACAACGCCTGAAGGCCGGTCAGACGATATCGCCTTGGGCGGGGCCTTTCTGGGCACTGGCGGCGGCGCTCCGGTCGAAAGCGAGTTTTCGCGACCTGCTTTTCGCTATTGCGACGCGCCGCCCACTTTGCGGAGAGTTGGCCGCAGATCGGTAACCGCTCCGCTTTTGCCGCCACTCGGCCGCAGCACCATTGCGATGCCAGAGAACGTATTAGGAAAGGGTCTGGTTGTCCCAACCGTTTAACAAAAAGTGTGGCACCCAGGGCATTTCGGACCCCCCAAGCACCTGGTTCGAAGTGACCCGGCCGAATTCGCTTATCCTGTTATATTAATACCGTCAATTTGAATTCCGCGGTTCGTTACAGTATGACTTTTCTCCCCTATTTGGAGTTCTTTTGGCATCCATTGGACCGCCTTTTAAACATTTTGACCTTGTCTCCGGCATCTGAAAACAAAACCCAGAAACTATCGTCGGACATCACGCCGCAATGTACTTTTTTGGGCTCATTGCCGCGCGAATTGGAATTCACCGCCCTGAGGCACAGGATATAGCGATGGCTCGCATATTCGACCGGTTCGACCACGTCTTTCGTCTGTGAGACCGGCGGATCGAGACGGAAAACGCAGGAAACTGAAAGGGAGCGCATTGATGATCGACATACACGCAAAGGAACCTTTTTTATGGTTCTTCGCTTTTCTTATCACGATTGTGGGGAGCGGTTTTTCGCTGGCGCAAACTCAAGAACCCGTCTCACCGAAGCTGACACCAAAACTTCAAGATCTTCTGCGCAAAGAGATGGTGTCGATCAACGATGCCAGTCAGAAAATTCTTTCGGCGCTGGTCGCGGGAGATGATGAACGAGTAGAAACACTGGCACAGCAGATCCACGATAGTTTCATTTTGCGCCAGTCCATGACACCAGAGGATAAGAAACACCTCATGACCGTCGCTCCGCAGGACTTTGTTCAGATGGACAGGAACTTTCACGCGATTGCGGCGGAGCTTGCACAAGCGGCACGGGTGAACGATCGACCGCTACAAAAAGAAATCTTCGACCGCATGATCGAAGCGTGCAGTGCCTGCCACACCCGGTTTGCGACCGATCGCTTTCCCGGTTTCAGCAAATAAATGCTTTGCTGAATGGCCACAAGAATACTGCGGATACAGCACGCTTCGTGACCACCCTTCTGCGCATCAAGACATTCGCCGTCTAAGGCGAACGAAACGGGAAATTGCCGTCTGACGGTTGTTCGATTCATCGTACATGAATAGGGAAAAACATAACCCGGCCCGATCAAAGCCAAGCGATGACGGGCGCA